>NZ_JBEOZK010000016.1:0-173427 GCF_040297565.1 Streptomyces sp. NPDC001728
AGGATGTCTTGGAGGACAAACCTCTTCTACAGCAGCTCCGCTGCCTCGTTCACCGGCCTTGACGAACAGCCTCTACGCCTAACTGAACGGCGTTGGGTCTAGCACTCGAATGTTGGCCACAACTCTTCCTTCGATGCTGACTAGTTGAAGGGAACTCGGCTGTGGGCCACGCTAGCGGCCCCTGGCAGTGGAAGCGCTACGGAGAGGAGTGGTCGTGCCCGAACACAACGCTCGCCCGAGCCCGAGCCCGAGCCCGGAGACGGCGCCTACGGTTCCCGACCTCGGAACGTTCATGGCGGCAGACACCGCCGAGAGAGCGTCCCGACTCGGAAGGGTGACGGCGTGGGACGGTGACGTGGTCCACCTGTCGCCCCCGGGCGGGGGTACGAAGTGGACGGCAACCCCCGCCGAGCTGCGTCGCCCGAACGAGGAAGAGCGTGCGCGTATCCGCGTGCTCACCACCCCCGTACCGGCGGTGGAGTCGTGAGCCGAGTCCTGGAGTTGATCAACTGGACCTTACGGCCCGACCAGGACGACGACGCCCCGGCAATGACTCACCACTTCCGGTGTCTGGCGTTCACGGATGACGACGGAACGATTCCTTGCGGCGCCGAGGGCGACCCGATCACGGACCTGAGAACGGCGCAGGACTGGACATTCGCCCACCTGCGCGAGAACCCCGAGCACACGAGCTACGTCGAGGTCATCGAGCGGCCTTACGTGATGCGACGTGGGGGTCGCGCATGACCGGGGAAGCACGCCCCCTCGCCTACCGGGCAGAAGGGCTGGTGTACGGAACCGGGCAGGAAGCACCGTGGCTGCTCGGGCGTTACCAGACGCTCTCACCGAGATGGGCGCTCCGATGGCTGCGTGATGAAGCGCTGCGAATCGCGGACCGGCTCGACCCCGACCCCGAACACTCGGTGTGGGTACAGCCGACGATGCGCGCCGTCTCTGTGAGCGTCCCCGACTGCCCCGGCGAGCTGCGCATGTGGGCAACGGACCCCGAGGAGCAGGAAGCGGCACGGGAGCACATACGGGCCCGGCTAGGCGTGGTCGACCGTCTTCCCCGACCTTGGCACCCGGTACGGGCTCTCCATCTGGCCACTGTGACACTCCGCCGAGTTGTCTCGCCCGACCCCTGGCCCGCCTGAACTTCGACCTTGGCTCGCATCTGAACTCCCGCCCCTGTCACGCGACGTGAACCGTGATGGCGGGCGGGCATCACTCCCGCACCCGGGGGAACATCCCGGGGCCGCCGGTATAGCAGTAGCGCGCCGTCCTACAGGTTTCCCCGTCCACACGGGCGGGGTCGTGCGGCCCTACGAACCGACCGATTCGGACCGGCGGAGGCGCTGCACCACGGGTCCCGTCCACGTCCCTCCCCGGGCGGGGACAGGGCCCGCGGACAGACTCCGTGGTCTCGGTCCGGCCCCATCTGCGGGAAGGTCCCGAGCCGAGAGCACGGAAGCCCCGCCCTCTGACGGTCTCGCCAGACATCACAGAGGGCGGGGCGGAGTCCCTATCAGTGACAGAGACGAGAGGAACCCTAGATGAGCGACCTGTACACCAGCGAGGTCACGGGCCCGTTCGCGGCGCTCTGCGGCGGCAACGGCGGAACCTCCAACGCCGAGAGCTGCGTCACTCTGGCCCCCCTGGCCGGCGGTGGCTTCGCCCTCGGCGACAGCAAGCCCGAGGGGACGGGGCGGCAGCTCCGAATGAGCGAGGCCGAACTCACGGCCTTCGCCGAGGCGTGGCTCTCCGGCGAGCGCCCCGCGTCCGCCTGATGCCGCAACGCGGGGGTCCGTACCGGTCGGGTGCGGGCCCCCGCTCCCCCTCGCAGTTACCAGGGAGCCTCAATGCCCTTGTCTGACCTGGTCGACGGCGTACCCGAGATCTTGACTCGGTGGCCGAGCGAACCCCTTCTGTTCGAGCGGGACCCGAACTCGCTCGCGCACCTGCTGACCCTCGCCGAGGTCAACGCGCTCGTAGACGCGCACTGCCTCGCCGCGCGAAACGTTGTGCTGCTGAAAGACGGCGAGATCACCGACCGGGACACGTACGTCTCGGGCGGCATGCCCCGATCCGGAGCCGTCCGCACCCACCTTGATCAGGGCGGCACGATCACCCTCCGAGATCTCCAGGCGCTCAAACCGGCGGTCAGCCGACTGTGCGACGAGATCCGGCAGGAAACCGGGTACCACGTCCACATCAACGCGTACATGACCCCGCCCGGCAGCCACGGGCTCACGTACCACTATGACCCGTACGTGACGCTCATCATTCAGGTAGCGGGCAAGAAAGCGTGGCCGCTGCACCCGCCGATCGTGCGGAACCCCATGGGCGAATACGGGGCGTTTGAGGGACGGGGGTTCACGCGCGAGGAACGACAGTGGCTCGCCACGACTCCGCCGGCGCAGACGGTCACCCTTGAGCCCGGAACCGTCTTTTGGCTCCCTCGCGGCTACATCCACGCGCCCTACACGGTGGGCGAGCAAACCTCGCTTCACCTGACTGTTGCGCTCAAGGAACGGACGCGGCATTGGCTCGCCGAGCGTCTAGCGGCCGAGGTCCTGGCACAAGCGCTCGCGGACCCCGCGCTTCGGTCCGAGATCCCTCCCGCTGAACTGCTCGACACCCCAGGCCCCGCCATTGAGCGAGCACGCAAGTACCTGCTCGGCGCACTGCTCACGATGACGCCCGACGACCTGACCGAACCCGTTCGAAGGATGGCAAAGGGTGTCGCGTGAGGAGAGGCCCCCTGACTCGTACGCTCCGAGCGTGACAGCGCACTGGCACGCGTACGCGTACACGGGACGGAAGTATTCGGACGCGGATACCCGCCGAGCTACGGCCCCCGCCAACTACCCGCCCATCGAGATTTCGCATTGGCTGCGGCGCCCGGACAGCCACGTGGCCGACACGTTCCCGTACGGCCCTGACGGGCTGGCCCGAGCGGTGGCATGGCTCGAAGGGGAGCTGACGCAGAATCCGCCCATGGACGAGGAGCACTACGCCGTTTTCGAGCGGCTGGAGGGTTCCCGCCGAAGCCTCATGGACACGGCCACCACCCTTGCCACCGGGAACACGCCCGCCGTGCAACGGGCAGGGGACGCCGTTTACGGCTACTGGTCGAAAGCGGGTCAGTACGTGTCCCGGTCGGTGATCGCCTGCCCGCGCGAAGCGGGCGACGCGTGCCCGTACGGCACGACGTAGCTCGGCCCGTACAGACCGCACCCGCATACCGCCCCGTCCGCGCGCTGCCCCCGTGGTGCACGGACGGGGCTCCTGAATCCAGAGCCAAGGAACAGCCATGTACCTCTGCGACACGACTCGCCGGCTCCCCCACGGGGAGCTGCTGACCGCCATGCGGGACGCCGGGGCCAAAGAGGAGGACTACCCCCGGCTCCATGACTCGGTCGGCTGCTGCGAACTCGGCAAGAACCACGGCGACCAGCACGCCGAATCCAGGTTCGCCCCCGGCGCGGACCCGGAACTGTGGGTGAAGTGGGACGACGAGACCGACTAGTCAGCTACGTCCGCCTCACGATCTGCGTAGCGGAAGGCGAGACGCTTCCCCGACTGGAGCGGACCGCCTGCACCCTGCCGACGGGTCACGGGTGCGGCCACTCGTGGGAAGCGGTGGACCTTCCGCACCGCTGAACCCCAAGCGGTCTACGCGTCGGCCTGGTCGTCGTCCTCGCTGCCCGAGCCGACGGGGCCGACCACAAACGTCCCGCGCCCCCATTCGGTCCGGACGAGTTCACGTTCCCGAAGTTCCCCGACTGCTCGGCGCGCGGTCATCCGGGCCACACCGAACCGTTCGGCTAGCTCACGGTCGCTCGGGGCAGACATCGACGCTGCCCGGTAGGCCCCGGAGACAACAGAACGCCCCGTCTGGCCACGTGTCGGGCGGGGCTTCGCCATATGTCAGGGCTCCGGTAGTGCACGCATCAGCGCATCGAGCGCCCCCGCCCACTGACTGTCTGACGGAGTGCCGTAGCCGAGCACGAGACCGTCCGGACGTGAACCGACGGCATCAGGGCGACGGAAGTGGCCAAGCCCCTGTAGCGCGAGCCCCTGCCATGCCCCCGAGCGGATCACGTCCTGTTCGGTACCGGGGGGAAGCTCCAGGACGATGTGCAGTCCCGCAGCAACCCCGGACACCCGAAGGTGTGGCGCTTCCGCCGCAAGCCTGCCGATCAGCTCGTTGCGCCGTCGCCGGTAGTGCAGCCGCATCCTCCGAACGTGGCGGTCATAGGAGCCGGACCGGATGAACTCGGCGAGGGCGAGTTGATCCGGAACACCAGGCATCATCGCCGGCTCCATGGTCGCGACGACTTCCCCCGCCAAGGCGTCGGGAACAACCATCCACCCCAACCTGAGGCCCGGGGCCAGAGACTTGCTAGCGGTGCCCATGTAGACGACGCGTTCCGCGTCCAGTGCCTGTAGCGCCCCAACAGGCAACCTCTGGCGTGAACTGCGACGTTCCCCGAGTTCCCAGGGCGTAGGGTCTATCGGCTGCCGGTCGTAGCGGAACTCGCCGTCGTAGTCGTCCTCCAGGACGTATCCGCCCGAGCTCCGCGCCCAGTCGACGACCGCCGCCCGCCGGTCCGGCGGCAGCGCGCCGCCGAGCGGGAACTGATGGGCGGCGGTCATGAGCACGGCTCCGGCGTCCCCGTCCGCCAGCTCCTCGACCCGGGTGCCGCGTCCGTCGAAGGGAAGCGCCGGGGTCCCGAGGCCCGCCCCGGTGAGGAGTCCGGCGTGCAGCCCGAGGCCGTACGACTCGACCGCCACGTCCCGTACGCCCCTCGCGCGCAGCACCTGGCCCATCAGCGTCAGTCCGTGCACGAACCCCGCGCAGATCACGATCCGTTCGGGCCGTGCGTACACGCCCCGGGCGCGGGCCAGGTACTCGGCGAGGACCGTGCGGAGTTCGATCCGGCCGCGCGGATCGCCGTATCCGAAGGCCTCGTTGGGGGCGGCGGTGAGGGCCCGCCGATAGGCCTTGAGCCATTCGGCGCGCGGGAAGGACGCGAGGTCGGGGGTGCCGGCCTTGAGGTTGTGCGCGGGCGCGGAGGTGCGCGGGAGGGAGAGGGCGGGCGGCGCGGACGTCGTCCGGGAGTGCGCGCTGCCCGGGCCCGCACCGACCGGTCCCGCCCGGCGCGGTTCCGCCCTGGCCGGTCCCGCCCTGCGCGGTTCCGCGCGGCGGGCGACTCGGGTGCCGGAGCCCTGGCGGGCCGTCAGCCAGCCCTCGGCGACCAGTTCGGCGTAGGCGTCGGCGACGGTGTTGCGGGCCATGCCGAGGTCGGCGGCGAGAGAACGGGAGGACGGCAGCCGGGTGCCGGCCTCCAGCCGCCCGCTGCGCACCGCCTCCCGCAGGGCGTCCATGAGGCCGGCCCGCAGACGCGGTCCGCGCAGTTCCAGATGGAGATCCGCCCCGAAAGCGGCCCACTCGTTTGCCATGGAAATGGACCATACCCCTGTGCCACCCGACTCGTACGGTGAAGCCATGACCACGCACACGGACCTCACCGCCACCGTCGCCGCTCCGGCCGAGTACGCCCACGAGCACGCCCCCCGGCTCCCCCTCGCCGAGCGCGTCCCCGAGTTCTACCGGGCCATGCTCCACCTGGAGAAGGCCGCCGCGAAGGACATCGACCCGACCCTGTACCACCTGATCAAGATCCGGGCCTCGCAGATCAACCGCTGCGCGTTCTGCATCGACATGCACACCAAGGACGCGCTCGCGGAGGGCGAGACCGTCGAGCGGATCGTGCAGCTCAACGCCTGGGAGGAGTCCCGGCACTTCTACACCGAACGCGAACTGGCCGCCCTCGCGCTCACCGAGTCCGTCACCGTCCTCACCGACGGCTCCGTCCCCGACGGGGTGTACGCCGTCGCCGCCGCGCAGTTCGACGAGACCGAACTCGCCCGGGTCATCGGCGCGATCGTCGTCATCAACGCCTGGAACCGGATCGCCGTCACCACCCGGATGACGCCCGGCCACTACACCCCGCGCTCGGCGTGAACGTGAAAGTGAGCGGAAACGCGAGCGGGAGCGGGAGCGGAGAGGGGCGTACGGCCACCCTGCGCGCCCTGCACCGGGACCGGCCGGCGGACGATCCGCTCGTCCTGCCAGGCCCCTGGGACGCGGTCAGCGCCCGCGTCTTCGAAGCCGCCGGATTCCCGGCGCTCGCGACGCCGAGCGCCGGGATCGCCGCCTCCCTCGGCCACGAGGACGGGGCGACCCCGGCGGCGGAGATGTTCGCCGCCGTGGCTCGGATCGTCCGCGCCGTCTCCGTACCCGTCACGGCGGACCTGGAGGGCGGGTACGGGCTCGCTCCGGCCGAACTCGTCGAGCGCGTACGGGAGTCGGGGGCCGTCGGCGTGAACCTGGAGGACACCGGACCGGACGGCCGTCTCCAGGACCCGCGGGCGCACGCCGACCGGCTGGCGGAGGTACGGGCGGCGGCGGGACCCGGACTCTTCCTCAACGCGCGCGTGGACACGTACATCCGGGGGGTGGCCGAGCCCGCGGCCGACGCGCTCGTCCGCGCCCGGCTCTACGCCGAGGCGGGCGCGGACTGCGTCTACCCGATCGCCGCCCCGCCGGCCGACCTCCCGGCGCTGCGCGCCGCCCTCGGCGACCTGCCGCTCAACGCCCTCGCCCTCCCGGGCGGCCCGTCCTTCGCCGAACTCGGTCGGCTCGGGGCGACCCGCGTCACCTTCGGCGACGGACTGCTGCTGCGCGCGGCACGGGACCTGTCGGCCCTCGCGACGGGGCTCAGGGGCGGCGGGACGCCCTGAGCACGGCCGGAACGGGAACAGCGGGCTTCGGGGGTGCGCTGTTCCCGCTCCGGCCGCCGCCGCACCCACGACGACGGCGGTACGCGGCCGGGGGCGTGCCGCAGCACAGGGGAGCCGGGGTGCCCCTGTCGGCAGACGTGACGGCGCCCCCGGGCCGTACGGTCGGTCGTACGGTCCGGGGGCGCCGGGCAGATGGAGCCCTGGTGGAGCGGGGCTCGGATCAGGCCTGACCTCTCTGAGGCCAGGCCCGGATCAGGGCTGGGCTCAGATGAGGCCGAGCTCGCGGACCGCTTCGCGCTCCTCGGCGAGCTCCGCCACGGAGGCGTCGATGCGGGTGCGGGAGAAGTCGTTGATCTCCAGGCCCTGGACGATCTCGTACGTGCCGTCGACGCAGGTGACGGGGAAGGAGGAGATGAGACCCTCCGGCACGCCGTACGAGCCGTCCGACGGGATGCCCATGGAGGCCCAGTCGCCCGCGGCGGTGCCGTTGACCCAGGTGTGGACGTGGTCGATGGCGGCGTTCGCCGCGGAGGCGGCGGAGGACGCGCCACGGGCCTCGATGATCGCGGCGCCGCGCTTGGCGACGGTCGGGATGAAGGTGTCGGCCAGCCACGCCTCGTCGCCCACGACCTCGGCGGCGTTCTTGCCGGCGATCTCCGCGTGGAAGATGTCCGGGTACTGGGTCGCCGAGTGGTTGCCCCAGATGGTGAGGCGCTTGATGTCCTCGACCGAGGAGCCGGTCTTCTGGGCCAGCTGCGTCAGCGCGCGGTTGTGGTCCAGACGGGTCATCGCGGTGAAGCGCTCGGCCGGCACGTCCGGGGCGGCGGCCTGGGCGATCAGGGCGTTGGTGTTGGCCGGGTTGCCCACGACCAGGACCTTGATGTCGTCCGCGGCATGGTCGTTGATGGCCTTGCCCTGCGGCTTGAAGATGCCGCCGTTGGCGGCGAGCAGGTCGCCGCGCTCCATGCCCTTGGTACGCGGGCGGGCGCCGACCAGCAGCGCGACGTTGGCGCCCTCGAAGCCCTGGTTCGGGTCGTCGAAGATGTCGATGCCCTTGAGCAGCGGGAAGGCGCAGTCGTCGAGCTCCATGGCGGTGCCCTCGGCGGCCTTCACGCCCTGCGGGATCTCGAGGAGGCGCAGCTTGACCGGCACGTCCGCGCCGAGCAGGTGGCCGGAGGCGATGCGGAAGAGCAGCGCGTAGCCGATCTGGCCGGCCGCGCCGGTCACGGTGACATTCACGGGAGTGCGGGTCATGGCGATCTCCGTAAGACAGCTGGCGGTGGGGGTCCCTGCCCCTGGTGCGGGATAGCTCTCTTGATCGATCGGTGTCTCGACATGAAGAGATATCCAGCGGTCAGGCTATCCGACCCGGGCCCCCGTGAATCCCCACCCCCTTGTGGTCCGGCTCACTGCCGCCCGTCCGCGCGCGCGTCCGTCCGCGTGGCCGGGCGGGTGTCCGTCCGCCGTCCGCCGGCTCCCCGGCCGCACGTCAACCGCCCTTCAGTCGTCCGTGGTGCAGCCCTCGCGGCCGTTCGCGAGGGCGCCGCAGGCCCGTGCCGCCTGGCCGGATCCGACGGCGACCATCGGGGTGTACGCGTCGGTTTCCGCCGCGGTCGTGTCGGCGTCGGGGGCGACGGTGGCGTTCCGGACGGCGCCCGCGGCCTCGACGCTCACCGTGTCACCGGGGGCGGCCCCGGTGATCCGGGCCCACGCGGCCCCGCAGGTGCCGCTGTAGCGGACCTCGATCAGGGCGGCGCCCACGCGCGCGCGTGCGACGGTCGTGGCGAGCTCGCCACCACAGCCCATGACCTCCGGATCCCGCCCCGCGCAGTCGGCGCCCCCGCACTTCACGCCCGGGGGGAGGCTGGGGCGCACGGTGGTGGGCGGGACGGTCGTGGGCGGCGGGGCGGTCGCGCGGTCGTCCGGGCCGCCGGAACCGCCCAGGTCGACGAGGAGCAGGGCGGCGGCGACGACGAGCAGGGCGCCGAGCGTGCCGACGGTGTAGAGCAGGACGCGCCGGGGACGGGATGCGGGAGCGGGGGGAACGGGGGCGACGGCGGGAGCGGGAGTGGGAGTGGGGATCCGGGGCGAGGGTGAGGGCGTCGGTACGGGCGTCGCCGGGCGTGGCGAGGGACCGGGCGCCTGGTCCGGCAGGTCGATGCGCCGGATCTGCAGGGTGCGGTCGTCCTCGTCCCGACGATCAGCGTCGACCCGACGGCCAGAGTCGACCCTGCGATCAGCGTCGACCCGACGGCCAGAGTCGACCCTGCGATCACCGCCGACCCGACGGCCAGAGTCGACCCTGCCGTCACCGTCGTCACGGTCACCCCCGACCCGGCCGGACCACGCCCGCTCCGCCCGCTCCCAGTGGGCCGCGAGGCCGCCCGCGTCGCTTCCGGTCACGTCGGCGAGCGCCACGACAGCGCCACGAGGCACGGGTTGCCGGGCATTCAGGAACGCGTCCCACAAAGCTCGTTCATGCCCGGTACGTTCGGCGACGGCCGTGACGGCGAGGCCGCTGCGGTCGACGAGGCGGCGGAGCAGCTCGGTGAACGCGCGCACGTCCGGGTCGAGTTCGTCGGGCAGCGCCTTCCAGCCAGGCATGTGCGGTCCCCCTTGTCCCGTACCCCTCGCGACTCCCTGCTTTCCCGAAGAATGGCAGGTCCGGAGGCGGCGCGCGCCCCCGATGCGGATCCGAGGTAGCGGAATGGTCACTTCCGTGCCACAGCGACCCGACGGGACTTGCCGCCACATTGGCGCGTACATGACCCTTGATCACAGCGGCGCCCGCCCTCCCACGGGGGAGAGGGCGGGCGCCGTGTCTCAAATGCTGCGGACCGGGTCCGGGTCCAGGCCCTAGGTCACCGTGAGGTGGAGGACTTCCTCCAGGAACGGGATCTTCAGCCAGGGCTCGGGCTGCACCATGAGCGCGAGCAGCACGATCAGGCCGCCCATCACCCCGTAGGTGATCATGTCCGTGAAGCGGGACCGGACGGCCAGCATGCCCACGGAGGGCAGCACCCGGCGCATCACGGCGCCCACCAGGAGTGCGGCCCCGATCAGCATCGCCCCGACCCGGAAGGCCTGCGGGAACGGATCCGTCCCCACCACGAGCAGCCCGATCCCGGCCAGCGTGAGCACGGTGAGCAGCGGCCACTGGCGGGCGGGCGCGGAGGCGTCCCCGGGGGCGGCACGACCGCCGCCCTCGGGCCGCGCGGTGTCGGTGGTGACGGCCGCCGGCCGCTTCCGCCCGGCCTCCGCCGAGGCCTCGGCGGCATCCGCTCCGTCCTCGAATCCCGGCGTTCCCGGGCTTCCCGGGATCCCGGGGTTCCCCGAGGTCACGTCAGAGCGCCGCGGCCGCGCGCTCCGCGGCCTCGACGACGTTGACGAGGAGCTGGGCGCGGGTCATCGGGCCGACACCGCCGGGGTTCGGGGAGATCCAGCCGGCCACCTCGGCGACGCCCGGGTGCACATCGCCGACGATCTTGCCCTCGCCGTTGCGCGAGACGCCGACGTCGAGGACGGCGGCGCCCGGCTTCACGTCCTCCGGCCTGATCAGGTGCGGCACACCGGCCGCCGCGACGATGATGTCGGCGTTGCGCAGGTGGGCGGCGAGGTCCCGGGTGCCGGTGTGGCACTGGGTCACGGTCGCGTTCTCCGAGCGGCGGGTGAGCAGCAGCGGCATCGGGCGGCCGATGGTGACACCGCGTCCGACGACCACGACCTCGGCGCCGTTGATCTCGACGCCGTGGCGGCGGAGCAGCGTGATGACGCCGTTCGGCGTGCAGGGCAGCGGGGCGGGCTCGTTGAGGACGAGCCGGCCGAGGTTGGTCGGGTGCAGACCGTCCGCATCCTTGGCGGGGTCCATCAGCTCCAGGATGCGGTTCTCGTCGATGCCCTTGGGCAGCGGGAGCTGGACGATGTACCCGGTGCAGGCCGGGTCCTGGTTGAGCTCCCGGACGACCGCCTCGATCTCCTCCTGCGTGGCGTCGGCGGGCAGGGTGCGCTGGATCGAGGCGAGGCCGACCTCCGCGCAGTCCCGGTGCTTGCCGGCCACGTACTTCTGGCTGGCCGCGTCGTCGCCGACGAGGACGGTGCCGAGTCCGGGTGTGATGCCCTGCTCCTTGAGGGCCGCCACACGGACGGTCAGATCGGACTTGATCGCGGCTGCGGTGGCCTTGCCATCGAGAATCTGGGCGCTCATGGAGACATCCTCCCGGATGACCCCCGCCTTGTTCCAATTCGCTCGCTCCGGGCACCCGGCCGTACGGCCCGGGAACTCGCCCCCGCGCAACCACTCCGGGTAACGACTGGACAAAAAGTCGACGTTGCGACGACGATGATCCGCGTAGTACCGCGGAAAGTGCCGGGGGGATTCCGCTCACATGCCGTGAAAAGTCCTCCGCGCGGGCCGCGTCGTCCCCCGCACAGAGAATTCACGGAGGAATCCCGGAATGAGCTTCGGCGACCCGAACAACCCTTACGGCCAGCCGCAGGGCCAGGGCCAGCAGCAGCCCGGTTACGGCTACCCGCAGCAGGCCCCGCAGGGCGTGCCGCCGCAGCAGGGCTACGGCTACCCAGCGGCTCCGCCGGTCTCGCCGTACGGCGGCGGCTACCCGGGGGCGGCCATGGTCATGCCGGGCGGCGTGAAGGCGAACCGCGTGATCCTGTGGATCCTCGGCGTCTTCCAGGCGCTGTTCGGCCTGATCGCCGTTGTGGCCAGCGGCTGGCTCGCCGACCAGATCGCCAGCTCCCCCGAGCTCGACAGCCAGGGCCAGGACGTCTCGTCGATCCTGACCGGCACCATGATCGTCGTCGGTGTCATCGGCATCGCGTTCGGCGTCTGGGCCATCGTCACGGCGATCAAGATTCGCTCCGGCGGCAACGGCATCCGCATCTCGGGCATCGTCTACGGCTCGCTGGTGACCGTCGGAAGCCTCGTGAACCTGCTCGGCGCGAACGTCTTCGCCCTGCTCAGCCTCGTTCTCGGCATCCTGCTCATCGTCTTCTTCGCGAAGGCCGACGCCGCCGCCTGGTTCAAGCGGAACCAGCAGCAGTACTGAGCACCGCACGACCGGGGGCCTGGTTCCGATGGAACCGGGCCCCCGGTCGTTTCCGCGTCTCACACCTTCTTGAGCACCGCGAAGCCGTCCGAGCGGTGGACGATCTCGTACCGCGCCTCCGGATGCAGTTGCGAGGCCAGCTGCACCGGGTCGGAGACCTGCTGCGACCAGCCGCGCAGATCGAAGGCGAGATAGTCCGGATCGACGTCCCCCGAGGTGCCCACCCAGTAGACCCGGTGGTCCGCCGTGAGGTGCGCGAGGAGCGAGACGTCCGCCTCCACGCTCACCCCGTCCGGCACCGCGTCGACGGCGGCCCGCGCCTGCACGGTGCGGGTGTCCGTCCGGTACGTCTCCGATTTCATCAGCTCGCGCAGCGGCAGGTTCGCGGCGAGGACGAGCGCGACCGCCGTCGCGACCGGGACGACGACCTTCCCGTACGAGACGAGCCACGCGCGCGGTGAGGTGCGTACCGAGCGGACGCCGTCCACCAGGGCCAGGAACACGACCGGCATCAGGATCGCGCTGTAGTGCCAGTGCATGCCCCAGTGGTTCGGGTCCTGGGAGAGGAAGCGCCAGCCGAGCGTGGGCAGGACGAGCAGGATCAGCGGCGACCGCAGGGCCAGGAAGCCGGTGATGGCGAGCAGGTAGAACACCATCTCCCAGCGCTCGCCCGAGGCGAGCGCGTCACCGATGACCTGCCCGAAGGAGGTCTCGGCGCCCTGCCCGGTCTTCTCGATCTTGGACCAGTAGTCGTACTCGCCGACCCGGCTCGCCGCCGGGATCAGGACGAGGACGGTCAGGGCGAAGGCGGCCACGCCGAAACCGGCCACGGCCGCGCCGAGCCGCTTCTGCCCCTTCAGGAACAGCACCGCGCCGACCATGGCGACGGTCAGCCCCATGTCCTCCTTGACCAGGACCAGCGGGGCGGCCCAGGCGACGGCGGCGGTCCAGCGCCCGAGGAGCAGCGCACGGCAGGTCAGGGCGAGCAGCGGGACGGCGAAGGCTATCTCGTGGAAGTCTGACTTCACCGCTTCCTGGAGCCCCCAGGACAGCCCGTACGCGACGGTGAGCCCGATGCCCGCGGCCCGGCTGCCCAGGAGCTGCTGGGTGGTGCGGCCGACGACGACGGCTCCGGCGGCGAACAGCGCGGCCTGCGCGAAGAGCAGCGCGACCGGTGACGGCCAGATCCAGTACAGCGGCGCGAGGAGCGCGGTGACGGGGCTGAAGTGGTCGCCGAGTATCTGGAATCCGGGGCCCTTGATGTCGACGACGGGGGCCCGGAACTCCGCGTACGCCCTGACCGACTGCCCGAAGATCCCGAGGTCCCAGGACGGGGTGCGGAAATGCGCGTACTGCACCCACGAGTACAGGAAGTACAGGCCGCACAGGACGCCCGCGAGGATCAGGTACGGGCGGAGCGGGGCGGGCGGGGGGCCGTCCGGCGGTTTGGTGCCGGCGGGGCCGGTAACGCCGGTGACGGCCTCCTCGGCGGACCTGTTCTGTACGTCCAACACCACGCCCCCACTACCGGTGGTCGACAAAAGAGCAACCCATTAGACCAGAGTCCACCCGATCGGCGGATCCGTCGCCGCCGGGGCCCGCGTGACCCCTCGGACACCCGCGGTGACGTTCTGCGTTCGTTTATCGCCGCTTCCTAGCCTGACGGCGCAGCCCCCGGGGAAAGGAAGCGTCATGTACACCATCATCGTGGTGCCCGCACCCGCCGCGGCCTCAGCGGACCAGTTCAGACTGGCGCCCGGCGAGAGGCTCCGCTTCGGCCGTGCCGTCCCTCCCGCCGCCGGTGGGCCGCCCCATCTGGACATCCCGCACCCGGGGGTGTCCCGTACGGCCGGAGAGATCGGGGCCACCGGGACCTACTGGACGCTCAGCAATTCAAGTGCCTCCTCCACCTATGTCGTCGAGAACCCGGAGGGCGCGGGGGAACACATCAAGATCGCGCCGGGCCGGGTCGACGCCCCGGTGCCGTTCGAGTTCTCCCGGGTCGTGCTGCCCGCGGGGAGCGAACTCGTGGACTTCGGCGTCTGGGCACCCCGCCACGACTACGCGGACCGCGCGGGCACGGCCGAGGACGGCGAGCCGACGGCGCTGCCGTTCCCCCTCGACCGTTCCAAGCGGTACTTCCTCGTGCTCGCCGCCCTGTGCGAGCCCCGGCTCCGCGGCGCGCCGCACGCGCCCCCGCCGACGGCCGACGCGATCGTGGAGCGGCTCCGGCCGGTGTGGCCGACGGCGAACCGCGCCGCCGTCCAGTGGAACATCGACTACCTGGCCGTGAAGCTCCGGCTCAAACCGGGCCCGGAGACGGCCGACAGGGGCCCGCGCCTGAACGGCAAGAAGGAGTCCCTGGTCTCGCTCGCCCTCCGCTTCGACCTCGTACACGAAGAACACCTGGGCGCGCTCACGGCACCCGCGGAGCCCCTGCCGGAAGCTGCGGACGTGACGGCGGCGGCCCTGGTGCGGACCCGGTGAGCGGCTTCCCGCTGACCGTGCCGGCCGGATACCGGGTCGGCGCCTGGACGGTCGAACGACCACTGGGGGCGGGGGCGTTCGCCAGCGTGTACGCGGCCCGCCGGACGGCTCCGAGCGCCGCTCCCCCCGCCGGCCCCGACGCCGTCCTCCCGCCCCGGGCCGCGCTCAAGTTCCTCCCCACCGGCACCCACACCCCCCGTCAGCTGCGGCATCTGCGCGAACTGGCCGAGCGGGAGGTGCGATTACTGAGACGGCTGCGGTCGCCGCGCCTGATCCGGCTGCACGAGACGCTGACCGTCGACGACCCGGAACACCCGGAACTCGACGGCGCCACCGTGCTCGTACTGGAGGAGGCGGAGCGCTCCCTCGGGTCGCTGCTCTCGGGGAACCCACCGCCCACCGGCCCCGCGCTGCTCCTCCAGGTCTGCGAGGGCCTGGAGCAGTTGCACACGGCGGGCTGGGTGCACGGCGACCTCAAACCCGGCAACGTCCTGCTGATGAAGGACGGCGGTGTCCGGCTCGGCGACTTCAGCACCGCTGGGGAACTGGACGGCACGCACGCGTACGGCCCGGGTCTCTGCACCCCCGACTACACGCCGCCGGAGCTGCTGTGGACGGAGATCGGCGAGCGGGGCATGCGGGTGCGGCCCACCTCGGACGTCTGGGCCTTCGGCGTCCTGGCCCACCTGGTCCTCACCGGCTCCTTCCCCCTCCCCGGCGGCACATCGGCGGCCCGGCGGGACGCGGCCGTGCGGTATGCGCGCGGTGAGGAGGAACTACGCCTCTCCCCCGACCTCCCGCCCTCCTGGCGCGAGGTCGTCACGGACTGCCTGAGCCGCACGCACGAGGAGCGCGCGACGCACGACGCGACGTCCCTGGTGCGCCGGGTCAGGGAGGCGTCTGCGGGGCGGACACTACGGTTCCCCCGGCTTCGCCGCATGGCCCGTGCGCACCGCTCGCGCGGCCTGTCCGGACCCGGCAGGGCCCGGCGCCTGGCCATGGCCGCCGGGACGACAGCGGTAGCCGTCGCCCTCGGCTTTGTCACGCTGCGGGACGCACCGTCGGCAGAGGCGGCGCAGGGATACGCCCGCTGTCCGATCGGCCACGCCTGCTTCTTCACCGAGCGGGACGGCCAAGGAGAGATGTGCGCCTGGTTCGACAACGAGGTGGACTGGCAGGCCGGGATCATCATCTGTGACTGGGGCCGCGATTCCGCCCCCCGGTCCGCCTTCAACAACGGCTACCCGGGCGATCCGCTGGACGACCTCCGGTTCTACCGGGACGCCGGCTACCACCACCCGCTGGGTTGCCTGCGGACCGCCGAGACACGGAATCTGGAAGGTGCCGTCACCGTACGCTCCCTGAAGTGGCTGCCGAGCTGCTGATCCGCAGCTCCGGGCACCGGCAGTCCCCCTGGCTCCCCCGGTCCGTCGCCCCCGCCCTCGGACCTCCGAGGTACCCCGCGGCGCCCCGTCCCGCGAAGGTGGTGTCACGGACCGGAGGGGGACACCGTGCGACACACACTCGCGGCACTGGCACTGGGAACGGCCACGGCTCTCGCTGGAAGTGTGCTTCTCTCGTGCGCGCCGTCGCCCGGCCCAGGTGCCGGAGGCACGGCGGGTGCGGAGGCGGCGGCGCCGAACGGGAAGGTTTCGGAATCCGCCGAGTTGAGCGCATCCGAACGGGCTCTGCTCGACCGCGCCGATCAACTGCTCGTCAAGCGATGCATGCGCGGCCGGGGAATCCCGTACTGGACCGTGCCCCGGCTCTCCGAGGAGGAGAGCCGGGGCGTCGGCTACGTCCTGGATGACGTGGCATGGGCGCGCGAGCACGGCTACGGCAGTCGGCTCAGGTACAAGGAGCTCGCCGCCAAGCGCTCCGACCCCAATCTGATCCACCGCAACGGGCTGACCGGACAGCGGCTCATCGCCTACACCGAAGCGCTGTACGGCGGGCCGGGCACACCCACCCTTTCGGTACGCGTCCCCGGCGGCGGGACGATCAGCAGCCAGTTGGGCGGGTGCCACGGAACGGCACTCGAAGGGCTGTACGGGGACCGGGCCACCTGGTTCCGCGTCGACAAGATCGCCGCGAACCTGACCCCGCTGTACGGCGCCGAACTGCGGAACGACCCCCGCTTCACCAGTGCCGTCACCGCGTGGTCCCGCTGCATGAGGAGCGGGGGGCACCCGTACCCGGACCCCGACGCCGCCCACGGCGCCGCCGTGCGGGCCACCGCCCGGGACACCGGAACGGCTCCCGGGGCCGCCGACGAACAGCGGGCGTTCGCCGCCGAAGTGAGGCTGGCGGTGGCCGAGGCCACCTGCGCCGTGAAGAGCGGCCTGGGGAAGACCGGCCGGGCACTGGAGACCGAGTACCGCAACGAGCTCGACGGCGTGTACCTCGACGCACTCGCCGAGCACGACCGCATCGAGCGCCGGGCGCTCGCCCGCGCCCGGGACATCACCGGTGCGCGCCCCTGACTTCCGCAGCACACCGCTGGGGACGAGCACACCTCCGTCACGGAGGCCCCAACAAGGAGGAACACCATGATCAAGCGCAGGATCGGCGTCGCCGCGGCCACCCTCGGACTGGCCGCGCTCGGCCTCACCCTGCCCGGGACCGCGGCCCAGGCGGCGTCCGAGGGTTCGACGGGCGTCCTGGGGACGGGATGCGACAGCGTCTGGAGGTCCCATCAGGGCGACGGCAACATGTGGGCCTTCAGCGGCAGCGACTGCTCCGGTGACGAGCTCGGTCACACGCCCACGGAGGACGCCGACTGGAGCAACTCCTCGGGTCAGTTCACGGGCGGCGACAACGACCGGGCCACCTCCCTGGTGAACACCGGCACCAAGGGCGGCTACGACACGGTCGCGTTCTACCGGGACGCCAGGTACGGGGGCGGGCACGGCTGTGTCACCTGGGGGGAGAAGTACGTCGACAACCTGAACGACGACACCTTCACCACCGGTGCCCCGGCCAACAACGAGATCAGCTCCCACCAGTGGGTGCCCGAGTCGGCCTGCAGCAAGTTCTTCCACTGATGCGCCGACTGATGCTGGCGGTCCTCGGCCTGGCGCTGGTCGCCCTCGGTCCGGGTGCGGCCGCGGCCACCGCTTCCGCCTCCGCTTCCGCCTCCGCCTCCGCCGACGCTGCGGCCACGGCCGCGAAGCCCGCCTTCCAGATGCCCTTCCCGTGCGGCACCCAGTGGCAGCTGAACAGCTACGGCTCGGGGCACGATCCGGCACTCGACATCGTCGCCAAGGGCAACCCGGGATCCGACGGCAAGCCCGTGCTCGCGTCCGCTCCCGGCACGGTCACGGCCGTGTACTGGGACTCGGGCGCGGGCAACGTGGTCCAGATCAAGCACAGCGGCGGCTGGTTCTCCGTCTACTACCACCTCGAAAGCCCGGTGGTGGCGACGGTCGGACAGCAGGTCGCGGCGGCGACCCGCATCGGGTCGATCGGCAAGACGGGCGCCAACTCGGGCGGCTGGGCCCACCTGCACTACGAGCAGCGGTACCTGGCGTCCGGTGACTACACCGACGAGAGCCACCGCCGGCCGGTGACCTTCGACGGGACGCTCTACACCGGCGCGGGCAACGAGTGGGCGAGCGTCACCAGCGCCAACTGCTCGCCCGCCGCACCGTGGCAGAACTGCCCGTCCGGGTACGTCTGCTTCTACCAGAACGCCGACGGGACCGGCAGCGTGTGCAGGACCGACGGGGACGCCACCGCGCTCGACTGCGGCCTGCGGAGGTCGTACTTCAACAACGGAATGGTCGAGCCCGGGTACGACCGGGTCCGGGTGAACGGCACCGGACCGTGCCTGGAGCGCACCGCACGGGGGGCGTTGCCCGGCAGCGGCCTGACCGTGACATCGGTCAGATGGGTCGGGAGCTGCTGATCCGGACACGGAACGGCCCGCCGGTACCTCCCAGGTACCGGCGGGCCGTCCGCTGTCCGTCCGAGCCGGAGGATCAGTGGAAGAAGTGGCGCGTCCCCGTGAAGTACATCGTCACGCCCGCCTTCTTCGCCGCCTCGACGACCAGCTCGTCACGCATCGAGCCGCCCGGCTGCACGACCGCCTTCACGCCGGCCGCGGTGAGGATCTCCAGGCCGTCGGGGAAGGGGAAGAACGCGTCGGAGGCGGCGTACGAGCCGCGCGCCCGCTCCTCGCCCGCCCGCTCGACGGCCAGCTTCGCGGAGTCGACGCGGTTGACCTGGCCCATGCCGACGCCGACCGAGGCGCCGTCCTTGGAGAGCAGGATCGCGTTGGACTTGACCGCGCGGCAGGCCTTCCAGGCGAACGCCAGCTCCGCCAGCTCCTCGGCGGACAGGGCCTCGCCGGTCGCCAGGGTCCAGTGCGCCGGGTCGTCGCCCTCGGCCTGGAGGCGGTCGGTGACCTGGAGCAGCGCGCCGCCGTCGATCGGCTTGACCTCGACCGGGTTGGCCGGGCCGCCCTCGGCGCGCAGCACGCGGATGTTCTTCTTCCTGGCGAGGATCTCGACGGCGCCGTCCTCGTACGCCGGGGCGACGATGACCTCGGTGAAGATCTCCGCGACCTGCTCGGCCATCGCGACCGAGACCGGGCGGTTGACGGCGATGACGCCGCCGAACGCGGACAGCGGGTCGCAGGCGTGGGCCTTGCGGTGGGCCTCGGCGACGTCCGCGCCGACCGCGATGCCGCACGGGTTGGCGTGCTTGATGATCGCGACGCAGGGCTCGGTGTGGTCGTACGCGGCCCGGCGCGCGGCGTCGGTGTCCGTGTAGTTGTTGTACGACATCTCCTTGCCGTGCAGCTGCTCGGCCTCGGCGAGGCCGCCCGTGCCGTCGACGTAGAGCGCGGCGCCCTGGTGCGGGTTCTCGCCGTAGCGCAGGACGTTGTTCCGCGCGTAGGTGGCGCCCAGGAAGTCCGGGAAGCCGCTGTCGTCGGCGGCGGCGTAGTCGTCGGCGAACCAGGAGGCCACGGCCACGTCGTACGCGGCGGTGTGCTGGAAGGCCTCACCGGCGAGGCGCTTGCGCGCGGTCAGGTCGAAACCGCCGGCCTTGACGGCCGCGAGCACGTCGTCGTACCGCTCGGGGCTGGTCACGATCGCCACGGACGGGTGGTTCTTCGCGGCGGCGCGGACCATGGACGGGCCGCCGATGTCGATCTGCTCGACGCACTCGTCCGGGGTGGCGCCGGAGGCGACGGTCTCGCGGAACGGGTAGAGGTTCACGACGACCAGGTCGAAGGGCTCCACGCCCAGCTCGGCGAGCTGCGCGCGGTGCGACTCCAGGCGCAGGTCGGCGAGGATGCCGGCGTGCACGCGCGGGTGGAGGGTCTTGACGCGGCCGTCCAGGCACTCGGGGAAGCCGGTCAGCTCCTCGACCTTGGTGACCGGCACCCCGGCGGCGGCGATCTTCCCGGCCGTGGAGCCGGTGGAGACGAGCTCGACACCGGCCTCGTGCAGACCGCGGGCCAGCTCTTCGAGCCCCGTCTTGTCGTAGACGCTGACCAGCGCGCGGCGGATGGGCTTAACGGTGTCCGTGTTCACCGACATGAACCTTTCGTCCCTCAATGCGATAGCCGTGCCGGGCGAGGCGCCCCACGACGTCGACGAGCAGCGAGCGCTCGACTTCCTTGATGCGCTCGTGCAGAGCGGCTTCATCGTCCGTCTCCCGCACCTCGACCACGCCCTGGGCGATGATCGGGCCGGTGTCGACACCGTCGTCGACGAAGTGGACGGTGCACCCGGTGACCTTCGCGCCGTAGGCGAGGGCGTCACGCACCCCGTGGGCACCGGGAAAACTGGGGAGCAGAGCCGGGTGGGTGTTGACGACCCGGCCGCCGAAGCGGGCGAGGAACTCCTTGCCGACGATCTTCATGAAACCGGCCGAGACGACGAGGTCCGGTTCGTACGCGGCGGTGGCCTCGGCCAGCGCGCGGTCCCACTCCTCGCGGGTGGCGTGGTCCTTGACCCGGCAGACGAAGGTCGGCAGCCCGGCGCGCTCGGCGCGCTCCAGACCGGCGATGCCGTCGCGGTCGGCGCCCACGGCGACGATCTCGGCGCCGTACCCCTCGGGGTCCGCGGCGATGCCGTCGAGGAGGGCCTGCAGATTGGTACCGGAACCGGAGACCAGGACGACGAGGCGGGCGGCAGCCACTGGGTCACTCTTTCCGTGGTGTTTGTACGGTCGTACGAACGAATCGTGCCGCTCGATACGGGGAACCCTACGAATGGCTCGACCGTCAGCAACGATACCGGCACACCGGACGGCCCCCACGGGACGGGGGCGGAGCAGGGCGGTAGCGTCAGGGTCCGACCCCCGACGAACAGCGGGCTGCGGCAGACAGCAGCAGACGAGACAACAGCGCAGACCACGGGTGCGGACGTGGTCACGACGACAGAGGGAAGACGTTCAGCAGATGCCGGAACGCCAGTCCACGGACGACAACAACCCGTTCGCGCCGCCGCCCGAGGGCAGGCCGGATCAGCCGTGGCAGCCGCGGCGACCGGAGGGCTCGGACGACGAGACGTCCGGGAACTCCGGCTCGTCGGGGCCGGCCGACGGCCGATGGAGCCCCCGCCAGCCGGGACCCTCGGACGACGGCTTCGGCCGCGGACCCGAGCGCCAGGGCGGTGGACAGGGAGGCGGTCAGGGCGGCCCCGACGGCGGGCCCGGCCAGGGCGGCCCCGGCCGCCAGGGGCTCCGCTGGGACCCCACGGACCCGGCGCAGCGGCGGGCGCGGTACGCGATCCTCGCGGGCATGTGGGCCTTCTTCTTCGCGATCTTCGAGATCCCGGAGCTGGCGCTGCTGCTCGGCGCGCTCGGCCTCTACTGGGCGATCAGCTCGCTGCGCACCAAACCGAAGCCGCCGGCGGAGCCGACACCGGCCTCCCCCGGGGCGGAGACGGCGGCGGGAGCGGCGCCGCAGGGCCCCACGGGGGCGACTCCGATCCGCGCGATGCGGACCGCCGCGATCAGCGGCCTGGTCGCGGCGAGCGTGGCCCTGATGATCGTCGCGGTCGGCTTCACGATGAAGCTCGTCTACAGCGACTTCTACGAGTGCCGCGCCGACGCCCTCACCCATGCGGGCCAGCTGGCCTGCAACGACCTCCTGCCGAAGCCGCTGCGCGCGGGCTTCGGCGTCAGGGAGTAGAAGCGGCGGATCCGCCGCCGCCGGGCCGGTCCGGGGGCGGCGGCGCGGGCTCCCAGGCCGCCGGGAGGTAGTCGTACGGCTCGAAGGCGGAGTCACCGTACGGATCGTCGCCGAGCCCGAGATCGGCACCGGAGGTCTCGCCCGGCGGCGCGACCTGCGCCGACTGCGCTGCCGGGGACGGGGACGGACTCACGGACGGGTGTACGAGGCCGGGCTCGGATACGGCCCCGGCGGCGCCATCGGCACCGGGTGCGGTGCCGGCTGGTGCTTCTGGGGTGTCGCCGGCACCTGACCCCGGCCCTGAACCGGTGTCTGCCGCAGCCCCCGCTGTCGCCGATACCTCGGCCGCAGCCCCCACCGACGCCCCCACCGGCTGGGCGCCCGTCACCGGCACCCGTACCCGTACCTGTTCCGGTGCCGGTGCCGGTGCCGGAACAGGTCGGCGCAACGAGCGGGGCACGCGGCGGGCCCAGGCCCGTACGCCCAGGGCCACCGGGACCCCCACGCACGCACCCCACAGCACGGCCGCCGCCCCCGTCTGCCACCACACCGGCCCGAACGCCGCGAGGCGACCGCCGCCCAGCGGACCGCCCGCCGCGCCCGCGAGGACGGCGACGGCCGCCCCGCAGCCCCAGGCCGCGCCCAGCGCCGTGAGGGCGGTGTCACGGGCCGCCCAGGTGCGCGCCGCGCGGCCCACACACCGGCCCTGGAGCACGGCGGCGGCCAGCGGAACGGCCGCGGCCGTCCAGTGCGGCCACTCCCCGCGCCCCTCGGCGGGCAGCGCGGCGAGCAGCGGGAACGGCGGTACGGCCGGGTCCCCGACGAGACCCAGCGGGGTGGCGAACGCGCCGGTGCCGAGGGCGAAACCCGGCCCGAGCCCGTACGAGGCACCCCAGACGGCCATGTTCGGGAGCAGCGCCAGGACGAGCAGCAGCACCGCCACCCGCCCCGACCACTCCCCCGTGAGACCCGCGTACGCCGCCTGCGCCTCGCTCGCGTGCCAGGCGAGCGAGACCGCCGCGGCGACCGCGCCGCCCGCCAGCAGGGTCACCAGGCCGAGTCCCGTCGCGCGCAGGGCGACGGCGGCCTGGCGCTGTCCGGGCAGTGGGCGGCCGTGCGCGGTCCAGACCCCGGCGCCCGCCGCGGCCGTGACGACGGCGGGCAGCCAGAGCCCGGCGCTGACGAGGTCGGCGGGCAGGGGGCCGCTCTCGCTGTAGACCACGACCCCGGCCGCGACCAGGAGATATCCCCCGGCGACCGAGGCGACGGCACCCCCGGCGGAGGGGCGCGGCCGGTCGTCGCCGCCGCCGTCGAGGGTGTCGCGGGCGGCCCGGTGGACGAGCCAGACGGGCAGGACGACCAGGACCAGCGGCACGATGCCGAGGGGCGCGGGCAGGCCGCTCAGGGTGTCCGTACGGACGAGGTCGACGCCGTGGGCGAGCAGCCAGAGCCCGGCGGCCAGGTGCAGGGTGCCGCCGGCGCCGCCGTCGGGGTACGGGGAGCTGATCCAGGCCGCGATCACGAGCACGGCGAGAGCACCGAGACCGAGCCCGGCGGCGACCCCGCCCCGGACACAGGCGGTGGCGAGGGCGGTGGAACGACCGCCCCGGACCAGGGGGTGTTCGGTCATATGGGTCACGGGGTCATGCTGCCAACGACACGCGCTTTTACCGCGTAACAGGCAAACCTCCGTTGTGTCGCTCAAGATACGTTTATGTACTTTTCCGCCCAGAGCAGCTCTGCGGGAGGTCGACGCCGATGAGCCGGAGCACCGCGGATTCCGCATCCGCCGTCACCCTGCCGACCCCGAAGGAGCGGCGCAGGTTGCGTGAGGTCCTCGCCCTGAGCGAGGAGCAGGTCGCCGAGGCCATGGGCGTCACGAAGGCCACGGTCAGGGCGTGGGAGACGGGGCGCTCGACGCCCCGGGGCCGTAAGCGCGAGGCGTACGCGAGGCTGCTCGGCTCGTCCGGGCCCGGCGGGTCGGACGACCGCCGCCCCGCGCCGCCGCCCGCAGCCGCCCGCACACGGCCCCCGGCCGACTCACCGTCGAGACCGCAGCCGGAGACACCGGCGCAGACCCCCGGACGGCCGCAGGCCGAGGACCGGTCGAGGGCCGATGCCCAGGCCCAGGCCCAGGCACGGCCACAGGCGCCGTCCCACGCACAGGCCCAGTCCCCCCTGAAGCCTCCCGCGCGGGTTCAGGCCGCCGAGTCCGCCGGTGTGCGGCCCAAGGACGCCGCCAAGCGGGCCGGACGGCCGCCGAAGGCCCCCTCGCCCTCGCCCGCCATCGCCTCCGGCCCCGCCCGCAAGGGCACCCCGAAGCCGCAGGAGCGGCTGAAACAGGCACCCGTGGACGCGGCGGCACCGGTGCCCGCCGAGCCGCTACCCCCGCTCCCGCCCGAACCGCCCTCGCTCACACCCGAACAGGCCTTCGACGCGCTCTACGCGCACGCGGCTTCCGGCCTCGTCCACCAGACCTATCTGCTGACCGGGCGTCGACGGCTCTCCCGCGAGGCCGTCGAGTACGCCTTCCACCACGCCTGGCACCACTGGCCCGAGGTCGCCGTCGACCCGGATCCGGTGGGCTGGGTGAGGGCGACGGCGTACGAGTACGCCCTCTCCCCCTGGCACCGGCTGCGCCGCACCCACAAGCACCCCGACGCCCCGCCGACGGAGGCGAACCGGCGGTCCCTGCTCACGGCACTGCTCGAACTGCCGCCGCCGTACCGCCGTACCGTCCTGCTGTACGACGGGCTGGGCCTCGACCTGCCGGAGACGGCGGCCGAGACCGAGGCCAGCACCCCCGCCGCCGCCAACCGGCTGCTGCACGCCCGTACCGTCCTCGGGGAGCGGGTCCCCGAGCTGGCCGAGCCGGAGGTGCTGCACCGGCGGCTCGGCGCGCTGGTCGCGGAGGCGCCGACGGCGACCCTCCCGGCCGCCCGCACGGTCAGGACGGGCAGCGACCGGCGGGCCCGGGCGTGGACGCGGGCGGTGCTGGGGGTGACGGCGGTCCTCATCGGGGTCACCGGCTTCACGGCGGCGACCGCGCCGACCCGGTACATCCCCGTCAACGCCCCCGGCGAGACCGTCAACGGCGTGCCCGTGCGCGGCGGCCCGCAGAAGCTCCGCCCGGAGGACGTGGAGCTCCGCGAGAAGCTGCGCACCGGGCCGAACCCGGGCCCGGAGCGGCTGCTGCCGTCCGCCGAGTAGCGGGCGGGCCCCGCCGAGAAGCGGGCGCGCGTACGAGCGGGCCCCGCCCCACCCGGTCTTCCGGGAGGGGCGGGGCCCGCTCGTGTACTGCCTGTCAGGCCGCTGTGCGAATCAGCCCGTTCAGCCCGCGAGGATGGCGCGCGCCAGCTTGGCCGTCTCGGTCGGCGTCTTGCCGACCTTGACGCCGGCGGCCTCAAGGGCCTCCTTCTTCGCCTGGGCGGTGCCGGAGGAGCCGGAGACGATGGCGCCGGCGTGGCCCATGGTCTTGCCCTCGGGCGCGGTGAAGCCCGCGACGTAGCCGACGACCGGCTTGGTGACGTTGGCCTTGATGAAGTCGGCCGCACGCTCCTCGGCGTCGCCGCCGATCTCACCGATCATGACGATCAGGTCGGTGTCGGGGTCCGCCTCGAACGCCGCGAGGGCGTCGATGTGCGTGGTGCCGATGACCGGGTCGCCACCGATGCCGACGGCGGACGAGAAGCCGAGGTCACGGAGCTCGTACATCATCTGGTACGTCAGCGTGCCGGACTTCGAGACCAGGCCGATGCGGCCCGGCTTCGTGATGTCGCCCGGGATGATGCCGGCGTTGGACTGGCCCGGGGTGATGAGACCGGGGCAGTTCGGGCCGATGATGCGGGTCTTGTTGCCCTTCGACTGCGCGTACGCCCAGAAGGCGGCGGAGTCGTGGACGGCGATGCCCTCGGTGATGACGACCGCGAGGGGGATCTCGGCGTCGATCGCCTCGACCACGGCGGCCTTGGCGAAGGCCGGCGGGACGAAGAGGACCGACACGTCGGCGCCCGTCTTCTCCATCGCCTCGGCGACGGAGCCGAAGACCGGGACCTCGGTGCCGTCGAAGTCGACGGACGTGCCGGCCTTGCGCGGGTTCACGCCGCCGACGATGTTGGTGCCGTCACCCAGCATGAGCTTGGTGTGCTTCATGCCCGTGGCACCGGTCATGCCCTGGACGATGACCTTGCTGTCCTTGGTCAGGAAGATAGCCATGGTGTTCTGACCTCGTCCCTTACTTCGCAGCCGCGAGCTCGGCGGCCTTGTCGGCCGCGCCGTCCATGGTGTCCACGCGCTGCACGAGCGGGTGGTTCGCGTCCGACAGGATCTTGCGACCCAGCTCCGCGTTGTTGCCGTCGAGGCGCACGACCAGCGGCTTGGTGACCTCTTCGCCCTTGGAGGCGAGGAGCTCCAGGGCCTGGACGATGCCGTTGGCGACCTCGTCACAGGCGGTGATGCCACCGAAGACGTTGACGAACACGGACTTGACGTCCGGGTCGCCCAGGATGATCTCCAGGCCGTTCGCCATGACCTCGGCGGAGGCGCCGCCACCGATGTCGAGGAAGTTGGCCGGCTTCACGCCGCCGTGGTTCTCACCGGCGTACGCGACGACGTCCAGGGTCGACATGACCAGACCGGCGCCGTTGCCGATGATGCCGACCTGGCCGTCCAGCTTGACGTAGTTGAGGTTCTTGGCCTTGGCGGCAGCCTCGAGCGGGTTGGCTGCGGCCTTGTCCTCGAGCGCCTCGTGCCCGGGCTGGCGGAAGTCGGCGTTCTCGTCGAGCGAGACCTTGCCGTCCAGCGCCAGGATGCGACCGTCCTTGGTCTTCACCAGCGGGTTGACCTCGACGAGGAGCGCGTCCTCGGCGACGAAGGTGTCCCACAGGGTCACCATCGCCTCGGCGACGCCCTCGGCCACCTCGGCCGGGAACTTCGCCAGGGCCACGATCTCGCGGGCCTTCTCGATGCTCACGCCGTCGACGGCGTTGACCGGGACCTTCGCGAGGGCCTCGGGGGTCTTCTCCGCGACCTCCTCGATGTCCATGCCGCCCTGCACCGACGCCATGGCGAGGAAGGTGCGGTTGGTGCGGTCGAGGAGGTACGAGACGTAGTACTCCGCCTCGATCTCCGGGGACAGCTCGGCGATCATCACCTTGTGGACCGTGTGGCCCTTGATGTCCATCCCGAGGATGTCCGTCGCACGGGCGACGGCCTCGTCCGGGGTGGCGGCCAGCTTCACGCCGCCGGCCTTGCCGCGGCCGCCGACCTTCACCTGCGCCTTGACGACCGACTTGCCGCCAAGACGCTCGGTGGCCTCGCGCGCCGCCTCAGGCGTGTCGATGACTTCACCGGCCAGCACCGGTACACCGTGCTTGGCGAAGAGGTCCCTCGCCTGGTACTCGAACAGGTCCACGCGCGTCCGTCCCTTTTCTGATGATCGCGGTTCGTTGTCTGCGTGGGCGTGCCGCGAAGGGCAACGTGACTGCACTGTCACAAGGGAGGCGTACACGGTGTCCGTGGACGCGGCATGTCCGTCTCGCAGGTTATCGCCGTGGGACGTAGGTCCCTAAATCGCAGGTCACAACGGAGCGGTGATACGGGTCACAGATCGTAGGGGCGAGGGGGCCGTCCGTAGGGGGCGGCGCGTGGGGGCGGGTGCCGTGGACGGCAGGTGGGGCTTGGGCTCCCGCCCCCTCACGACGCGCCGGAACGGAAGGTGAGGGCCGTTCCGAAACGTGTGTGATATGAGACTCAGTCACCCTGCGCGCACCCGTGCGGGTGGTCCTGGGCTACGGATTCCGCACCTGCGGGCGCCGGCCGGGAGCGGCGGGGCCGTCAGGCCTCGGGTATCGGCAGCGGGCGCTTCTCCAGTGCCGCCGCCATCACCTCCGGGAACAGGTCGGGGGTGCAGGCGAAGGCCGGCACCCCGAGCGCGGCCAGCGCCGCCGCGTGGTCGCGGTCGTAGGCCGGGGCGCCCTCGTCGGAGAGCGCGAGCAGCGCCACGAACTGGACCCCGGACGCCTTCATCGCCGCGACCCGCTTCAGCATCTCGTCGCGGATGCCCCCCTCGTACAGGTCGCTGATGAGGACGACGACCGTGTCGGCGGGCCGGGTGATCCTCGACTGGCAGTGGGCGAGCGCCCGGTTGATGTCCGTACCGCCGCCCAGCTGGGTGCCGAAGAGGACGTCGACCGGGTCGTCGAGCCGGTCGGTCAGATCGACGACGGCCGTGTCGAAGACGACCAGCCGGGTGGCGATGGACCGCATCGACGCGAGCACCGCGCCGAAGACGGAGGCGTACACGACGGAGGCGGCCATCGAGCCCGACTGGTCGACGCAGAGCACGACCTCCTTGCGAACCGCCTGGGAGGCGCGCCCGTGGCCGATCAGCCGCTCGGGGACGATCGTGCGGTGCTCGGGCAGGTAGTTCTTGAGGTTGGCGCGGATCGTACGGTCCCAGTCGATGTCCCGGTGGCGGGGCCTGCTGATCCGGGTGGAACGGTCGAGGGCGCCGGTCAGGGTCGCGCGGGTGCGGGTGGCGAGGCGCTTCTCCAGCTCGTCGACGACCTTGCGCACGACCGTCCGCGCGGTCTCCCTGGTCGTCTCGGGCATGGCCTTGTGGAGGGAGAGCAGGGTGCCGACGAGGTGCACGTCCGCCTCCACGGCCTCCAGCATCTCCGGCTCCAGGAGGAGCGTGGCGAGGCCGAGGCGGTCGATCGCGTCGCGCTGCATGACCTGGACGACGGAGCTGGGGAAGTACGTGCGGATGTCGCCGAGCCAGCGGGCGACGGAGGGCGCCGAGGCGCCGAGCCCCGCCGAGCGGTCCCGCCCGGCGCGGTCCCCGCCCTGACCCTGGCGGCCGTAGAGCGCGGTGAGGGCCCCGTCCATGGCGGCGTCGGTACCGGCGAGGGCGCGGCCGGTGCCGTCGGCCTCCCCGCCGCCGAGGACGAGCCGCCAGCGCCGCAGCCGCTCGTCACCGACCACCGGAGGGGTGGCGGCGGGGGTGGCCGTGCCGGTGGTGGGGCCGGTGGCGATGGTGACGGTCGGGTCCGTGGTCATACGGGGGCCTCCTTGCCGAGGACGGGGTCCGGGCCGAGGACGAGGTCCGAGCCGAGGACGAGGTCCGAGCCGAGGACGAGGTGGAGGAGCGGCAGGACGGCGTCCGCCCGCTCCCGGTCGAGCGTCGGGGCGAAGCCCGGTGTGCCCTTCGTGGCGTCCCCGGCGCCGCCGGTGCCCGGCCCGCGGGCGACCAGCTCGCCGAGGGTGCGGCGCACCCCCGGCTCGTACCCGGAGAAGGTCCGGCGGAGCAGCGGCAGGACATCGGTGAACGCCTCGGCGGGAACGCCCGTGAGCCAGCCGTCGACCAGCCCGAGGAGCCGCTCGTCGTGGACGAGGAGCAGTCCCCCGCCGGACGCGCCGCCCACGAAGCCGTCGATCCAGGCGGCGGCGTCGGACGGCGGGGTGCCGGGCGACAGGGCCCGGCTCATGAGCAGGGCCGCCTCGTCCTCGGCGAGCCGCCCCTCGTCCAGGAGGAGCCGGGCGGCCCGCCCCCGCAGGACGCCCGGTATCCGGTCGCGGTCCGCGAGGCGCCGCAGGACGCCCGCCCAGCGCTCGGTCAGCCGGTCCGCGCCGGGCAGCAGGCCGAGGGAGCGGTGCACCTCGTCGATCCGCTCGCGCATGGCGCCGGCCGCGTCGGCGTCGAGTCCCGCGCAGGCGGGCGGCAGGCCGACGCAGATCCGCTCGGCGAGTCCGGCGGCGACCTCGGCCAGGGCCGCCGTGTCGGTGCCCCGCACGTCGCCGTAGCGCAGGGAGCGGGCGAGGGCCGGGAGGGCCTGGGCGAGGTGGGCGACATCGGTGTCGAGCGCGGCCCGGTCGGCGAGCGCCCGCATTACGACGGGCAGCGCGTCGGCGAGCCCGGCGAGCAGGCACTGCTCGGCGAGGGCGGTGATGTCGGCGAGGCCGGTCGCCGCCAGGGCCCGGGAGCGGGCCCTGGCGGTGGCCGCCGCCTCGACGGTGGTGCCCCAGACACCGGCCTCGGCGACCTGGACGTGCAGCTCGGGCTCCCACCGCAGCCGCCAGCCCTCCCGGAACGTGCCGGTCCCGGAGCGGCCGGCGGCCGGTGTGCCCCAGTCGACGCCGAGGAGCCGCAGCCGGTGCAGCAGACGGCTGCGCTCGCCGTCCGTCTCCTTGCGGAGGTCGAGGTCGAGCTCGCGCTCGTGCGCCTCGGGCTTGAGGCGCAGGGTGCGCTGACGGCGGGCCAGGTCGCGCTGGAGGGGGACGGCGGGGGCGCCGTCCGGGACCTCGCCGAGGACGTCGCCGACGACGAGCCGGTCCCGGACGAGGTCGAGTGGGACGTCGGAGCCCTCGCAGAGGACCGCGCGGACGGCGTCGGTGGTCTCGTCGAGTCCGGGCAGCGGCCGGCCGCGCAGCGCGGCCAGGGTGCCGGCGAGCCGGACGGCCTCGATGACATGGGCGGAGGAGACCAGGCGGTCCTCGGCCCTGAGGAGTCCGGCGACCTTGGTCATCCAGCGCTCGACGGGCCGGTCGGGGGCGGCGAAGAGGTGGGCGTACCAGCCGGGCGCTTCGATGCCCGCGCCGTACCCCGAGCGGCGGGCGAGCCTGCGGTGGGTCCAGGGGACCCAGGTCATCTCGGTCTTCACCTTGGGCAGGCCCTTGAGGAGGGCCCGGTCGGCGGCGACGGTGGTCCGCCGGGTGAGGGCGGGGACGTGCCAGGCGCCGCAGACGACGGCGACGGCCTCGCCGAACTCCTTGCGGACGGTACGGAGCTGGAGCCGCATGTACGCCTCGCGGACCAGGTCGCGGGGGTGGCCGCCGTGCCCGTACGCCTCGCGCAGCGCGCCCATCGCCTCGGCGAGCGCCTCGAACGGGGCGGTGGGGTCGGCCTCGCCGCGCAGTTCGACGACGTCCTCCCACCAGCGCTCGGCGTCCTCGTACCCGGCGGCCATGGCGAGTTCGGCGACCGGGTCGATCCGCGGGCCGCTCCCGGAGACCTCGTCCTCCCCGTCGTCCCAGGTGGGGTCGGCGGCGAGGGTGTGGGCGGCGGGCAGGTCGATGAAGCGGACGGCTGCGCCCCGGTCGAGGGCCCAGCGGATCGCGACCCACTCGGGCGAGAACTCGGCCATCGGCCAGAACGCGGCCCGGCCGGGGTCGTCCACGGCGTGGGCGAGCAGCGCGACCGGCGGGCGCATGGCGGGGTCCCCGGCGAGCGCCACGAGGGCGTCGGCCTCGGCGGGCCCCTCCACGAGCACCACGGCGGGCTTCTCCGCGTCCAGCGCGGCCCGCACCCCACGCGCCGACCCGGGCCCGTGATGCCGCACCCCGAGCACGAGCGGCCCACCGGCACCCCCGGACCCGCGCGCCCGCCCGGCGCCGGCGGCCGGGACGGACGTCCTGGCGTCCTGACCCGGGCCGGAACCCCGCCCGCCCCCGGCGGCCGGGAAGGACCCCGGCGTCCGCCCGCCTTCGGCACCCCCGGACCCGCGCGCCCGGTCCGACCCGGTGACCGCTGCAGCGGCCGTCATGCGCTCACCTCGCGGCAGGCGCGGTAGAAGTCCTTCCAGCCGTCTCTCTCCCTGACCACCGTCTCCAGGTACTCCTGCCAGACGACCCGGTCGGCCGCGGGGTCGCGGACGACCGCGCCGAGGATGCCCGCCGCGATGTCCGCGGGGCGCAGGACCCCGTCGCCGAAGTGGGCGGCGAGGGCGAGTCCGCCGGTCACGACGGAGATCGCCTCGGCGGTGGACAGCGTCCCCGAGGGGGACTTGACCCGGGTCCGCCCGTCCGTGGTGACCCCGTCCCGCAGCTCGCGGAAGACGGTGACGACCCGGCGGATCTCGTCCACCCCCTCGGGGACGGCCGGCAGCTTTAGGGAGCGCCCGAGCTGCTCGACGCGGCGGGCGACGATGTCGACCTCGGCCTCGGGGGTCGCGGGCAGCGGCAGGACGACCGTGTTGAAGCGGCGGCGCAGCGCGCTGGAGAGTTCGTTGACGCCGCGGTCGCGGTCGTTGGCCGTGGCGATCAGGTTGAAGCCCGGGACGGCCTGGACCTCCTGTCCCAGTTCGGGAATGGGCAGGGTCTTCTCGGACAGGATCGTGATGAGCGTGTCCTGCACGTCGGCGGGGATCCGGGTGAGTTCCTCGACCCGGGCCGTCATGCCCTGGGACATGGCGCGCATGACGGGGCTGGGCACGAGCGCGTCGCGGCTGGGGCCGTGGGCGAGGAGCCGGGCGTAGTTCCAGCCGTACCGGATGGCCTCCTCGGGGGTGCCCGCGGTGCCCTGGACGAGGAGGGTGGAGTCGCCGCTGACGGCGGCGGCGAGGTGCTCGGAGACCCAGGTCTTGGCGGTGCCGGGGACACCGAGCAGCAGCAGCGCCCGGTCGGTGGCGAGCGTGGTGACGGCGACTTCCACGATGCGGCGCGGTCCCACGTACTTGGGCGTGATCACCGTCCCGTCGGGGAGGGTGCCGCCGAGGAGATAGGTGGCGACGGCCCACGGCGAGAGGCGCCAGCGGGCGGGGCGGGGCCGGTCGTCGGCCGCGGCGAGCGCGGTGAGTTCGTCGGCGAAGGCGTGCTCGGCGTGCGGCCGCAGGGCCTCTGCGGCGGCCTGCCGCCGCCCCGTTCCGGTGTCCGTCTCGACACCGGAACCGGGCTTCGCGATGGTTTCGGGCACGGGCATGGATCCCCCTCCAGATCGTTCGACCTGCTGTGTGATCCACCGTGCACCATGCCACTGACAATCGGATGTCACCGCTGGTCAGGGCGGGTTGGAGGGGTGAGGGGGCGTCAGCCCACGACGGGGGAGACGGCGACGCAGCCGCCGGCCATCGCCTGCTCGGCCTTGGCCTCCTTGATGACCTTGCCCTGGTAGACGATCTTGCAGGTGAGGTCGGCGGGGTCGAGCGAGATCGGCATGACGGCCGGCGGCATGATGCCCTTCAGCTTCACCGTCTTCTTCCAGGGCGTCGCGGGCTTCTTCTCCGACTCGACCTTCGGCGCCATCGCGGTGCCGTCACCGGCGTGGTAGTCGATGGACTCCACGGCCTTGCCGGTGACCTCGTAGGTGACCTCGTAGGACTCGGTCACGGACTTGTCGACCTGGTCGGCGGCCTTCTCCGCGGCCTCCGAGCAGGCGCCGAGGCCGAGGGTGAGACCGGTGACGGCGAGGGCCGAGACGGCGGTGCGGACGGTGCGCTTCATGGGGGTCCCCCTGGACGCGTGGTGTGAATGGCCGGTCCGCGCAGGCAACCTTAAAGAGATGGTAAAGTCAAATCCTCCCCGAGCCCTCCCGTGCAGGTCAACTCCCAGGCCAGGGGCGTTGTCAGTGCCTCCCCCTACCGTCGGGGACATGAATGCCATGGGGGTGCGCTGGACGGCCGAGCAGGTGCTTGCACTGGCTCCTGACGAGGCCTCGCGCAGAGCGGGGAGCAAGCTGGGCACGGCCGGACCGTGGTCCGGTACGGGGCGCGCGGACGGCGCCGTCTGGGGCCTGTGCAAGGGCAGCGGACGCACGCCGTACCGGACGGTCGTCGACACCACCGGGCCCGCGTACCACTGCGGTTGCCCGAGCCGGAAGTTCCCCTGCAAGCACGCGCTCGGTCTACTGCTGCTCCAGGCTTCGGACGCGACGGCTGCCGAGGAGGCCACCGCTCCCGACTGGGCCGCGACATGGCTCGAAAGCCGTCGTGGGCGCGCCGCGAGCGCGGCGGCCCGCCGGGCCGAGGGCGATGCCGGAGCCCCCGCGGACCCGGAGGCGGCCCGCCGCAGGTCCGAGCGCAGGACCGCCCGGATCACCTCGGGAGCGCAGGAGTTGGAGCGGCGGCTCGCCGATCTGCTGCGCGGAGGCCTGGCGGCGGCGGAACGCTCGGGGTACGGACAGTGGGACGAGACGGCGGCCCGCATGGTGGACGCCCAGGCGCCGGGCCTCGCGGGCCGGGTGCGGGAGTTGGGGGCGATACCGGGCTCGGGCCCGGGCTGGCCGGTGCGGCTCCTGGAGGAGTGCGCGCTGACCCATCTCCTCGACCGCGCCTGGCTGGGCGCCGACCGGCTGCCCGCGCCGTTCGCGACGACGGTGCGGACCCGGATCGGGCTGGCCGCCCCGGCCGAGGGCGCCGCGGTGCGCGACCGGTGGCACGTCCTCGCGCAGTACGACGCGGGCGACGCCCGGCTGACCACCCGGCGCATCTGGCTGCACGGCACGACGAGCGGGCGCACCGCGCTCCTGCTGTCCTACGGGGCTGCCGGCCGCCCACCCCGGCTCGCACTCCCGGTGGGCGCGGTGCTCGACGGCGAGCTGACCCCGTACGCGGGCTCCGGCCAGCTGCGGGCCGAGCCGGGCGAGCAGTTCGTGCCGGTCGCCTCGTCCGCCGCGCCACCCCCGGGCGGACCCGTGGGCGCGGCGCTCGACGCGTATGGCCGGGCTCTGCGGGAGGACCCGTGGCTGGACTCATGGCCCGTGACGCTGAGCGGGGTGGTCCCCACGCGCGCGGAGTACAGCTGGCAGCTCGCCGACGCGGACGGCCGGGAGGCCCTGCCCCTGACGCCCGCCGCCCAGTCGCGGTCGGGCCTCTGGCGCCTCGTCGCCCTGTCGGGGGGTGGGCCACTGACGGTCTTCGGCGAGTGCGGGCACCGCGGCTTCACACCGCTGGCCGCCTGGGCCCCGGAGACCCCGGACGAGACGGTCCCTCTCGTATGACCCCTCGTACGACCTCCGGGACTCCCGCGACCCGCTCGCCTCAGGCGACCCACTCGGCCCAGGTAATCCACCCGCCTCTGACGACCTACTCGCCCCAGGCAACCCACTCACCTCAGGCGACCCGTCCACCTCGGGCGCCCCAATCGACCCCCTCGACCTCCATGAGCAACGACCACCGCCCGCCGACCGACCGGAGGACCTCGATGGAGACGACCGCGATGGAGACGGACACGACGACCCCCGACGGCACTGTTCTCACCGCCGCCGCCGAGGCGAGCGAGGACGTCGGCCGTGGCGCGGACGGCAGCGGTGACGCGCACGACCGCCGTGGGCCGGACGACGGCCAGAGAGAGAACGCCAGTCGTGGCACGGACGGCGGCCAGGGAGCGAACGCCAGTCGTGGCACGGACGGCGGCCAGGGAGCGAACGGCAGCCATGGCTCGAACGACGACCGCCCCACCCAAGTCGGCTCCCCAGCCGAGGACGCCCTCTGGGAGGAGCTCGTCACCTCCGCGCTGCTCGGCACGGACCGGCGTACCCCCGCCGGAGTGCCCGGGCTCGCCGGATTGTCCGGCGGCGAGCTGCCGGGGGCCCTGCTCGACGCCGCCGCGCTGCACACCGTACGGCGCAGGGCGGGCCTGCGCCCCGGGCCCGCCGCGCCGCCGCCGCAGCCGGCGCCCGAGGACCCGCGCGGGACGCTGCCCGAGGCGGCGAGGCGACGGCTCGACCAGTTGCTCGCCGGCCGGGCCGCGCCCTCCCCGGCCGGACGGCGCGGGGCCGCTCCCGACCTCGCCGAACTACTCCCCCAGTGGCTGGTACTCGCCAACCGGCACGGATACAAGGCACCGGCCGCCTCCCTGCCCGCCCTTCTCGACGCGGCCCGCGCCCGCACCGATCTGCGCCCTCAGGCCCTCCGGCTGGCCGGGCCGCGCGGTCTGTGGCTGGCCCGGCTCAACCCCGAGTGGCGGTTCGCGCTGCGGGGCGCGGGGGCGGGCGGCGCGCTCCCGGACCCCCGCGACCCGGAGGGCGTACGCACCCTGTGGGACGAGGGCCTGTTCGCCGAGCGGGTCGCCCTGCTCGGCGCCGTACGCACCGAGGACCCGGCCGCCGGGCTCGCCCTGCTCGCGTCCACCTGGTCCGCCGAGCGGGCGGAGGACCGGCTGATGTTCCTGGACTCGCTGCGGGGCGGACTCTCCGACGGGGACGAGGAATTCCTTGAGGCAGCCCTGGGCGACCGCAGCCGCAACGTCCGGGCCACCGCGGCCGAGCTGCTGTCCGCCCTGCCGGCCTCGGCCCTCGCCGGCCGGATGGCGGGCCGTGCCGTCACGTGCGTCGGTCTCGACCGGACCGCCGAGACGCCGACGGTCACGGTCGAGGCCCCGCACGAATGCGATACGGCCATGGAGCGGGACGGTCTGGTGGCGACGCCCCCGGCGGGGCGTGGCGAGCGCTCCTGGTGGCTGGGCCAGCTCGTCGAGGCGGCTCCGCTGTCCTGCTGGCCGCCCCGGTTCGGGGGGCGCGGCCCGGAGGAGATCGTGGCGCTGCCGGTGGGTGACGACTGGCAGGCCGAGCTGCACGCGGCCTGGTGCCGGGCGGCCGTACGGCAGCGGGACCCGGCCTGGTCGCGCGCGCTGCTCGGTGCGCCGTCGGACCCGCCCGCGACGGGCCCCGGCACGTCGTCGCTCGCGGAGCGGGCCCAGCTCCTGTCGACGCTGCCCCCGGAGGAACGGGCGTGCTGGGTCGCCTCGTTCGTCGCCGCGCACGGTCTGTCGGAGGCGTTCCAGCTGCTCGGCGTGTGCGAGGTGCCGTGGGCGGAGCCGCTCGGCGGCGCGGTGGTCGACGCGCTCGACATCGCGCGGGACGCGGGCAGCTACCCCTGGAGCTTCAGCGGCGTGATGGGTCTCGCCGAGCGCTGCCTCGCCCCGGAGGCGGCTCGGCACCTGGAGTCCCTGACGGCCCGGCCGGACGAGGCGGGGGACGCCTCTCCGGGCGCGGGCGGCTACTGGTCCGAGGCGTTCCAGCGGCTGGTCTCGACGCTCCGGCTGCGCGCGGCGATGAGAGCCGAGCTCGCGGGACCGGCACCGGGCCCGGGCGCTCCGGGCACCCCGTAGACCCGGACCGGACACGCGGAAGGCCCTCCCCGAGGGGGAGGGCCCCGAAAGCGGTTCCCGAAGCGGCGCGCCGGCTCCCCGAAGGGTTACGCGGCGACGCGGACGTTCGCGTTCACCCAGTCGACGATGGACGCGGTCGTGGCGCCGGGCGTGAAGATCTCCGCCACGCCCTTCTCCTTCAGCGGCGCGATGTCCGCCTCCGGGATGATGCCGCCGCCGAAGACCTTGATGTCCTCCGCGTCACGGTCCTTGAGGAGCTCCAGGACCTTGGCGAACAGCGTGTTGTGCGCGCCCGAGAGGATCGAGAGGCCGATCGCGTCGGCGTCCTCCTGGATCGCGGTGTCGACGATCTGCTCCGGCGTCTGGTGGAGGCCGGTGTAGATGACCTCCATACCGGCGTCGCGGAGTGCCCGCGCGATCACCTTGGCCCCGCGATCGTGGCCGTCGAGACCCGGCTTGGCCACCACCACGCGGATCGGACCGGTCACACCCATCACTGCCTCCACATGCGACCCCCGCGCCTGATTGCCGGGGAGGTGAACGAACGTTATCGCCAGCATCCCGCAACCGGCCGTTTCGCGGTGGCGACCGAGGGGGAAATCACACGTGGGACATGTTCGCTCTGCGCATCACCCCGCTTTCGGGCCCTCCTCCTGGGCCCACCAGCCGCAAGCGGGGCGAGGCGCGAAGGGAGCCGAGAGGTGGTCGCCGTGCCTCCGTGCCGCCGTCCGTGCGGCACGGGGGCGCGGCGTACCGGAGTACCGTTCGGCCCCGCTTGCCGTTCGGGAGGCCCGGCTATGGAGTTCACGCAGGTCACCGCCCTGATGAAGGCCACCGCCCTTGAGCTCGCGATCCTCACCGGACACCTCGTCCTCTACCCCTCCGGGATCGTGGCCGAGCGCCTCTCCCCCACCGTTCCCCCGGCTTCGATCTCCCCGGGCCGGCGCCCGGTGATCCTGCTGCACGGTTTCGTGGACAACCGTTCGGTCTTCGTTCTCCTGCGCCGTTCCCTCCTCCGTAACGGCCGTGACCGCGTCGAGTCGTTCAACTACTCACCGCTCACCTGTGACCTGCGGGCCGCCGCGGAGCTGCTCGGCCGCCGGGTGGAGGAGATCCGCGCCCGTACGGGACACGCCGAGGTCGACATCGTCGGGCACAGCCTGGGCGGGCTCATCGCCCGCTATTACGTACAGCGCCTGGGCGGTGACGCCCGGGTGGGCACCCTGGTCATGCTGGGCACCCCGCATTCCGGCACCACGGTGGCCCGGCTCGCCGACGCGCATCCGCTGGTGCGGCAGATGCGGCCGGGTTCCGAGGTGCTGCGGGAGCTGGCGGGTCCGGCGCCGGGCTGCCGGACCCGTTTCGTGAGTTTCTGGAGCGATCTCGACCAGGTGATGGTGCCGGTGGAGACGGCCCGTCTCGACCATCCGGATCTGCTCGCGCACAACGTCCGGGTCAGCGGGATCGGCCATCTCGCGCTGCCCGTGCACCCGACGGTGTCCGCCGGGATCCGGGAGGCCCTCGACACGGACGGCGGGACGGAGGCCGTGGGGGCGCGGGAAGCGGAGCCGGGCGCCGGAGCCGTCGCCTGACACGCGGAGACCGTTCTTCGAACGTTCCTCGAACACAAGGCCAAAGCTCGCTCCGTGAGCTGGCGAAACACGGCCGATTGCCCGTTTCCTGCGGCTGCGAACCCTTCCGAAGATTGTCGGCTGCGCATACCGCCGGGTACAGTCGCGCCACTGCTTACCCCCGGGACACCCCTCGTCGGGCCCGCCCCGGACTGGTCCTGCTGCCGAGGCGAGAGAGACGTTGGTGAACGACCAGCACCCCCACGCCGGGTACGCCGGAGACGGCGCCCACACCACCGGCGGCTACGGAGCCGACCCGTTCCACGGCTCCTATCCCGACGGCACCGCCGACCACAGCGGCCAATGGGACCTCGGCCCGTACGACGCCACCGGCACGTACGGCACGGCAGGGCAGTACGACACCACCACAGGTCAGTACGACACCACGCAGTACGACCCCGCCCAGTACGCCACCGCGCAGTACGGGCAGCAGCAGCACGACACGACCGGCCAGTGGGACACCACGGGTCAGTGGAACACCACCGGCGCCTACGACACCACGGGCTCGTACGACACGACCGGCTCGTACGCCACCACGGGCACCTACGGGACGATGACCGGCCAGTACGCCGCCGCCCCGCAGTACGACTCCGCCGCCTCGTACGACACCACCGGCCAGTGGGACGCGTCCGCCTGGACCGAGGCCCAGCAGACCGGCCAGTACGAGACCGTCCACTCCGGCGCCTACGCCGCCCAGGGCACATACGGCTACGAGGCCTACGACGCCACCGGCCAGTGGGCCGCCCCCGCCTTCGCCGCCGACACCGGCGCCTACGACGCGACCGCGTGGAACCAGGCGGCCCCGGAGGCCGAGCCGGTCGTCCCGCAGCAGTACAACCCGGGGCCCGAGCACACCGCGGAGTTCGCCTTCGCGTACGAGCCCGAGGCGGAGACGGCCGCGGCCGAGGACCACCCGGACCTCGACGAGGAGTCCGGCTTCGACGCCGACCACGCCACCGCCGAAGCCGACTTCGAGCCCGACGCCGACGACACCGACTTCGAGGCCGCCGCGGACCCGGACGACCGGCCCGCCGCCGAGGTCCGCACAGACGCCCCCCTCGGCGGGCGCCCCGTACGCCGCCCCTCCGGCGGCAGCCGCGGCCGTCGCCGTACCCCCGCCAAGCGTTCCGCGCTGCTGACCGTCGCCGTCCCCTCCGCCTGCGTCATGGGCGTCGCCGGCATCGCCGCCGCGTCCGTCGGCGGCATCACCGGCCCCGGCACCGACGGCGTCCAGAAGGACACCACCGCGCTCGCCGCCGCCGACCCGGCCTCGGTCAAGCAGGTCGCCGCCAACAACGCGCTCGACACCCAGCTCGCCGCCCTCAGCGCCGACGCCCGCGACTTCGGCGACCGCGCCAGCCGCACCCAGGAGCGCATCGACCTCCGGCAGCGCCAGGCGGCCGACAAGAAGAAGCGCGAGGAGGAGGCGGCCCGCAAGGAGGCGCTGCGTCCCAAGTACGTGCTGCCGGTCCAGCTCCACCGGCTCAGCGCGCGCTTCGGCCAGGCGGGCGTCAACTGGATGTCCGTGCACACCGGCATCGACTTCCCCGTCTTCACCGGCACGCCCGTGATGGCCGCGACGGACGGCACCGTCCGCACCCAGCTGAACGGCGCCTACGGCAACATGGTGATCGTGACCGCCCCGGACGGCACCGAGACCTGGTACTGCCACCTCAGCAGCGCCAAGATCCGCTCCGGTCATGTGAAGGCCGGCGACGTCATCGCGTACTCCGGCGACTCCGGCAACTCCACCGGCCCGCACCTCCACTTCGAGGTCCGGCCGGGCGGCGGCTCCGCGATCGACCCGCTGCCGTGGCTGCGCAGCCACGGCCTCGACCCGACCCGCTGACCCCACCTCGCCCGTACGCACAGGAGCGGGCCCCGGCCGAAAGCCGGGGCCCGCTCCTGTCGTTCGTCACGGTCCGGGGAGACCTCCCCGCCCGCGAGGAGGGGGAGGCTTCCCCAGCCGCTCGGACGGGGAGGCTTCACCCGCCACTCGGACGAGGAGGCCTCCCCCGCCGCTACAGCTTCTCGACCGGCGCGTACCGCAGCAGCAGCCGCTTCGGCTTCTCGTCGCCGAAGTCGATCGTCGCCTGGGCGTCCGCGCCCACGCCGGTCACCACCATGACCGTGCCGAGGCCGAACTGGTCGTGGGTGACCCGGTCGCCGACCTGGAGCGAGATCACCGGCTTCTCCCCGGCGCGCCGGGTGGCGAACCCCGAGGGGCCGGAGCGCGAACGCGCGGAGGAGAGCGAGGAGGTGATCCCCGAGGTCGGCCCGGCGGGCTTCGCCATCGAACCGGTCCGCTTCCACTCCAGGTACGCGGGCGGGATCTCCTCCAGGAACCGCGAGGCCGGGTTGTACGAGGGCTGGCCCCAGGCGCTGCGCATCGACGAGCGCGTGAGGTAGAGCCGCTCACGCGCGCGCGTGATGCCCACGTACGCGAGGCGCCGCTCCTCCTCCAGCTCCTTCGCCTGGCCGAGGGCGCGCATGTGCGGGAACACGCCGTCCTCCATGCCCGTCAGGAACACCACCGGGAATTCGAGGCCCTTGGCGGTGTGCAGCGTCATCAGCGTGATGACGCCCCGGCCCTCCTCGTCCTCGTCCGGGATCTGGTCGGAGTCCGCGACGAGCGCGACCTTCTCCAGGAACTCGGCGAGCGTCGCGGGCTCCTCGCCGCGCTCCTGCTCGAACTCCAGCGCGACGGCCGCGAGTTCCTGGAGGTTCTCGATCCGGGTCTCGTCCTGCGGGTCCGTCGAGGCCTGGAGCTCGGCCAGATAGCCCGTCCGCTCCAGAACGGCTTCCAGGACGACGGCGGGGCCGGCGCCGGACTCGACGACGGTGCGCAGCTCGTCCATGAGCGCGTTGAACCGCTTCACGGCGTTCGCCGAGCGCGCGGCCATGCCGTACGCCTCGTCGACCCGCTTGAGGGCCTGCGGGAAGGTGATCTTCTCGCGCAGCGACAGGGCGTCGATCATGGCCTCGGCGCGCTCGCCGATGCCCCGCTTGGGGACATTGAGGATGCGGCGCAGCGGCACGTTGTCCTCGGGGTTGGCGAGGACGCGCAGGTACGCGAGGACGTCCCTGACCTCCTTGCGCTCGTAGAAGCGCACACCGCCGACGACCTTGTACGGCAGTCCGACGCGGATGAAGATCTCCTCGAAGACACGCGACTGGGCGTTGGTCCGGTAGAAGACGGCGACGTCCCCGGCCTTGGCCTCGCCCGCGTCCGTGAGCCGGTCGATCTCGTCGGCGACGAACTGCGCCTCGTCGTGCTCGGTGTCCGCGACGTAACCCGTGATCTGCGCGCCCGCGCCCGCGTTGGTCCAGAGGTTCTTGGGGCGGCGGGACTCGTTGCGCTCGATGACGGCGTTGGCGGCGGAGAGGATCGTCTGCGTGGAGCGGTAGTTCTGCTCCAGGAGGATCGTCGTCGCGTCCGGGTAGTCCTCCTCGAACTGGAGGATGTTGCGGATGGTCGCGCCGCGGAAGGCGTAGATCGACTGGTCGGCGTCACCGACGACGCACAGCTCGGCCGGGCCGAGGTCCTCGTAACCGGTGCCGACGAGCTCCCGCACCAGGGTGTACTGGGCGTGGTTGGTGTCCTGGTACTCGTCGACGAGCACGTGCCGGAAGCGCCGGCGGTAGTGCTCGGCCACGTCGGGGAACGCCTGGAGCAGATGGACCGTCGTCATGATGATGTCGTCGAAGTCCAGGGCGTTGGCCTCGCGCAGCCGCGCCTGGTACATCCGGTACGCCTCGGCGAGCGTCTTCTCGAAACCGTCGACGGCCTGGTCGGCGAAGGTCTCCTCGTCGATCAGCTCGTTCTTGAGGTTCGAGATCTTGGCGCTGAACGACTTCGGCGGGAACTTCTTCGGGTCGAGGTCCAGGTCACGGCAGACCAGGGACATCAGCCGCTTGGAGTCGGCGGCGTCGTAGATCGAGAAGGAGGAGGTGAAGCCGAGCCTCTTCGACTCGCGGCGCAGGATGCGGACGCACGCGCTGTGGAAGGTCATCACCCACATCGCGTTGGCCCGCGGCCCGACGAGCTGCTCGACGCGTTCCTTCATCTCGCCGGCGGCCTTGTTGGTGAAGGTGATCGCGAGTATCTGGCCGGGGTGCACATGGCGCGTGCCCAGGAGGTGGGCGATGCGGTGGGTGAGCACCCGGGTCTTCCCGGAGCCGGCGCCGGCCACGATGAGCAGCGGGGTGTCGGTGTGGACGACGGCGGCGCGCTGCTGTTCGTTCAGCCCGTCCAGGAGCGCGGCGGGGTCCACGACGGGCCGGTGGGCACCGTCGCGGTAGTACGCGTCCCGGGCGGGCGGGGGCACGTCGAAGTGCTCCCCGAAGAGGTCGTGCGGGACGTCCTCCACGGCCGGGGAGCCGTGCTCGTCGTCCTCGGACTGGGGCGGGGGCTCCTCCGAGGAGTGGTTCTGGAGGCCGGCCAGGAAGCTGTCGTCAAAGAGGCTGCTCATCGCCTCACGAGTCTAGGACGCCCCACCGACATCCGGGCCCGCCTTCGGGACCCGCGCTGTGGAAGCGCTCACACCCAGAGGGTCGCGATGAAGATGTTCGCCATGGTCAGACCGCCGACGGCGGCGAAGAGGCCCTTGTCGACCTTCTCCTCGTCCCGCTTGACGTAGACGAGGCCGAGGACGACCACGAGGATCAGCAGCTTGATCCCGACCTTGAGGTTGTTCACGGTCTGGTCGTCCGCCTGGTTGAGGCCGACGAGGGCGACGCCCGTGACCAGCATGGTCAGCGCGCCGTGCAGCATCGAGGGGCTGAAGCGGGCCGTACCGGCGCCCATCGCCTTCATCTGGGTGAGGAAGCCGCCGAGGAGGGAGGCGATTCCGATGATGTGCAGGGCGACGAAGACATTGATGAGTACGTCCATGGGTCGGAGCCTAACGGGGCCCTATCACCACCCTCCGGCCGGGTCCACCCACTCCCGCTTCTCGGTCGTGCGGCCCTACGAAATGTCCCCGGACCCTCACTCCGGGCGAAAGAGTTCGGTCCTCGGCACATCAACTGGCGCCAATAGCGATCAACCCACCGTCCCGACGTGACCCCAGGTTTAGCGTCCTGCACCAGGTGGCCGGCTCCCCACCACCGCCGACGATCCGGCGGTTGTCGGTCACCCCCGCCGAAAGACCCGGCGGCGGGCCGTCTCCCCTGTGACGGCCCGCCGCCGGACCCGGCGGACCCTGCCCCTCGACCCGAGGATGTGACCGCCCTCGTGGCAGCGCACCGAAAACCCAGGCAGTCCCCGTTCGGCCGCCAGGCCGTCCGCACCGCCGCCACCCTCGCCCTCGCCTCCGCGGCGACCACGACCCTCTTCGAGGGCTCCGGACACGCGGACCCCCGGCCCACCACCGCCCAGGTCAAGGCGAAGGTCGACCGGCTCTACGAGGAGGCCGAGGCCGCCACCGAGCGGTACAACGGTGCGAAGGAGAAGGCCGACGAGGCGCGCGCCGCCTTCGATCGGCTGCGCGACGAGGCCGCCCGCAGGACCCAGCGCCTCAACACGGCACGCGACGGGCTCGGCGCCATGGCCGCCGCCCAGTACCGCACCGGCGGCCTCGACCCCGCCGTGCAGCTGGCCCTCACCTCGGACCCCGACGAGTACCTGGAGCGCGCCGCCCTCGCCGAGAAGGCCGGTGCCCGGCAGGCCGCCGCCGTCACCGCCGTACGGCGCGAACTCGGCGCGATCCGGCAGCTCCGCGGCGAGTCCGCGGGGCACCTCACCTCACTCCGCCGCAACGAAGCGGAGCTCCGCCGCCAGAAGGCGGCCGTCCTCGGCAAGCTGGCCGAGGCCCGCACCCTGCTCGCCCGGCTGACCGCGGAGGAACGCGCCCGCTACGAGGCCGCCACCGCGGGCCGCGACGGCACCGCCACCTCCGCGGGGAACGGCACCTCCGGCGGTACGGCCACCACCGCCGGCTCCGGCCTCATGCGGGCCGACCGCTCCTCGGGCGGCGACCGAGGCCCCGTGACCGCCCCCGACGGCCGGGCCGCCCAGGCCGTCTTCTTCGCCCGCGCCCAGCTCGGCAAGCCGTACGTCTGGGGCGCGACCGGCCCCTCGGCCTACGACTGCTCGGGCCTCACCCAGGCGGCCTGGCACGCCGCGGGTGTCTCCCTGCCGCGTACCACGTACACCCAGATCAACGCCGGCCAACGCGTCTCCCGGTCCCAGCTCGCCCCCGGTGATCTGATCTTCTTCTACTCCGGCATCAGCCACGTCGGCCTCTACATCGGCGGCGGCCAGATGATCCATGCCCCCCGCCCGGGCGCGCCGGTCCGCATCGCGCCCATCGACGAGATGCCCTTCGCCGGAGCGACCCGGGTCGCGTGACGCGCCCGTCCCGGTCCCGGACCGGGCGCCGGTCGACGTCGGTCACGGTCGACGTCTGACCCCGGTCGACGGCCGGTCGGGGTCGAGGCCGGGTGGCGGGGCTCAGACCAGGCGGCGGGCGGTGGCCCAGCGGGTCAGTTCGTGGCGGTTGGAGAGCTGGAGCTTCCGCAGTACCGCCGAGACGTGCGACTCGACCGTCTTCACCGAGATGTAGAGCTGCTTGGCGATCTCCTTGTACGCGTACCCCCGGGCGATCAGCCGCAGCACCTCCCGCTCCCGCTGGGTGAGCCGGTCCATGTCCTCGTCCACCGGCGGCGCGTCCGTCGAAGCGAAGGCGTCCAGGACGAAGCCGGCGAGCCGGGGCGAGAACACGGCGTCGCCCTCCTGGACCCGGAAGATCGAGTCGACCAGGTCGGTGCCGGTGATGGTCTTCGTGACATAGCCACGGGCACCGCCCCGGATCACCCCGATCACGTCCTCCGCCGCGTCCGACACCGAAAGCGCCAGGAAGCGGACCGGGTCCTCCGCCGCGCCCATCAGGCTCGCGCAGCGGCGCAGCACCTCGACCCCGCCACCGCCGGGCAGGTGAACGTCGAGCAGCACGACCTCGGGGCGGGTCGCCGTGATGACGGTGACCGCCTGGTCGACGTCGGCGGCCTCACCGACCACCTCGACGCCGGTCACCTCGGTCCGGCCGATCTCCGCCTGCACGCCGGTGCGGAACATCCGGTGGTCGTCGACGAGCACCACCCGCACCCGGCGGCCCGTGCCCGCCGCCCCCGCAGCTCCGGTCACTGCCCCGGTCTCGTCGCTCATCCGTCCGCCCTCTCCATCTCAAGCTCCACTTCGGTGCCCCCGCCCGGCACGGACCGCAGCCGGGCCGAGCCGCCGTTGCGCTGCATCCGGCCGATGATCGATTCTCGTACGCCCATCCTGTCCTCGGGCACCGCGTCCAGGTCGAAACCCGGCCCCCGGTCCCGCACCGAGACGAAGACCGTGCGGCCCTCCACCTCGGCGAACACCTGAACGGCCCCGCCCTCGCCACCGTACTTGGCGGCGTTGACCATCGCCTCGCGCGCGGCCTGCATCTGCGCGACCAGTCCGTCGTCGAGCGGGCAGTCGCCCACGACGACGACCTCCAGCGGGACTCCGTGCTTGTCCTCGACCTCGGCGGCGGCTCTCTTCACCGCCTCGGCGACCGTCTCGGGTTCCTCGTCCTTGTCCTTGCCGGTGCCCTCGGGCTTGTAGAGCCAGTTCCGCAGCTCCCGCTCCTGGGCGCGGGCGAGGCGGCGCACCTCGGCCGCGTCCTCGGCGTTGCGCTGGATCAGGGTGAGGGTGTGCAGCACCGAGTCGTGGACGTGGGCCGCGACCTCGGCACGCTCCTGGGCGCGGATGCGCATGGTCCGCTCCTCGGTGAGGTCCTGGGACATCCGCACCAGCCAGGGGCCGGCGAGGAGGGCTATGCCCGTGAGGACCGCGACGCCGGCGGTGAGGGCCGTGCCGAGCTGGGCGACCGACCCCCGGACCACCACGAAGACGGCGAGGCCCGTGCCGACCAGGGCGACACCGACGAGCCCCCGCGCGAGATGGAAGGCCCGGCTGTGGCGCCCGCCCTCGGACCAGCTGGCCCGCCGGGCGTTGTCCGACTGGCGCCAGACCACGGCGAGACCGGCGCCGATGAGGATGACGGGCCAGACGTACCGCCCGGACTCGTTGTCGACGTTGATGTTCCCGATGAGGACCGCGCCGCCTATCGCGAGCGCTATGAGGGCGAAGACCTGCCCCCGGTCGGGCTTGCGCAGTCTGCGCCGGCCGTCCGGAGTGACCTCGAAGACGGGTCGCGGAGCGGCCCGGCCGCCCACGCCGAGCGGGACGACGATCCAGAAGGCCGCGTAGACCAGGACACCGAGGCCGTCCATGAAGGAGAGGACCAGGAACGCCACCCGTACCCAGACGACCGGCAGACCCAGGTGCCCGGCGAGGCCGCGTGCGACACCGCCGAGCCACCGCCCGTCGGCGCTCCGGTAGAGCTTGCGCACGGGCGGTTCGTCGGTGTCGGTGACACGAGCGGCTGCGGACATGCACCGATCGTCACACGTTCGGCCCGCCCGGGACATCAGGGTCGGCCCTGAGATCGTCCCTGGTACCGCCTCGGGGAGAACGGCCCTCCGAATATCAGGGTCGGGCCAGGGTCGACCCCGGTGCCGCTGGACGTCACGGGCGGTCACCATGGAGGCATGACGAGTTCGATGCCTTCGCAGCACGAGGCCCCGCCGCCGGCGGAGGCCGAATCCGCCCCGCCCCTGCGGCGCTCGCGCGGCAGCAAGGTCGTGGGCGGTGTCTGCGGCGGTCTCGGCCGGTACTTCGACCTCGACCCGGTGATCTTCCGGGTCGCGCTCGGTGTGCTGGCGGTGCCGGGCGGGCTCGGACTGATCTTCTACGGCTTCGCCTGGCTCCTGATCCCGCTCGCGGGCGAGGAGGAGAACGAAGGGCGCAGACTGCTGACCGGCCGGGTCTCCGGGGCTTCGCTGGCCGCGCTGCTGATGGCGCTGGTGGGCTGCGGGATCTTCCTCTCGATGCTGCACAGCGGATCGATGCTGGGCTCCGCCCTCCTCTTGTCGTTCGTGGTGAGCGCGGCGGCGGTGTGGTCCCGGCACCGGCAGGCCGGGGCGGTGGAGCCCGAAGGCCGGGTGGAGTCGGCTGCCGCCGCGCTCGCGGTCTCCGAGGCGCCGCCCGAGACGAAGGCCCCGCCGCTGGTCGAGTTCCCTTCCTGGTGGAAGGACCCGATAGTCAAGGACGGGTCGACGGGCAAGGTGGCCATCGGCTACCTCTGGGGGCCGCACGGCGTCCTGGACGAGGACGGCCGGGTGAACGGCGAGGTGCCGAAGCCCGGCAGCCAGTGGGGGACCGCCCCCGCGCCTCCCGGGCGTCCGGAGCCCTCGGTGCGACGGAGTCCGCTGTCCATCGGTGGTCTCGTCTATCTGCTCGCCATGGTCGCGGCGGTCGTCGGCACCGCGACGACCTGGGAGACCGAGCCGCTCGGCACGAGTCTGCAGACCGGCCTGGCAGCCGCCCTCGCGGTGTTCGGCCTCGGCCTGGTCGTCAGCAGCTTCCTCGGCCGGACAGGGTTCGGCACGATCTTCCACACCGTGATCACGGCGGGCCTGCTCGCCCTGGCCACGGCGCTGCCGGCCGAGATCGGCACGGACTGGGTGCGTGACACCTGGAGCCCGACGACGGTCACCGCCGTGCAGCCCCACTACGCGGTCGGCACCGGCGTCGGCACGCTCGATCTGTCGGGGCTCCCGCTCCCGGCGGGAGTGACCGTCTCGGCCTCGGCCGGGGTGGGCGCGGGGCAGCTGAAGGTGATCGTCCCGAAGGACGCGGTGGTGAAGCTGCATGCCCAGGTGGGACTCGGGGATCTGCAGCTCCCCGGCGAGCCCCCCAACGACATCGACATCGCGCCCCGCCGCGATGTGACCCGCACGATCCAACCGCCTGCCGGGACCACTCCGGCGGGCACCCTGGGCCTCTCGCTGGAGGTCGGCATCGGACAGGTGGAGGTCACCCGTGCTGCTTCATGAGTTCCGCCCCGGTCGGCTGCTCGTCGGCCTCACCGCCCTCGCGCTGGCCGCGGGCTACGCCGGGGACGCCGCCGGCGCCTGGACGACCCCGTGGTACGCGGTGTTCCCCGTGCTGGGCGGCGGCCTGGGAGTGGCCGGCCTCGCGACCTGGGTGGCCTATCGAATACGGCGTCGTACGGCCAGGAGCCGGTCCAGCGACAGCACCGAAGCCCCGGCGAGCAGCAGCGGGAGCCAGGACATCAGATAGGCGAGGTCGTTGCCGAGGTAGTACGGGCTCACCTGCCAGCTCACGGTCAGCCAGAGGCTCAGCGAGATCAGTACGCCGCCGAGCGCCGCCACGCGGGCGAAGAGACCCAGCAGGGTCCCGATCCCGACGGCGAGCTCGCCGAAGGCGATGGCATAGCCGAACCCGGTGGGGTTCTTGAGGGCGAGGTCGACGAGGGCGGGAAGGGCCGCGGAGTCCCGGACGCCCCGCGTCATCTCGCCGATGGAGCCGCTGCCGGAGTCCGCGAAGAAGGCGGGATCGGTGAGCTTGTCGAGTCCGGCGTAGATGAAGGTGATCCCGAGGAAGAGCCGGAGAGGAAGGAGCGAGTACCGGGAGGCGACCGCCTTCCACCCATCGACCCCGCCGAGCCCGCCGAGCCCGCCGAGCCCGCCGGCACTGGTCGCGCCACCGGAGTCACCGGAGCCAACGGAGTCGTCGGCTCCGCTGCCTCCGCCGCTGCCGAACCCGTCCGGGCCGTACTCCCGGCCCGCCCGGCCCGCCTGTCCCGTCATCGTCGGTCACCTTTCCGCACCCCCTACGACTGTTCGCGGATCGATTCTCCTCGCACAGCCGCTCAGGGGATATCGAGGGGCGGGACGATCGCCCCTCGCCGTCGCTTCGAACCGGCCCCACTTCGGTGCCGACGTCAGCCCACCCCTCGGCCCAACCCTCAGTCCATGACCTCGATCACGACCCGGTTGGTCTCCAGGCCCGCCGCCGTCACGACCGACACCTCCACCCGGCCCGGCTCCACGTCCGCCGGGAGGGGGACGGTCAGGGACGCGTCGGTGGGGTTGGCGAAGCCGCCCGGGACCGGGACGAGCGGCACATGGGCGTGGACGGGGCCGATGCGGACGACCAGGCGGGTCAGCGGTTCGGGGGCTCCGGCGCCGGGCGGGACGAAGCCGCAGCCGCGGATCTCGATGTCGTCGCCCGTGCGGATCGGGGCGTCGAGGTCGCCGGCCTCCCGGGACCGGACCACGGAGTGGATCGTGGGACGGACGCCCTCGGTGAGCTTGGCGGCGAGGTGCCAGGCGGCCGAGACCCCGAGGAGCACGACCAGGGACCAGGGCACCTCGGGGAGCCGGGCGGGAGCCTGGGCGAGGCCGACGGCCGTGAGGGCGAGGACGGCGGCGGAGACGAGGAGGTACTGGACGTCGGCGAGGGCGGCCCGGCCGCTGTCGTCGCAGAGCAGGTCGGCGGCGCGGGGACGGTCGGCGCGCACCTTCTGGAGGCGGCCGGCCACGATCCCCGCGGAGACGACGAGACGGGCGGTCATCGTGACGGCCGACACCAGGGCGAGGGCGGTGAGGAGGCCCGCGCCGCGGGCCAGGGCGAAGCCGGGTGCGCCCGGTGACAGGAAGACCAGGAGGAGGAGGGTGAAGCCGAGGAACAGGAGCCAGGCGGCGGCGACGGCGCGGGTGGTGGAGAGCCGGTTGTCCTCACCGACCAGGGGGGCGATGAGTCCGCCGCGGGCCCGATGGGCGTGGGCGGCGGCGCTGAGGAGGAGGGCGAGGACCACGGCGGTGCAGAGGCCGGCCGTGCGGGCTCCGGTCCAGCCGGTCCGGACCGCGGTGAGGGCCTGACCGAGGAGGAGGGCGAGGACGGCACCCCAGACGGCGCCGAGGCCGCCGCGGCGGACCCGGTCGAGCCAGGCACCTCCGGCCTCGCGGCCGTGCAAGGCGACCGCGCGGGCGGACTGGGCGAGCTCGTCGGAGACCCACTGGCGGGCGGCGACCGGGGAGTGGGCGACGGCCGCTGGGACGCCGTGCCCGGCGGCGAGTTCGTCGCGCCGGGCGAGGAAGGCGGCGACGGCGCGCCGGTGGCCGGCCTGCCCGCAGTGGGCGCAGCCGGCGCAGGCCGTCGCGTGTTCGCCGTACTGTCTCGCCTCTTGAACCGCCACGGTTGCCCACTTCCCGAGCTCACTTCACGACACGTGCCGGTGCGCCCCGAATGGTCAACCAGCCGTTGATTCCTCGGAATTGTGTCGCACCGGCGGCTCCCGCGCGTGCCGCGTGCGCCCCGCCGGAGAGTGATTGACGCGTCATCTCATTGACGTACAGAAGGGTGAAGCGATGGTGCTACGACAGGAGTTCGGGCTCCGCTCGGCTGATCCTGCGCCAGAGCGGCTGGTAGTTGATCCAGGCGACGAGGTCGCTGCCGAGCTGTTCGCGGGTGGAGACGGCCTCGCGGTGGTCGATCAGGACGGCTTTGCCGGCCGCGCGGGCGGCCAGCTGGACCTGGGCGCAGCGCTCCATGGCGATGAACCACCAGGCGGCCGCGTCGACGGAGGTGCCGACGGTGAGGAGCCCGTGGTTGCGGAGGACGATCGCCTTGAACGTGCCGAGGGCGACGGCGACGCGGCGTCCTTCCTCGGCGTCCACGGTGACGCCGGTGTAGGCGTCGTAGAGGGCGTGGTCCTGGTAGAAGGCGCAGGCCTCCTGGGTGATCGGGTCGAGGAGTTCGCCGAGCGCGGCGAGGGCCCGTCCGTGGAGGGAGTGGGTGTGGGCGACGGCGACGGTGTCGGGGCGGGCCCGGTGGACCTGGGCGTGGACGGTGAAGGCGGCCTGGTTGACGTGCCGGCCGCCCCGGAGGACCTGGCCGTCGCCGTTGACGAGGATGAGCTCGCTCGCCGTCACCTCTTCGAACGGCGCCCCGAAGGGGTTCACCCAGTAGCAGTCGGGGTACTCGGGGTCGCGGGCGCTGATGTGGCCCGAGACGCCCTCCTCGTACCCGAAGCGGCCGAAGAGCCGGAGTGCGCCCGCGATCCGCTGTTTGCGGTGGGTGCGTTCCTCCTCGGCCGTCGCGTGGACGGGCGGCATGGCGAAGTGGAGCCGTTCGAGGGGGACGGGGTCGGGTATCACGCTCATGCGCCGGAAGGTAACGCCCGGCCGGTCAACTCACCAGAGCCCGGACGGGACCGAACGACGAAGCCGCCGCCCCCGGCGGTGCGGGGCGACGGCTTCGGCCGGCTCAGGGAGCGGGAGCGACTACTCCCACTCGATGGTGCCCGGCGGCTTGCTGGTGATGTCGAGGACGACGCGGTTGACGTCGGCGACCTCGTTGGTGATGCGGGTCGAGATCTTGGCCAGCACGTCGTACGGCAGGCGCGACCAGTCGGCCGTCATGGCGTCCTCGGAGGAGACCGGACGCAGGACGATCGGGTGGCCGTAGGTGCGGCCGTCGCCCTGGACGCCCACGGAGCGGACGTCGGCGAGCAGAACGACCGGACACTGCCAGATCTCGCGGTCGAGGCCGGCCGCGGTGAGCTCCTCGCGGGCGATGGCGTCGGCCTCGCGCAGCAGGTCCAGGCGCTCCTTGGTGACCTCGCCGACGATGCGGATGCCGAGGCCGGGGCCGGGGAAGGGCTGGCGCTGGACGATCTCGTCGGGCAGGCCGAGCTCCTGGCCGACCATGCGGACCTCGTCCTTGAAGAGCTGCCGCAGCGGCTCGACGAGCTCGAACTCGATGTCGTCGGGGAGGCCGCCCACGTTGTGGTGGGACTTGATGTTGGCCGTGCCGGTGCCGCCGCCGGACTCGACGATGTCCGGGTAGAGGGTGCCCTGCACGAGGAACGCGACCTCGGGGCCGTCCTCCTGGAGGATCTCCAGCTGCGCCTGCTCGAAGACGCGGATGAACTCACGGCCGATGATCTTGCGCTTGGTCTCCGGGTCGGAGACACCGGCGAGGGCGGTGAGGAAGCGCTCCTGGGCGTCGACGACCTTCAGGTTGACGCCGGTCGAGGCGACGAAGTCCTTCTCGACCTGCTCGGTCTCGCCCTTGCGCATCAGGCCGTGGTCGACGTAGACACAGGTGAGCTGCGAGCCGATGGCCTTCTGGACGAGCGCGGCGGCCACGGCGGAGTCGACGCCGCCGGAGAGGCCGCAGACCGCGCGCTTGTCGCCGACCTGGGCGCGGATGGCCGCGACCTGCTCCTCGATCACGTTGCCCGTGGTCCAGCTGGGCTCGATGCCGGCGCCGCGGTAGAGGAAGTGCTCCAGGATCTGCTGGCCGTGCGTGGAGTGCAGCACCTCGGGGTGGTACTGGACGCCGTACAGCTTCTTCTCGTCGTTCTCGAAGGCGGCGACCGGCACGACGTCCGTGGACGCGGTGACGGAGAAGCCCTCGGGGGCGGCGGAGCAGGCGTCACCGTGCGACATCCACACGGACTGCTCGATCGGGGTGCCCTCGAAGAGGGTGGAGCCGGACTTGGAGACGTGGAGCTGGGTGCGGCCGTACTCGCGGGCGCCGGTGTTGTCGACGGTGCCACCGAGGGTCGTCGCCATCAGCTGGAAGCCGTAGCACATGCCGAAGACGGGGACGCCCGCCTCGAACAGGGCGCGATCGAGGCGCGGGGCGCCCTCCGCGTACACGGAGGACGGGCCGCCGGAGAGGATGATCGCCTTCGGGTTCTTGGCCAGCATCTCGGCCACCGGCATGGTGGACGGGACGATCTCGCTGTAGACCCGGGCCTCACGGACGCGGCGGGCGATGAGCTGGGCGTACTGGGCGCCGAAGTCGACAACGAGGACTACGTCCGGGTTGGTGACGTCGGGCGCGGCAGCGGGGGTCGCTGATGACACTTCGGCGGCCTTCCGGCGGTAGGAGGGTGGGTCCCCCGAAGGGGGGTGCTATTTGTCGATTCTACCGGCGCGCCGGTGGCGCTTTTCGTCTCACCATCCGAACCCGGTTCGGTCCCGCTCCCGCGCGGGATCCATACTGTCGGCATGCGCACGCTCACGACCTACGTCTTTACCTATGGCAACCGGCCCACCGGCTGCCATGGTCGTGCTGCTTGAGCATCTGACAAGCGACTTCCCAGGCGCCCCGGGCTGACAGCCCGGGGCGTTCTGTCGTTCCGGGCCACGTCGCCCCGGGGCATCCGACACGGTCCGGCACCGCCGGAACCGACCGACACCCCAGGAGCACGACCATGACGACGAACACCGCCACCCCCGAGAAGACCGGCGCCCGCACCGAGGAGGCGGCGACGCTGATCGGGGGCGCCCGTGAGCGGATCGACGCGCTGGACGACCGGATCATCGGGCTGATCCAGGAGCGGATGGCCGTCTCGGCCGTCATCCAGGAGGCCCGGATCACCTCCGGCGGCCGCCGGGTGAACCTGGCGCGCGAGATGGAGGTCCTCGGCCACTACCGGGACGCGCTGGGCAAGCCGGGCACGGCGCTGGCGATGACGATGCTGGAGCTGTGCCGGGGGCAGATCTGACGGGAGTCCCGCCGGGGACGCGCCGCGACGCGAGTCGCCCCGGGGACGCACCGCGAACGCGCCTGGGTGGCTGCCCGGATCTGAGTTCGGGCCCGCTCTCACCCGTACGGCGCGTGACCGGCTCCGAGGCGGCTTCGTTGGTCCGGGTGTCCGTGCCAGCCAGGGGCGGGCCAGTAAGAAACCACGCGTGGCTTCGCTGGGGCGTGTGGCGTACCTCTGGTACGTCGTGGGACCTCGCACCAGCGCTTGTGACCGGACAGCAGGGGACAGCAGTCCGGTCGCCCAGAAGGAGCGGTCGATCCCGGGGACGCTCGGGGTCGACCGCAACCGGCTCATCCGGTCGCGGCGCCCCCGCGACCGCCAGCAGCGCACGACCCCCCCAACCCGTACCGAGTCGTCCCCCGTCTGTCTCCCTCCCCACGCGGCGCAACCCCCCGGCGCCGCCCCGCTCGGCACCGCCGCTGCCCTGACACCGGTGCCGACCCCCAAGGGCCCCGTGCCGCGACCGAAATCGCGCCACGGGGCCCTTGCCCGCGCCCCCGCACGCCGCCGCCTCCGCAGGGCCGCCGCCCCGCGGCCGTCCCTCGGGACCGCCCCCGCACACCCCGCCCCGTACGTGACGCGCGTCACACGAAGATCCTGTGCAACCGCTACAACCATCCCCGTGGGTCGCGGGTCATCCATACAGCACCACCAAAGCTGGTAAGGGCGCTGCACTCGGAGGGGGGTGCAGCGCCCTTTACCTTTTTCGTCCGTCCCGCGAGCCGGGTCACTCCGCCTTCGGCGGGACCGTCGGGATGCCGAGGAAAGGCAGCCGCAGGGCGCCGAAGGCCTCGGCCGGGACCACGGGGGACTTCGGTTCGACCGCCGAGAGCCGTACGTATGCCTCGCCCTGGCGTGGACGGGTGTCCTCGTCGCCCTTGTTCGGCCAGAAGGACATCGCCCGCTCCGCCTGCGCCGTGATCGTCAGCGAGGGGTTGACGCCGAGGTTGGCGGAGACGGCCGCGCCGTCGACGACGGAGATCCCGGGGTGCCCGAAGAGCCGGTGGTACGGGTCGATGACGCCGGACGCGGCGTCGGCGCCGATGGGGCAGCCGCCGAGGAAGTGGGCGGTGAGCGGGGTTCCCATCAGTTCGCCGACGTTGGAGCCGGGGAAGCCGTTGATCTCCTCGGCGAGGAGGGTCGCGGCCCGGGTGGCCTCCGGGATCTGCACCGGGTTGGGCGCGCCGTGTCCCTGGCGGGCCGTGAGCAGGCCCTTTCCGAGGCCGCCGGGCTTGCGGTAGGTCGTCAGGGAGTTGTCGAGGGACTGCATGACCAGGCCGATGATCGTCCGCTCCGACCAGCGCCGGTTGGAGAGCGAACGGGCGGCGAGCGTGGGGTGCCTGAGCAGGTTGAGGAACCAGCTGCGCACCCGGTGGGCCCCGTAGGGCACCTGGAGGACGGTCAGGCCGCCCATCGAGTTGGAGCCCTTGCCGTACCGCACCGGCTCGATGTGGGTGTTGGCGTCGGGGTGGACCGAGGAGGTGATGGCGACGCCCTTGGTGAAGTCGGCCCTGTCCTTGCCGTGCTTCTTCCGGTAGCGCCGGTCGGTGGTCTGGGCGCCGACCAGGCCCTCGGAGTTGGTGCGGGTGAGTTCGCCGAGACGCTGCGAGATCCGGGGCAGCAGCCCGCTGTCCTTCATCCGGTGCAGCAGGGTCTGGGTGCCGTACGTACCGGCCGCGACGACCACCCGGCGGGCGGTGAAGGTGCGCCCCTTCCCCTTCCGCCGCTGGTCGGTGGGGAGGGTCTTCACGGCGAAGCCGCCGCGTGAGTCCTCGGTGACGGTGACGACCGTGGTCATGGGGTGGACGGTGGCGCCCGCCTTCTCGGCGAGGTGGAGGTAGTTCTCGTTGAGGGTGTTCTTGGCGCCGTGGCGGCAGCCGGTCATGCACTCGCCGCACTCGGTGCAGGCGCGCCGGGAGGGGCCCGCGCCGCCGAAGTAGGGGTCGGCGACCTCGCCGCCGGGCTTCGCCTTCGCCTTGCCGTCGGCATCCGCGCCGTCCCCGAAGAAGACGCCGACCGGGGCCATGTGGAAGGTGTCGCCGATGCCCATCGCCTGGGCGGCGGCCTTGAGGTGGACGTCGGAGGGGGTGGTCGTCGGGTTGATCCGGACGCCGAGCATCCGCTGGGCCTGGTCGTAGTACGGCCGCAGCTCCTCCTGCCAGTCCGTGATGTCCTTCCACTGCGGGTCGTCGAAGAACGGCTTCGGCGGTACGTAGAGGGTGTTGGCGTAGTTGAGGGAGCCGCCGCCGACGCCGGCCCCCGCGAGCACCATGACGTTGCCCAGCAGGTGGATGCGCTGGATGCCGTAGAGACCGAGGGCGGGGGCCCACAGGAAGTTCTTCACGTCCCAGGAGTTCTTCGGCAGGGTCGCGCGGGTGAAGCGGCGACCGGCCTCCAGGACGCCGACCCGGTAGCCCTTCTCGGTGAGGCGGAGGGCGGTGACCGAACCGCCGAAGCCGGAGCCGACGACGAGGACGTCGTAGTCGTAGCCGTCCCCGGAGCCCTTGCCGTCGTCGTACGAGCCGTCCTCGGCCGGCTCCTGATTTCGGGTAGGGGGTAGCGCGGTCATGGCTCTCCTCGTACGGAAAAGGGCGAAAGGGGGCGGGGGCGGAGCCCGGGTCAGCGCAGGCGCAGGGCCTTCATCGCCTTCAGGGACGCGCTCATGAACGCGGCGTACTTCTCGTCGTCCATCCCGAAGGAGGGCGCCAGCGGGATCAGCCGCTGCTGGGCGACGGTCTGGGCCTCGGTGTACTTGAGGATGCCCTCGGAGCCGTGGCGGCGGCCGAGCCCGGAGTCCTTCATGCCGCCCATCGGGGACTGCACGCTGCCGTAGGCGGGGGCGTATCCCTCGTTGATGTTGACGGTGCCGGTGCGCAGCCGGGCCGCGACGGAGTGGCCCCGGCGCGAGTCCTTCGTCCAGACGGAGGAGTTCAGGCCGTACGGGGTGCCGTTGGCGAGGGCGACGACCTCGTCCTCGTCGCGGAAGCGGTAGATCGAGACGACCGGGCCGAAGGTCTCCTCGTTGCAGACGGCCATCGGGGCCTCGACGCCGTCGAGGATGGTCGGCTCGAAGAAGAGCGGGCCGATGTCGGGGCGGGCGACGCCGCCCGCGACGAGCGTGGCGCCCTTGGCGACGGCCTCCTCGACGTGCTTCGTGACCGTCTCCAGCTGCCGCTCGCCGACCAGGGAGCCCATGTCCGCGCCGTACGCGAGGGAGTGGCCGAGGCGCATGGCCTTGGTGCGGGCGGCGAAGCGGTCGAGGAAGGCGTCGGCGATCGACTCGTGCACGTACAGGCGCTCGATGGAGATGCAGAGCTGGCCGGCGGAGGAGAAGCAGGCGCGGACGGCTCCGGCGGCGGCCTTCTCGATGTCGGCGTCCTGAAGGACGAGCATCGCGTTCTTGCCGCCGAGCTCCAGGGTCACGCCGACGAGCCGGGCGGCGGCGCCCTGGGCGACCTCGCGGCCGGTGCGGGTGGAGCCGGTGAAGGACACGTAGTCGGCGTGCTTGACGACCTCGGGGCCGACGACCGGGCCCTCGCCGATGACGACCTGGAAGACCTCGGCGGGAAGCCCGGCCTCGATGAGCAGGTCACGGGCCCACAGCGCGGTGAGCGCGGTCTCGGTGTCGGGCTTCATGACGACGGCGTTGCCCGCGACGAAGGCGGGGAGCGCGTCGCCGACGGACAGCTCCAGGGGGTAGTTCCAGGGTGCGATCTGGCCGACGACACCGCGGGGCTGGCGCAGCTCGGTGACCTTGGTGAGGGTCGGTACGACGCCGGTGTGGCGCTTGGGGCGCAGGTACGAGGGGGCCTTGCGGCCGTAGTGGCGGGCGGCGACGGCCACCGCCTGCACCTCCTCGTGGGCGTGCAGGCGCGCCTTGCCCGTCTCCAGCTGGATGAGGTCGAGGACCTCGGACTGGCGCTGGAGGACGAGGTCGTGGAAGCGGAGGAGGATCGCGGCGCGGGCCTTGACCGGGGTGGCGGCCCAGGCCTTCTGGGCCGCACGCGCGCGCGTGAAGGCCTCGGCGACGTCCTCGGGGGTGGACTCGGGCAGGTCCGCCAGCTTCGCCCCGGTGAAGGGGGTGTGGTTGGCGGTGCGTCCGGAACCGGCGACACCACGGGTGAGCCGGGCGACCACCTCGGGCGTCACGACGTCGGCGGCGGTACGCGCGCCGGCGGGCGCGGGCGCGACCGGATTGGTCGCCCCCGCGGGGGCCGCTCCGGCCTTCGCGGCGGGGGCGTCGGGAACCGAGGGGGCGGCGGGGGCCTGCGAGTCCGTCATACGGCCGAGCGTAGGCCGCCTTCCGCCCTTTGGGTACCCGTCGGTAACGCGTTTTCACCGGGTACTCACATTGCGCCAGCGATCACTGGCACATAAGGCCTGATCAGCGGCTTACGGCCACCGGAGGGCTTTCGCGGAGAATTTCCGGCACCTTCGGCCGAGCCGGTCAGTCGCCCGGCGCCCGCCAGTGCTGGAGGACGATGTCGAACTGCTCCCGGGTCTGGGCCCAGCTCGACTCCGGCGAGGACATGTACAGGGCGTACTCGGTGCCGTCGTCCGCGTAGTACATCAGGTCGATCGCGTGCCGGGGCCCCGGGAAGTCCTTCTTCTCCGTCCAGGTGAACTCCCACTGGCAGGAACGGACCTGGTCACGGTAGGTGACCTGGCCGAGCTTGATCCGGTTGTAGTCCATCCGCCGCTCCAGGACCCGTTCCAGGTCGAGGGCGTGCATGTACGGATTCTCGAAGTCGGGCTTCGGGTCGATGCTGATCCGGATGCGGTGGTTGCCGTTGTCCGGGGTGTAGTCGATCTGGTCGCCCTCGGTCTGGCGCTTCCAGCCGTCCGGTACGAGGAGGCTGAAGCCCTTCGGGTCGTCCACGCGGTGCCAGCCGACCGGGATGTCGGTGCCGGGGCCCTGCTTGGAGGGGGCGGGTCCGGCGGTCGTGGTCCGGCCGGCGTCGCCGCCGCCTCCGTCGCCGCCCATGTAGTTCATCGCGGCGAAGACGGCGCCGCCCGCGACCAGCCCGGCGAGCAGGGCGGCGAGAACGGCGGTGCGCCAGCGGCCCCGGCCGGAGGGGGCGGGGTGGGACGGCTGGTACGGGTGAGCGGGCTGGTGGGCCTGGGACGGCTGGTGGCCGTGAGGCGGCTGAGGCCACTGCGCCGTGCGGGCCGGGGTGGGCGCGTGGGAGGTGCCCGAGGGGCCCGTGGCGTCCTCCGTACCGGTGCCCGTACCCGCTCCGGTGCCTTCGTGGCCCCGGCCGCCTTCGTCGTCGGCGTCGTCGCCCAGTTCGACCAGGTCGAGGACCGAGCCCCGCCCGTCCCCCGCCGACTCCAGCTCCTCCCTGGCCACGCGCTGGGTCGGCACGTACGCCTGCGCGGCCTCCGGCGCCCGCCCCTCCATCGCGTCGAGCAGCATCCGCCCGGCCTCGTCCGCCTGCGGTCGCTGGTCCGGGTCCTTGCGGAGCAGGGCCACGATGACGGAGGCCAGCGGGCCGGCCTTCTCCGGGTACGGCGGTTCCTCGGCCACCACGGCCTGCATGGTGCTGATGGGGGACGTACGGCGGAACGGCGAGGTGCCCTCCACCGCCGTGTACAGGGTGGCTCCGAGGGACCAGAGGTCGGAGGCCGGGCCGGGATCGCCGCCCCTCACCCGCTCGGGCGCCAGATAGTCGATGGAGCCGACAAGTTCACCCGTCCGAGTGATCGTCGCGTCCCCCTCGATCGCCGCGATCCCGAAGTCGGTGATCAGGACGCGGCCGTCCCGCGCCAGCAGGACGTTGCCCGGCTTGACGTCCCGGTGCAGCACCCCGGCCGCGTGCGCGGCACGCAGCGCGCCGAGGACGTGCAGCCCGATCCTGGCCGCCTCGTGGGGATCGATCGTGCCGGACTCCTTGGCGGCGTCGGCGAGCGAGGGCCCGTCGACGTACTGCATCACGATCCACGGCCGGTCGTCGTGCTCCAGGACGTCGTGGACGGTCACCACGCCCGGGTGCGTGATCCGCGCGGCGGCCCGCGCCTCCTTCTGCGTCCGGGCGTGCAGCACCAGCCGGTCGGCCTCGGCCACGAAGCGGCCGGCCGTCAGCTCCTTCACCGCCACCACGCGGTGCAACACCTCGTCGTGCGCGCGCCAGACCTTGCCCATGCCGCCGCGCCCGATGGACTCGCCCAGCCGGTAGCGACCGGCGAGCAACAGCCCGGACCCTGTGCTTTGAGAATGTTCCACTTGCCCCCGCCCGTTCCTTCTGATGCCAGGTTACGGAGGGGGGTACGCGCGGCGGAACCTCGGGGCTGCCATAGGAACAGCACTGTGACCGGGGGCCGGTGGACGTTTCGGCGCCCTTCGTGCGTCACGCGCGGGTCGCGCGCGCCCCGGGCGTGCGCGAGGCGTGCCTTCCGTGCGCCCGGTGTGCGCGTCGCGCGCGCCTTCCGTGAGCGTCGCGCGCGCGATCCGTGTGTGATCCGGCCCGTTCAACGTCCCGGGCGGAACCCCTTCGTGGCCTCGTCGAAGATCTCCGACACCTTGTCACGCTCGCTCTGCGGGCCGATGACCTGCACGACGTGATACCGACCGCCGTCGATCAGCGCGAGGTTGCGGACGAAAACCTCACGGCCCGTGCTGTCCAGCCACCAGTAACTCCCCGTGGCCGTCGCCGTGCTGCCGATGTCGACCCGGCGGGTCTTCTCCGCCCCCGACCAGCTCGATGTGCGCCACGGGTCCAGCTCGCGTTCCCTGGAGTTCTGGTACTCCAGCGGGTCCGAGCCGTTCTCCCGGACGGTGTCCCGGCCGGGCACGACGATCAACGTGAAGTCAGCGCCGGTGTACCGCACTTGCCCGGCGTCGTTGATGGCGCTGCGCCGCCACCCCTTCGGCACCCCGATGCGGAAGCCCTCCGGGTCCTGCCGCAGGGCGTACCCGGCGGCGGGCGCGGGCGCCGAAGGATCCGCGGGGGGCGGGGTGGTGCGCGGCGCGGTGGTGCCGTCGGAGCCGGGGCTCTGACCGGCGGTGGTCGGGGGCCTGCCCGCGGTGCTGGGCGCGGTCGGCCCCGCGGGCGTCTCCTTGTCCCCGGGCAGGAAGAGGACGGCGTACGCGACGGCCCCGCCGAGCAGGAGGAAGACCAGGATCAGGAGCGTACGGCCGAGGTTCCGGGGGGATCCCGAGGCACCCTCGGAGTCTGCGGACGACGAGCGTCCGGTACGGGGTGGCCTGGGCGCGCGCTGCGGGATCTCCTCGTGGAACTCCTCGCGGTATTCGGGCTGCACGTGCTCGGCGCGGCCGGGGACGGCCGGTTCGTGATCGGCGCCCCGACCGCGGTCGGCCTCGTAGGCGTGGGCGTCCTCGTGGCGGGCCGGAGGGCGCGTGTCCTTGCCGCGCTTGTGGCGGTGGCGGCCCGCCCCCGCCGCTCCACGCCGACGCCGCACCAGCTCGCCGCGCCGGCGGACGATCGGCAGCCGCGCCTCGTCGAAGGACGGCAGCGGTACGGCTCCGGCCCCCGCCTCCGGCTCGGGCGCCGAGCGCACCAGGGAACGCAACCAGCCGCGCAGCTCCTCGAAGTCGGGCCGCTCGGTGGGGTCCTGACGCAGCAGCGACTCCACGACCGGGCGCAGCGGCCCGCACTCCTCCGCGAAGGCGGGCGGTTCGGCGCAGACCAGCTGGACCAGCTCGGCCGCGCTGTCCTCCGGGTACGGGGCGTGCCCCTGGACGGCCCGGTAGAGGAGCGCGCCGAGCGCCCACAGGTCGGTCGCGGGGCCGATCGGCGGGGCGAGCCGCCAGTTCTCGTGGACGGGACCGGCCTGTTCGGGCGCCCAGCGCTCCGTGACGGCGCCGACGACCGCGATCCGGGTCTGCCGGGCCCGCTCGGCGGCGAGCCGGGTGGTGGGACCGCGGTGGGCCTGCGCGGGGATTGCGACCGGCCCGTCCTCGCGGGCGCCGGCCGGGACCGGGAGCCTGGCCGGGTCCGGGGTCGCCGCCGTGTACCCGGCGGGCAGCGCCGGGCGGCCGGAACCGGGCAGCACGGGGCCCCTCCCGGGTCCGGAGCCTCCCGTACCCCCCGAACCGCCACCGGCGGATATCGGTCCCGAGCTGTCCCGAGAGCTGTGCGGGCCGTCGCTCCAGCTGCCGGCCAGCATCACGCGCGGCGGCCGGCCGGGCGGCGGGCCGCCGTCCCCGTACGGCTCGTCGCCGTCGTCCTCGTCCTCGTCGTCGTCCGCCACCCGGGCCCACCACTGCGGCTCGGGCGCGCCGACCGCCTGGGCCGTCGGCGGCGGGGGCGGGGGCGGGGGAAGTTCGGGCGGCTCCGACGGCGCGGGCCGCTGGACGGGGAGCGACCCGGTCTCGCCCAGCCGGGCGGCGGCACGGGCCCCGGCCCGGTAGGCGGCGATGGCGCCGGCCCGCGCGGCCCGCACGTCGGCGGTGGGCGGCGCCGTGGCGGGCTGTGTCTCGGCGGGGGAAGCGGGGGTGGCCCGCCCGTAGGGGTCGACGCCGTACACGTCGGGGGCGGTGCCGGGGGCGGGGTCCGGGTCGGCCTCCCCGTCCGCGTACGGGTCCGGTTCCGGGGTCTGGGCCTGCCCGTACGGGTCCGGGCCGTACACATCAGGGTCCGGGTCCGGTGCCGCCCCGTAGGGGACCCGCTCGTCGGCCTCCTCGTAGACCTCGACCTCGTACAGGTCGGAGGCGTAGACCTCGGAGCCGTACTCCTCGCCACCGTGCCCGTCGGAGCCGTAGGCCTCGGCGCCGTACACCTGGACGCCCCGCCCGTCGGCGCCGTACACCTGGACGCCCCGCCCGTCGGAGCCGTACCCCTCGGATCCGTACTCCTCGGATCCGTACTCCTCGGATCCGTACTCCTCGGCCCCGTACTCCTCGGCCCCGTACTCCTCGGCCCCGTACCCCCCGAAGCCGTCCTCGTCCCCGGAGCCGTCCTGGTCCCCTGGGGCGTCCTCGTCCTCGTCGTCCTCCCCCGTCGGCGAGTCCCACCCCCGTACGGGCGGCTCCGCGTCCGGGTCCGGCACCGGGGCGTATCCGCAGAGGGCCTCCTCGGCCGCGCCGACCGCGAGGCCCGTGAGGACCACCCGGCCGTCGTCACAGACGAGTACGGTCCGGGCGGTGATGTTGCGGTGCACCCAGCCGTGGGCGTGGAGCGCGCGCAGGGCGGTGAGGACGTCGGCGCCTATCTCGGCGGCCCGGTAGGGGTTGAGGGGCCGCTCGGCGAGGAGCGCCGCCAGCGGGCGGGCCTCGATGCGTTCGCTCACTATCCACAGCGAGCCGGCCTCGGCGAAGACGTCGAAGACCTGGTCGAGGAGGGGGTGGTCGGGGATCTGCGCGGCGGCCTGGGCCGCCTCTATCGCCCGACGCACGACGGGCTCGGCAGGGCGGCGGGTGGCCCGCCCCGCACTGCCGTGAAGGCCTGCGGCACCGCCCTCGCCGTCGAGCACCTCGGCGTCGACGAACTCCGGCAGCGGCACCTGGCGGACCAGGACCTCCTGACCGCTGTAGGTGTCGAAGGCCCGTGTCTCGGCCAGGTCGTACGCGTCGGCGGGCGCGTCCGCGTCCACCGGCGGCAGCGGCAGGCGGTAGCGGTCCGCCAGCACCCTTCCCGCGTAGTCGTCCACGACGCCTCCCCACGCGCGCACGCTGTCCCCCGTGGACCCCCGGACCCCGCCGACCGGTCGGGGTCGTACGGGGTCACGCGAGTCGGTCACCTTCGGTCCGGCACCGTGCAGTCAACGGCTCTGTTCGACTTCGTACGGTCCTCGAACTCTCACGATACGGCCCGCCGGTCAGTCCTTGGGGCTGAACGTCGCGAACGCCGTCTCCCGCAGCGTCCGGCACTCCGCACCGTTCCACTCGTCCGCCTTGCAGCTGATCATGATGGAGTAGCCGCGCCTGGCGTCCACCTTGAAGCCGCGGTTGAGCACATGGACGGTCATGCCCTGCTGGGTCCGCTCGAACTCCCAGTCCGCGACGGTCGGGTAGCCCTTGTAGGAGACGGTCCTGATGCCGAAGTGCTTGTAGTTCTTGCTGGTGGCGGCCACGCCGATCTTGCCCAGCTCCCAGGCGCTCGCCGCGTCGTCCTTCGGGCTGCCGTTGAAGTCGACCTGGATGCGCGGGAATCCGCCGCTCTCGCTGAAGATCCCGCCGCCGCTGTAGCCCGGTATCGCGCGGACCCGGAAGGTCGAGGGCATCGCCATGGAGAAGTGGAAGCGGTCGCTGGTGACGAGGGTGTAGCCGGCGGGCAGTTGCCCGCCCGCGCCGCCACTGGGCGTCCCGGACGGCGTGACGCCGTTGCCGTTCGTCCCGTTGGCCCCGTTCGTGGCGCCGGTGGTGCCGTTCGCGCCCGTCGAACCGTTGGACCCGCTGTCCCCCGGCTGCACGCCGCCCTGCTGGCCTGGGCCGCCGGAGGTCTGTCCCTTGCCGCCGTCCGAGCCGGAGCCGTCGCCGCCGGCCGAGGCACCGGCCGAGGACTTCGCGCCCCCGTCGCCCTTGCCCTGGTCGCCCTCGTCGCCACCGCCGAGGGAGACCGCGAGGATCGTCCCGAGCAGGGCGAGCACCACGACGGCGGCGATGATCACCAGCGTGCGGCGCGGCACGACATCGGTGAGCGGGGCGCGCGCGGGGGCCGGCCGGCCGGTCCCCCGCTGCCGCACGGAGCCCGCGCCCGCGTGCGCGTTCCCCTGCGCCACCGGAGTGGATTCGGGCTTCCCCGAGGCCGCCGCGTTGCGTGCGGACTTCAGGGCGCCCCGCATCCGGTCGGCGGTGGCGGGCGTCCTGTCCTGGCCGGCCGCGGGGGCCGGCGGTCCCACCGGCGCCCCCGGAGTCCCCTCGGGGCGGGGCGGCAGCGGTACGACCCTGGTGACCTCGGGCGAGACCTCGGGCGCGTCGAGCACGGCGCGTAGCAGCACGCGCGCGCCGGCGTCGTCGAGCCGCTGGGCGGGATCCTTGGCGAGCAGGCCGTAGATGACCTTCTCCAGCTCGGGTCCCGCGTTCTTCGGCGGGTCTACCGGCTCGGTCATCACCGCCGTGAGGGTGGCGATGGCGGAACCCTTGTCGTACGGCGGGCTGCCCTCGACCGCCGCGTAGATCAGGCCGCCGAGCGACCACATGTCGGCGGCGGGGCCGGGCTTGTGGCCGCGGGCGCGCTCCGGGGAGATGTACGAGGGGGCGCCGACGAGCATGCCGGTGGAGGTGATCGAGGGGTCGCCCTCCACCTGGGCGATGCCGAAGTCGGTGAGGACGACCCGGCCGTCCTCGGCGATCAGCACGTTGGACGGCTTCACGTCGCGGTGCAGGATGCCCTCGCGGTGGGCCGAGCGCAGCACGTCGAGGATGGCGAGGCCGACCTCGGCGGCGCGCCGGGGCGTGAGGGTGCCGTCCTCGCGCACGGCGTCCGCGAGGGACTTGCCCTCGATGAGCTCCATGACGATCCACGGACGGTCGTCCTCGTCGACGACGTCGTACACGGTCACGGCGCCGTTGTTGCGGATCCGGGCGATGGCCTTGGCCTCGCGCAGGGTCCGGGTGATGAGGCGTCGCTTCTCGTCGTCGTCGATGCTGGTGGGGAAACGGAGTTCCTTGACGGCGACGGTACGGCCGAGGGTCTCGTCGACCGCGCGCCACACCGTGCCCATGCCGCCGCGCCCGAGGACCGCGCCGAGGCGGTAGCGGCCCGCGAGCAGCCGTCCTTCGCCGGCCGGGGCCTTGCGCATCCGGTCTCCGCCGGTGCCGCGCGCGGAGGCCGCGCCCGGTGCCGGCCGGCGGTCGCTCTCGCCGTCGCCGTCCCCGGCGCCGAACCCGGCCCGCCCGGTCGACGGCTCGGTCCCCCGCAGCCTTCCGGCCAGGGCGGCATCCTCGCCACCACCGCCGGCTCCGGTCCCGGATCCCGCCGGACCCGTCACGCCGTCAGACGGCACGTCCTGAGGGCCCTTCGCGTCCTCGGGGCCCGACGCCGGCTCGGGCGCCGAGCCCGACCCGGGCTCCGAACCCGGCCCCGAATCCGGTTCCGACCTGGGCTGCGGATCGCTCCCGCGCCCGTCCTCCGGGCCTCGCGCACCCCGGCTGACCTGCGCGTCCTCGTCCGCGTCCCGTACGTCCCGCTCAGGCTCACGCGCTGCCGGGACCACTCCTCGGTCGCCGTCGGTCGCGGCCCCCGCGGCGGCGTCCCGCCTGGGGTCCTTCGCCGTGTCCCGCGACTGCTCCGCCTCCGACATGCGTCCCCTCTGCGATCCCTGATCTTCGCCGCGTCTGCCGCTTCCCGCGCGATGCGGTAACCCGCCCTGGAAGAGAGCCCATTGTCCCTCACCTCGGGACGGGTGGCGCCCCCGGGTCCGTACTCCGGGATGACGACGCCCCTGCACACCCCCCAGGTTCCCACCGGAATCGGGCGACCCGGACGTACTGTCAGATCGGCACGATGTCCGGCGCCCCGAGCCGCGCCGCGTCGGCCGTCAGGTCGTCGGGCTGCCGCTGCGACTCGCGCTCCGCCTCGACCCGCTTCTCGTAGTGCTCGACCTCCTTCTCGATCTGCTGGTCGTCCCAGCCGAGGACGGGCGCCATCAGCTCGGCGCACTCGCGGGCGCTGCGGGTGCCCCGGTCGAAGGTCTCGATGGAGATCCTGGTCCGCCGGGTGAGGACGTCGTCGAGGTGGCGGGCGCCCTCGTGCGAGGCGGCGTAGACGATCTCGGCGCGCAGGTAGTCGTCGGCCGCCGCGAGCGGTTCGCCCAGGGCGGGGTCCTCGGCGACGAGGTCGAGGATCTGCTCCGTCAGGGAGCCGTAGCGGTTGAGGAGGTGCTCGACGCGGACGACATGGAGGCCGGTGCGCGCGGCGATCCTGGCCCGCGCGTTCCACAGGGCCCGGTAGCCCTCGGCGCCCAGGAGCGGGGTGTCCTCGGTGACGCAGGGGGCGACCCTTCCCCAAGCACTTCGTGCAGGGGACACCCCAGGGTCGAGGCCGTGCACGGCCTCGTCGACGGCGTCCTTCGCCATGACGCGGTACGTCGTGTACTTGCCGCCGGCCACCACGACGAGTCCGGGGACGGGGTGGGCGACGGTGTGCTCGCGCGAGAGCTTGCTCGTGGCGTCCGACTCGCCGGCGAGCAGGGGTCGCAGGCCCGCGTAGACGCCCTGGACGTCGTCGCGGGTCAGGGGCGTGGAGAGCACGGTGTTCACATGCTCAAGCAGGTAGTCGATGTCGGCGCTGGACGCGGCGGGGTGGGCCTTGTCGAGGTCCCACTCGGTGTCCGTGGTGCCGACGATCCAGTGGCGGCCCCAGGGGATCACGAAGAGCACGGACTTCTCGGTGCGCAGGATGAGTCCGGTGGTCGAGTGGATGCGGTCCTTGGGGACGACGAGGTGGATGCCCTTGGAGGCGCGGACGTGGAACTGGCCGCGCTCGCCGATGAGGGCCTGGGTGTCGTCGGTCCACACCCCGGTGGCGTTGACGATCTGCTTGGCCCGGATCTCGTACGCGAGACCGGCCTCGACGTCCTGGACGCGCGCGCCGACGACCCGCTCGCCCTCGCGCAGGAAGCCGGTGACGCGGGCCCGGCTCGCGGCGCTGGCGCCGTAGGAGGCGGCGGTGCGCACGAGGGTGGTGACGAAGCGGGCGTCGTCCATCTGGGCGTCGTAGTACTGGAGGGCGCCGACGAGCGCGTCCTTCCGCAGGCAGGGGGCGACCCGCAGGGCCGAGCGCCGGGAGAGGTGCCGGTGGACGGGGAGGCCCCGGCCGTGGCCGGAGGAGAGCGACATCGCGTCGTACAGCGCGACGCCGGAGCCCGCGTAGAACCGCTCCCAGCCCTTGTGCTGGAGCGGATAGAGGAACGGGACCGGCTTCACCAGGTGGGGTGCGAGCCGCTCCAGGAGCAGACCGCGCTCCTTGAGGGCTTCTCTGACCAGGGCGAAGTCCAGCATCTCCAGATAGCGCAGGCCGCCGTGGATGAGCTTGCTGGACCGGCTCGAGGTGCCGGAGGCCCAGTCGCGGGCCTCGACGATGCCGGTGGAGAGCCCTCTCGTGACGGCGTCGAGGGCGATCCCCGCGCCGACCACCCCGGCGCCGACGACCAGCACGTCCAACTCACGCTCGGCCATGGCCGCGAGCGCCTCGGTGCGCTCGGCGGGTCCCAGTGTCGCTGTCCTCACGGCTGCGGCTCCCGTCGTTCCTGTCGTTCCCGTGGTCCCTGTCGTCCTCGTCGTCGCGCGTCGCTCTCTTCTCACCGACACGCGAACCGGACCTGACCCGACCGGACCTGACCCGACCTGACCCGACCGGACCGGCCCGGCCCGGACCGCGTGTGGTCCGGCTCACAGCTCGATTCTGTCCCGCCCCGGCGACTTCAGCCACCGCCTCGCCGCCGACCTGTGGATAACACTCGATGACCTTCGGCCCCACAATGCGGCATATCGGTCATATTTACGCCTAGTCTGACATTGCGCTCGACCCGTTCTGTCCACCGGGCTTGCGCCTCGCGTGCCCTCCGGCTACTGGGAAGGACGGTCCACCTCCATGCCCGCTGATCTCGCCGTCATCGGCCTCGGCCACCACGGACTCCCCCTCGCCCAGGCCGCCGCCGCCGCAGGCGTCGACACCATCGGCTACGACACCGACCCCCGGCCCGCCGCCGAACTCGCCGCGGGCCGCTCCCCGGTCGACGGCTCCCTCACCGTCCCGGAGATCCGCCGGATGCTCTCCGGGCGCTTCCGGCCGACCGCCGACCCCGCCGAACTCGGCCGGGTCCGCACCGCCGTCATCTGCGCGCCGACCCCCCTCGCCCCCGACCGCACCCTCGACCTCACCGCCGTGACCGACGCGGCCCGCGCGCTCGCCGCCCGGCTGCGCCCCCACACCACCGTCCTGCTGGAGTCGCCCGTCCCGCCCGGCACCACCGAGGGCCTGCTCCGCGACCTCCTCGAAGAGGGCTCGGGCCTCCGCGCCGGCCGCGACTTCCACCTCGCGTACTCCCCCGGCCGGCTCGACCCCGGCAGCCGTACCCACGGCTTCGCCGGCACCCCCAAGGTCATCGGCGGCCTCACCCCGGCCTGCACCGAATCGGCAGCCGCCTTCTACGGCCGGCTCACCGACAAGGTGGTACGCGCGCGTGGCCCCCGCGAGGCGGAGACGGTCAAGCTCCTGGAGACCAACTTCCGGCACGTCAACATCGCCCTGGTCAACGAGATGGCGGTGCTCTGCCACGAACTCGGCGTCGACCTGTGGGACGTCATCCGCTGCGCGGAGACCAAGCCCTTCGGCTTCCAGGCCTTCCGGCCGGGCCCGGGAGTCGGCGGCCACGGCGTCCCCGTCGACACCGTCGGCGCCCACCGCCCGCTCCGGCTGGTCGAACTCGCCGGCCAGGTCAACGAGCGCATGCCGCAGTACGTCGTCCAGCGCGCCGCCACCCTCCTCAACGAGCACGGCAAGTCGGCCCGGGGCGCCCGCGTCCTGCTCCTCGGCATCACGTACAAGCCCGACCTCCCCGACCGTCAGGGCTCCCCCGCCGACGAGATCGCCCGGCGTCTGATGGACCTGGGCGCGGCCGTCAGCTACCACGATCCGCACGTCCCCGACTGGCGCGTCCGGGAACTCCCCGTCCCGCGCGCGGACTCCCTCTACGAGGCCGCGGCCCATGCCGATCTGACGGTGCTGCTCCAGCAGCACCGCACGTACGACCTCCAGGGCCTCTCGGTCAAGGCCCAGCTCCTCCTCGACACCCGGGGCGCCACCCCCACCGGCTCGGCCCACCGCCTCTGAGATCTCCCGGGCGGGTGTCGGACCGGGCTGTTAGTCTCCGGGCTCTTGTTCGCACACACGTGCGCAATGTGTCCCAGGGGGGATCACCACCATGTCTCAGCCCGTTCCGCCGCCCGGCAACCCCTTCGCCGAAGGCGCCGCGCCCCAGCCCTACCCGATGGCCCCGCCGCCCGCCCCGGCCCGCGGCAACCTGGGTCTCGGCCTGGTGGCCGCCCTGGTCGCGGCGCTCGTCGCGGGCGGGGTGTACGGCGGCATCGCGGGCGCCGTCGAGCGCGAGATCGGCTGGGCGGCCGTCGGCGTCGGCTTCCTCATCGGCTTCGCGGCCGGCAAGGTCGGCGGCAACAACCCCGTGCTGTCCGTGGTCAGCGCCGTGCTCTCGCTCGGTTCGGTGTACCTCGGCCAGCTGGTCGCCCTCTCGATCATCGGCGCCAAGCAGCTGAACGCCTCCGCCACGGACATCTTCTTCGAGCACTTCGACGTGCTCACCGAGGCCTGGAAGGAAGACCTGGACCCGCTCACGTTCCTGTTCTTCGCCCTCGCCGCCTTCGCCGCCTTCGCCGGCGCCAGGAAGGCCGCCGCGTAGTCGCGCATTCGGCGAAGGGGCCCCGCACCACCCGGTGCGGGGCCCCTTCGCGTACGGCTCTCGGGGTCAGCGCTTGTGCTGCGCGTCCGCGACCGTGACCTCGACGCGCTGGAACTCCTTGAGCTCGCTGTAGCCGGTCGTGGCCATCGCGCGGCGCAGGGCGCCGAAGAAGTTCATCGAGCCGTCCGGGGTGTGCGACGGGCCCGCGAGGATCTCCTCGGTGGTGCCTACGATGCCCAGGTCGACCAGCTTGCCGCGCGGCACGTCCTCGTGGACGGCTTCCATGCCCCAGTGGTGGCCCTTGCCGGGCGCGTCCGTGGCACGGGCCAGCGGGGAACCGATCATGACCGCGTCGGCACCGCAGGCGATGGCCTTCGGCAGGTCGCCGGACCAGCCGACACCGCCGTCGGCGATGACGTGCACGTACCGGCCGCCGGACTCGTCCATGTAGTCGCGGCGGGCCGCGGCCACGTCGGCGACCGCGGTCGCCATCGGGACCTGGATGCCCAGCACGTTACGGGTGGTGTGCGCGGCGCCGCCGCCGAAGCCGACCAGGACGCCCGCCGCGCCGGTGCGCATCAGGTGCAGGGCCGCGGTGTACGTGGCGCAGCCGCCGACGATGACCGGGACGTCCAGCTCGTAGATGAACTGCTTCAGGTTCAGCGGCTCGGACGCGCCGGAGACGTGCTCGGCGGAGACCGTCGTACCGCGGATGACGAACAGGTCCACGCCCGCGTCGACCACGGCCTTGGAGAACTGCGCGGTGCGCTGCGGGGAGAGCGCGGCGGCGGTGACGACACCGGAGTCGCGCACCTCCTTGATGCGCTGCCCGATCAGCTCCTCCTTGATCGGCGCGGAGTAGATCTCCTGCAGACGGCGGGTCGCGGACGCCTCGTCCAGCTCGGCGATCTCGTCGAGCAGCGGCTGCGGGTCCTCGTACCGGGTCCAGAGACCCTCCAGGTTCAGCACGCCCAGGCCGCCCAGCTCACCGATGCGGATGGCGGTCTGCGGCGAGACGACCGAGTCCATCGGCGCGGCCAGGAACGGCAGCTCGAACCGGTAGGCGTCGATCTGCCAGGCGATCGAGACCTCCTTCGGGTCCCGGGTGCGCCGGCTCGGGACGACGGCGATGTCGTCGAACGCGTACGCCCTGCGGCCGCGCTTGCCGCGCCCGATCTCGATCTCAGTCACGATGTGTGGCCTTTCCCTCTACGTCTGCGCCTACCAGTATCCCCGACACAAGCGTGAGGGGCGGTTCCGGTCGTTTTCCGGAACCGCCCCCACGCGTCGCGCTGTGTTACTTCCTGCTGTAGTTCGGTGCCTCGACCGTCATCTGGATGTCGTGCGGGTGGCTCTCCTTGAGGCCCGCGGAGGTGATCCGCACGAAGCGGCCCTTGGACTCCATCTCCTCGACCGTGGCGGCACCCACATAGCCCATGGTCTGGCGGAGACCGCCGACGAGCTGGTGCAGGACGTTGGAGAGCGGGCCGCGGTACGGCACCTGGCCCTCGATACCCTCGGGCACGAGCTTGTCGTCGGAGGTGACCTCCGCCTGGAAGTAGCGGTCCTTCGAGTACGACCGGCCCTGGCCGCGGGACTGCATGGCGCCGAGCGAGCCCATGCCGCGGTACGACTTGAACTGCTTGCCGTTGATGAACATCAGCTCGCCGGGCGACTCCTCGCAGCCCGCGAGGAGGCTGCCGAGCATCACGGTGTCGGCGCCGGCGGCCAGCGCCTTGCCGATGTCGCCGGAGTACTGCAGGCCGCCGTCGCCGATCAGCGGGATCCCGGCGGCGCGGGCCGCGAGGGAGGCCTCGTAGATGGCGGTGACCTGCGGCACACCGATGCCCGCGACCACGCGGGTGGTGCAGATGGAACCGGGGCCGACGCCCACCTTGATGCCGTCGACACCGGCGTCGATCATCGCCTGCGCGCCGTCACGCGTGGCGACGTTGCCGCCGATCACGTCGACGTTCACGCTGGACTTGATCTTCGACATCCAGCTGAGGGCGTTGCTGTTGTGGCCGTGCGAGGTGTCGACGACCAGGAAGTCCACACCGACGGCGGCGAGCGCCTGGGCGCGCTCCAGCGACTCCGGGCTGGCGCCGACGGCCGCGCCGACGAGCAGACGGCCCTCGGAGTCCTTCGCCGCGTTCGGGTACTTCTCCGCCTTGACGAAGTCCTTGACGGTGATCAGACCCTTGAGCACGCCCCTGTCGTCGACGAGGGGAAGCTTCTCGATCTTGTGGCGGCGCAGCAGCTCCATGGCGTCGACGCCGGAGATGCCGACCTTGCCGGTGACCAGCGGCATCGGCGTCATGACCTCGCGGACCTGACGGCTGCGGTCGCTCTCGAAGGCCATGTCGCGGTTGGTCACGATGCCGAGCAGCTTGCCGGCCGGGTCCGTGACGGGGACGCCGCTGATGCGGAACTTCGCGCAGAGCGCGTCCGCCTCGGCGAGGGTCGCCTCCGGGTGCACGGTGATCGGGTCGGTGACCATGCCGGACTCGGAGCGCTTCACGAGGTCGACCTGGTTGACCTGGTCCTCGACGGAGAGGTTCCGGTGGAGCACGCCGACGCCGCCGAGACGGGCCATCGCGATCGCCATGCGGGACTCGGTCACCTTGTCCATCGCCGCGGACAGCAGCGGGATGTTGACCCGGACGTTGCGCGAGATGCGGGACGAGGTGTCGACCGCGTTCGGGAGCACCTCGGATGCGCCCGGCAGCAGCAGCACGTCGTCGTAGGTCAGCCCGAGTGTCGCGAATTTCTCGGGCACTCCGTCGACGTTTGCAGTCATGACACCTTCCCCAAATGGCCTTGATCGGTGCGGATGTCCATGCTAACGGCCCGAAGCGGTGTCTCATTCCACGATCAAGATCAGCCGCAAGCTTTGGACATTCGTACGTGTACGAAAGGGCCGACACGCACTGGGAACACTTACTGGCCGGCTACCGCGCGCGCTCGGCGCACCGCTCCGCCGAGGCCACCGCCCGCCGAGGCCACCGCCCGCTCGGTGCTACTGCTCCGCCAGCGCGCGCAGCCGGCTGAGCGCGCGGTGCTGCGCGACCCGGACGGCGCCCGGGGACATGCCGAGCATCTGGCCGGTCTCCTCGGCGGTCAGCCCGACGGCGACCCGGAGCACGAGCAGTTCCCGCTGGTTCTCCGGGAGGTTGGCGAGCAGCCTCTTGGCCCACTCGGCGTCATCGCTGAGGAGCGCGCGCTCCTCGGGACCGAGGGAGTCGTCGGGGCGCTCCGGCATCTCGTCGGAGGGCACGGCCGTGGACCCGGGGTGCCGCATGGCGGCCCGCTGGAGGTCGGCGACCTTGTGTCCGGCGATGGCGAAGACGAAGGCCTCGAAGGGCCTGCCGGTGTCCTTGTAGCGCGGCAGCGCCATCAGGACCGCGACGCAGACCTCCTGGGCGAGGTCCTCGACGAAGTGCCGGGCGTCACCGGGGAGCCGGTTGAGGCGGGTGCGGCAGTACCGCAGGGCGAGCGGATGCACGCGCGCGAGCAGGTCATGGGTGGCCTGGGCGTCGCCCTCCACCGCGCGGCGGACGAGCGCGCCGATCTCCCCCTGCCCGGCAGGCATGGGGGAACCCACGGTCTCGTCGTCGCGCATCGCTCCATGGTGCCCCGACGCCCCTGCGTTCGCGGCACCGCGTCCGTAGTTGTGCACCGAAGCGTTATGAGCAGGCGCGCCGGAACTCATCTCCCGCGCCCTCCCCTCCCGCTCGATCGACTCGTCCCCGAGGAACTCCACATCTCAAGGATGCGTCATCCGGCGGGGAAGTGACACAAGCCCGCCCCGTCCGGCCCGCGAAGGACGCGGACGGGGACGGGGACACGGCGGGTGACCTGCGACTCAGCGGACCAGGCCCCAGCGGAAACCGAGGGCGACGGCGTGCGCCCGGTCCGAGGCGCCCAGCTTCTTGAAGAGACGCCGGGCGTGGGTCTTGACGGTGTCCTCGGAGAGGAAGAGCTCGCGCCCGATCTCCGCGTTGGACCGGCCGTGGCTCATGCCTTCGAGGACCTGGATCTCGCGTGCGGTGAGGGTGGGCGCGGCGCCCATCTCGGCCGAACGGAGGCGGCGCGGGGCGAGCCGCCAGGTCGGGTCGGCGAGTGCCTGGGTGACGGTGGCCCGCAGCTCGGCGCGCGAGGCGTCCTTGTGCAGATAGCCACGCGCACCCGCGGCGACCGCGAGGGCGACGCCGTCGAGGTCCTCGGCGACCGTGAGCATGATGATGCGGGCGCCGGGGTCCGCGGAGAGCAGCCGGCGGACGGTCTCCACGCCGCCCAGACCGGGCATGCGCACGTCCATCAGAATCAGGTCCGAGCGGTCCGCGCCCCAGCGGCGGAGGACTTCCTCGCCGTTGGCCGCGGTGGTCACACGCTCGACGCCGGGCACGGTCGCGACCGCCCGGCGGAGCGCCTCTCGGGCAAGCGGGGAGTCGTCGCAGACGAGGACGGATGTCATGCCTGACCTCCGCGGCTCTCGCAGCTGTTGCGCGTCACCTTGAGCCTCCAGGGCTTACGTAATCGTCACCTGTGCGATTGACGCTCTCGGACACCTGCCCGAGCGCTTGTTCCTTCAACCGCCTCCGCACTCTCAACGACGGTCACTCGAAAGAGTTACGGGTCGGACGGCGGCCTTCGGCACTCTACGTGAGGGGTTGCGCACAGAGGAGAGCGACGCGGGTCATTCACCCTTCACTGAAAGCTATGCACCATTTAGCGGGTTTTCTTCCCTTTTCGCAGTGTCTGTGGCTAGATTCGCAATGAGTCATATTTACATCTACTTCGACAGTAGGTGTACCGACCCGGACCCGCCGGGGCCCGAGGACCCCCGGCCATCAGCCATCCATCCGCCCACCTATCCGTTCGACACGGTTTCAAGGGGACAAGCGCTATGGCAGATTTCTCCCGCCTTCCCGGACCCAACGCCGATCTGTGGGACTGGCAACTCCTCGCGGCCTGCCGCGGAGTCGACAGCTCTCTGTTCTTCCACCCCGAGGGAGAGCGCGGCGCGGCACGGAGTGCGCGTGAGAACTCGGCGAAAGAGGTTTGCATGCGGTGCCCGGTGCGCGCGGAGTGCGCGGCACACGCACTCGCCGTGCGGGAGCCCTACGGCGTATGGGGCGGCCTCACCGAGGACGAACGCGAAGAGCTCATGGGACGCGCGCGCAATCGCCTGATGACGGCGGCGCCGGCCATGTCACCCCTGACGACATCGGCGGCGGCAGCCGGCCGGCCGATCGTGGAGCGCATGTGAAGGAACGTTTCTTCAACTAGGACCGCGACACCACCGAGCCCGGACACGGCCGCGCCCACGCGCGCGTGAGGGCCCCTCAGGGTGCCTACGCGCGCGTGGCGGCGCGGACGCCCTTCGCCCGGCCGAGACGGCTCACGCGCGCGTAGCGGCGCGGGTCAGTTCGTCGAGGGTGGCGGCGACCGCCGGGACCTGTGCCAGGTCCGGCAGCGTGAGGGCCACGATCTCCCGCTCCACGGCGGGCTCCACGGCCACGGTCCGCGCCCCCTTCGGCCGTACGGACTCGATGGCCAGCTCCGGCAGTACGGCCACCCCCAGGCCCGCGCCGACCAGGCCCACCACCGCCGGGTAGTCGTCGGTGGCGAAGTCGATGCGGGGAGTGAAGCCCGCCTCCTCGCAGACGTCGACGAGCTGGCGGCGGCAGCGCGGGCAGCCCGCGATCCAGGACTCCTCGGCGAGTTCCGCGATGCCCACGGAGCCGGCCCCGGCGAGCGGGTGCCCCTCGGGGACCAGGCCCACCAGACGGTCGGCGAGGATCGGCCGGACCACCAGGTCGTCCCACTCCGCCTGCCCGGCCCCGTAACGGAAGGCCAGGGCCACGTCGCAGTCGCCCTCGCGGAGCATCTCGACCGAGCGCGGCGGTTCGGCCTCGACGAGCGAGACGCGGGTGCCGGGGTGCGCGGCCCGCAGGGCGGCGAGCGCGGTGGGGACGAGGGTGGAACTGCCGCTCGGGAAGGAGACCAGACGGACCCGGCCCGCCCGGAGCCCGGCGATGGCGGCGACCTCCTCCTCGGCGGCGGTGAGCCCGGCGAGGATGCCGGAGGCGTGCCGGACGAGGACCTCGCCGGCCTGCGTGAGGCGCATCTCGCGCGCCGCGCGGATCAGCAGCGGTGTGCCGGCGGAGGCTTCGAGGGCCTTCATCTGCTGGCTGACGGCGGGCTGGGTGCAGCCGAGTTCGCGCGCGGCGGCCGAGAAGGAGCCGGTGGCGGCGACGGCGCGCAGGACGCGGAGATGGCGTGCCTCGATCATGCGTTCCAGCATAAGCGAATCTTGGGTGAACCAGCACATTTTCGCCTGCGGCTTTGAGACCTGTGCCCCTAAAGTGCCGGCATGACGTTGCTGAGTGTGAATGTGGGCCGTGCCAAGGCCGTGGACTACACCGACGCCGCCGCCGGGACGACCGGCATCGACAAGCGCCCGGTCGACGGGCCGGTGCGGATCGAGTCCCCCGGGGCGCCCGGCGTCGGGGCGAGCGGGCTGGCCGGAGACACCGTCTGCGACCTGCGGTTCCACGGCGGAGACGACCGGGCCGCGTACGCCTTCGCCCGCGAGGACCTGGATCGGTGGGAGCGGGAGCTGGGCCGAGGGATCGCGAACGGCTCCTTCGGCGAGAACCTCACCACCTCCGGCCTCGACGTGAACGGGGCGCTGATCGGCGAGCGCTGGCGGATCGGCGACGAGGTGGTCCTTGAGGTCACCGGCGGTCGCATCCCCTGCCGTACGTTCGCGGGCTTCCTCGAGGAGAAGGGCTGGGTGCGCCGGTTCACCCAGTCCGAGGCGGGTCCCGGCGCGCTGCTGCGGGTGATCGTGCCGGGCGAGATCCGCGCGGGCGACCCGGTCACCGTCGTCCACCGGCCGGACCACGACATCACGGTCGCGCTGCTCCACCGCGCCGCCACCACCGAACGCCCGCTGCTGCCCAGCACGTTGGTCGCCGCCGAGTGGATGGAGTCGGGACTCCTCGCGCTCGCCCGCAAGTACGCGGAGAAGTACGCGCGCGCGTAGTCGCCGGTACGCGGACAAGAACGTCCGCGGCGGGGCACTACCGTGCCCGTATGACGACTGCACTGATTACGGGCGCCACCGCGGGCATCGGGGCCGCCTTCGCACGCAGGCTCGCGGCGGACGGCCACGATGTCGTGCTGGTGGCCAGGAACGTGAAGCGCCTCCGTGAGCAGGCGACCGAACTGCACGACCGGCACGGCGTCGAGGCCGAGGTGCTCTCGGCGGACCTCTCGGAGGAGAAGGGGATCGCCGCCGTCGAGGCGCGGCTCTCGGACCCGAAGCGGCCGGTGGACCTGCTCGTGAACAACGCCGGGTTCGGCAACAAGGGGCGCTTCCTCGAAGTGTCCATGGCCGACGAGTTGAAGATGCTCACGGTGCACTGCGAGGCGGTGCTGCGGCTGACCTCGGCCGCCGCCGTCTCGATGAAGGAGCGCCGCCGGGGCGCCGTCGTGAACGTCGCCTCGGTGGCGGCCTTCGTCCCCCGGGGGACGTACGGCGCCTCGAAGGCCTGGGTCGTGCAGTTCACCCAGGGCGCGGCGCGGGACCTCACGGGCAGCGGGGTGCGGCTGATGGCGCTCTGCCCCGGCTTCGTACGGACCGAGTTCCACGAGCGGGCCGGGATGGGGACCGACAACATCCCGGGCTGGATGTGGCTCGACGCGGACAAGCTGGTGACGGCGGCCCTGACGGACCTGGAGCGGGGGAAGACGCTGTCGATCCCGGACCCCCGCTACAAGGCCCTGATGGGTGTGGTGAAGCTGGCGCCGCGCGGCCTGCTGGGCGGGGCGTCCTCCAGGGCGGGCCGGAAGTACGGGCCGAAGTAGCGCTTTCGGCGGCTCAGTCGCCTGACCGGGAGCGGTCGCCGGGGGCTGGGTCACCGACTGTCCGAAGCGGCAACTTCGAGATCGAGGTGGGCGGTGGTGCCGTTCCGCCAGGTCACGGTGAGAGTCCGGGGGCCGGTGACGCGGACGGTCGCGAGCTCGGACACGGGTGCGGGGCCGGGCTCGGCGGTGAGGGAGGCGAGGGCCACGAAGAGCGCGGCCGGGCCGCTCGTCACGCCGTGCAGGCTCAGGGTGCGACTGCCGGGCCCCTGAAGGGTTTCCCCGGTGGGGAGTTCGACGGCCGGGCGGTCCCCGGGATAGCCGTGGACCGGATGGAGCTGGGCGTGCGGCCCGTCGGGGGTGGTGGCCCAGCCGGTCTGCCGTACGGGGGTCCCTTCCGGGGCGCCGAGGACGAGATGGGCGCGGACCTCCGCCCGCCCGTGGGCGAGGGTCGCGGAGAGGATCCGGACGCCGGGCAACGGGTGGTGGAGGGAGAGGGCCCGGTCGGCTCCGGTACCGAGGGGGATGGCGGGGCCCCGGGTGGTGGCCCGGCCGTCCGCCGTCAGCAGCGCGAAGTGGTTGTCGGCAGGGGCGTCGCCGGTGGTGGGCCCCGTACGGGTCGAGTAGGCGTGGCGGGCGTATCCGGGGTCGTCCGACCCGCCCTGCGCGCTGCCCACGTGGTTGCTGCCGTGGTTGTGGAGGCGTACGAGCCCGTCGGCGGCGGTGCTCTGGACGAGCAGCCCGGCGGGGGCGAAGGCCCGGACGGTGTCGGCCCGTTCGGCGGGCAGGGGTTCCTCGGGGTCGGTCCAGGCGGGGTGGTCCCCGGGAAGCAGGAGGCCGAGGAAACCCTTGGACGCCCAGTAGGGGGAGCCGGGGCCCGAGTACTCCTGGACGAGCGGCGGGTGCGGGCCGTGCCAGCCGAGGGTGAGGAGCCCGTTCGGGTCGGTGGCGCCCCGGTCGAGGAAGTACCGGAGGGTGCCGGAGGCGAGGCGGCGGGTGGCGCCGGGGGTGAGCGGGGTGTGCCCGGTGAGGGTGCCCAGCCAGGGCGCGGCGGCTGCGGCGAAGCGGTAGATCAGGGAACGCCCGTACGGGAGGGGGGCGCCGCCGGCGTCGAAGAGGTGGACGTAGTCGTCGAGATGGGCGCGCAGGCGGGGCCCGTAGTGGTCGAGGAGCTTCCGGTCGCCGGCGAGGTGGGCGTGGAGCACGGGGTAGAAGTGCAGCGCCCAGGCGTTGTAGTGGTCGAAGGCGCGGTTGTCGCCGTCGCTGTACCAGCCGTCGCCGAGGTACCAGTCCTCGACGCGGGCGAGGGAGCGGTCGATCGTGGCGGCGGCCAGGTCCGTCTCGATGCCGGCGTCCTGGAGGAACCCGGCGACGGTGAGGCCGAACAGCCACCAGTTGTTGTCGACGGGGGAGGGTTCGAGCGCGGGGCGGAGCCAGTCGACGACCTGCTCGCGGACGCGGTCGTCGAGCCGGTCCCAGAGCCAGGGGCGGGTGAGGCGGAGACCGAGGGCGATCGAGGCGGACTCGACGATCGCCTGGCGGGTGTCGGCCATCAGGGGCCAGGAGTCGGTGCCGCCCACCTGCCCCGGATTCGCCGTCCCCGCCTTACCGACCGTCCCCGCCTTACCGACCGTCCCCGCCTTCCCGACCGTCCCCGCCGTCCCGACCGTCCCCGCCGTCCCCGCCGCGAGCCCCTCCGCGTACCGGTCGAGATGCGCGTACGGGTCCCGGCCCCGGGCGCCCGCGACCCTGAGCGCCGCGAGGAGGAAGGTGCGGGCCCAGCCCTCCAGGCCGTCGGAGCGGGGGCCCGACCAGCTGGGGCGGGGTCCGGGGAGGTCGATGAGGCCGAGGCCGGGCGAGGCGAACGGGCGTACGTCCAGGAGGAGTCGGTCGGCCGTGCTCTCCCAGTGGGCACGCGTCCAGCCGGTGTACGGGCTGAGCTCACGGTTCTCCGGCGGCGTGGGCATGATGCTCCCTGGGACTCCTGCGGTGACATCTGCGTCGCCGGAAATCCTGAACAGGCTCCGATCGAACGTCAAGAGATTCGGAGCGAATGATCGAAACTCCCGTCGTTCGATCATTCCTGGGCTAGGGTCGGGGATCCACCACCACCGCGAGGGGGAACGCGCCGTGCGCGAGAGTGCTGCCGAACGACACGACCGACTGCTGGCCCTGGTGCGCGAGCGCGGCACCGCCCGCGTCTCCGAACTGGCCGAACGGCTCGGGGTCTCCCCCGTCACCGCCCGCCGCGATGTCGAGGTCCTGTCCGGCCGCGGCCTGCTCGACCGGGTGCACGGCCAGGTGTCCTGGCCGCTCCGGCAGGGCGCGCCCGGCGGCGGAGGGACCGGCGAGGGCCTGGTCCTCGGCCTGCTCGCGCCCTCCGCCACGTACTACTTCGCCGAGGTCATCCGGGGGGCGCACGAGGCGGCGGCCCGCGCCGGGGCGCGGCTCGTGCTGCGCATCTCGGACTACCGGCCGGAGGAGGACCGGGCCCGCACCGAGGGGCTGCTCGCGGCCGGCGCCGAGGGGGTGCTCGTCGCGCCCGGCTGGCGGGGTCCCGAGGACCGCCCGGCGTACGGCGACTGGCTGGCCGAACTCCCCGTGCCGGCGGTGCTCCTGGAGCGCACCGCCGAGCCCGGCAGCCCGCTGGACGGGCTGGACCGGGTGGCGTCCGACCACGGCCACGGCGTGCTGCTCGCCCTGCGCCACCTGCTCTCCCTCGGGCACGCGACCCCGCTGCTCGTGGCCCGCAAGGACTCCCCCACCGCGCTCGCGGTGCGCACCGGGTACGCCGACGCGCTGAAGACGCTGGGCCTGGAGGAGCCGCGGCCGGTCATCGACTCCGTGCCGGCGGAGGCGGACCCGGAGGGCTTCGAGCGGGCGGTCCGGGCGCTGCACGAGGCAGTGGGTTCGGGCCTGGCGGGCGCGGCCCTGGTGCACAACGACGTGGACGCGATCGAGATCGTGCAGCGCCTGGCCGAGCTGGGCGTGCGGGTGCCGCAGGACCTGGCCCTGATCGCGTACGACGACGAGGTCGCCGCGCTCGCGGACACCCCGCTCACGGCGGTCGCCCCGCCGAAGCGGCAGGTGGGGCGGCACGCGACGGAACTCCTGGTGGAGCGGCTCACCCAGGACCCCGACGAGGACGCGGCGCGGCGCCATCTCGGCCTGCTGCCGAGGCTGCGGGTGCGGGCCTCCTGCGGGGCGCGTCCCCCCCATACTTTCTGATCTTTTTTCGATCAATCAATCTTTCGCTCTTGACTTCGGTCATGAACGGTCACAGGATCACGGCCACAACCTCCCCGTCGCCGCCCTCAGGAGTCGTGCCGTGACCCGCAGTTGGAGCAGAACGTCCCGTGTCATAGCCGGCACCGCCACCGCCCTCGCCGTCCTCACGGCCTGCGGCGGCGGCGGTGACGACACCGCGAACAAGCCCGCCGGGCCCGTGACCCTCACCTTCTGGGGCTGGGCCAAGGGCTCCAAGGACGTCGTCGACGCCTTCAACGCCTCCCACACCGACATCCAGGTGAAGTTCGAGGAGATCCCCTCCGGCACCGCCGGCGGCTACGCCAAGATCTCCAACGCGGTGAAGGCCGGCAACGCCCCCGACCTCGTCTCCATCGAGTACTCCTCGCTCCCCGAGTTCGTGAGCTCCGGCGCCCTCCAGGACATCGGCGGCGAGTTCACCGAGGCCGACCGCGCCAAGCTGCTGCCGCAGACCGTCGACCTCACCACCCTCGGCGGCAAGACCTGGGCCGTCCCCTTCGACGCCGCCCCGCAGGCCTTCTTCTACCGCAAGGACCTCTTCGCGAAGTACCAGGTCCAGGTCCCCACCACCTGGGACGAGTTCAAGAAGGCCGCCGAGCAGGTCAAGAAGGCCGACGCCAAGGCCCGTATCGCCACCTTCTTCCCGGACGACCCGACCACCTTCGAGGCCATGGCCTGGCAGGCCGGCGCCCAGTGGTTCAAGGCCGAGAACGACACCTGGAAGATCAACACCACCGACCCCGCCACCACCAAGGTCGCCGCCTACTGGCAGGGCCTCCTCGACGGCGGACTCGTCCACAAGAACGCCTCCTTCAGCCCCGAGTGGACCGGCTCCCTCAAGAACGGCACCACCATCGGCTACCTCGGCGCCAGCTGGGGCGCGGGCGTCCTCAAGGGCACCCTCCCCGAGCAGAGCGGCAAGTGGGCCGTCGCCCCCATGCCCAGCTGGGACGGCAAGCCCGCCAGCGGCATGCTCGGCGGCACCTCCTTCGCCGTGACCAAGGACAGCAAGCAGAAGGCCGCGGCCGTCACCTTCGCCGAGTGGATGTCCACCACCGAGGCAGGCGTCAAGGCCCGCATCGCCTCCGGCACCTCCTCCGCCTTCCCGGCCGCCACCGCGCTCCGCCCCGCCGCGAAGAAGGCCTTCGACGCGAGCTACTACGGCGGCCAGGACATCTACGCCCTCTTCGAGAACGCGGGCGCCGCCATCAGCTCCGGCTGGGCCTGGGGACCGACCACCGGCACCACCAACACCACCATCAAGGACAACTTCGGCAAGATCGCCCAGGGCGGCCCCGGCATCGCCGAAGCCGTCAAGGCCGGCCACGACGCCACCGTCGCCGAACTCACCAAGCGCGGCCTGAAGGTCGAGGGCTGACCGTATGAAGGCCCGCACCCGCGCCGCCACGATCCTGCTGACCCCCTTCTTCCTGCTCTTCACCGCGGTGATGGTGGTGCCGATCGGATACGCGGTCTGGCTCAGCCTCTTCACCGAGAAGCAGTCCGGACTGGGCTTCGGCGGCACCGAGACCGTCTTCACCGGCCTCGACAACTACACCGCGGCGCTGGGTGACCGGGCCTTCCGCGAGGGCTTCGGCGTCCTGCTCGGCTACTGCCTCTTCTACATCCCGCTGTTGCTCGCCGGAGCCCTCGGCCTCGCCCTCCTGCTCGACTCGGCGCTCGCCCGCGCCCGCCGCTTCTTCCAGCTGGCGCTGTTCCTGCCGCACGCCGTCCCCGGCATCATCGCCGCCCTGATCTGGGTCTACCTCTACACACCCCAGCTCAGCCCGGTCGTCCAGGCCATGGAGTCCGGCGGCATCGGCTTCGACTTCTTCTCCCCCGAAGGCGCCCTGCCCTCCGTCGTCAACATCGCCCTGTGGGAGTGGCTCGGCTACAACATGGTCATCTTCTACGCGGCCCTCCAGGCCATCGACCGCTCCGTCCTCGAAGCGGCCACCGTCGACGGGGCCGGGGCCTGGCGGATCGCCTTCTCCGTCAAGATCCCGCTGGTCAAGGCCTCCCTCGCGATGGTCGGCCTCTTCACGGTCATCGGCTCCCTCCAGCTCTTCACCGAGCCGCTGATCCTCAGCAAGGGCACCGGATCCGCCGTCACCTCCACCTGGACGCCGAACATGTACGCCTACACCGCGGCCTTCGACCGCAACGACTACGGGCTCGCCGCCGCCGCCTCCGTACTCCTCGCCCTGACGGCGGCGCTGCTCTCCTTCGTGGTGACCCGGCTGACCGGGCGCCGCAAGGCCGGTGCGGCCCGGAAGGAGAAGGCCGCATGAGCAGGCCCCGTACCCCCAACCGCTGGCTGTCGAAGACCGCCGTCAACGGCGCCCTCCTCCTCGCCGTCGTCTACATGCTCTTCCCGCTCGTCTGGCTGCTGACCGCCGCCACCAAGGACGCGGGCGGTCTCCTCGCCGGAAACGCCTTCTCCTTCGAGGGCTTCGACCTCGGCGGCAACCTCTCACGGCTCGCCGAGTACAACGACGGCATCTACTTCCACTGGTACCTGAACAGCCTCCTCTACGCCGGACTCGGCGCGCTGGCCTGCTCGTTCGTCAGCGTCGCCGCCGGATACGCCTTCCACGTCTACGACTTCAAGGGCAAGGAGAAGCTCTTCGGCCTCGTCCTCCTGGGCGTGCTCGTCCCCACCACCGCGCTCGCCCTGCCGATGTACCTCCTCGCCAGCGAGGTCGGCATCGTCAACACCTACTGGGCCGTCCTGATCCCGGTCCTCGTCAACCCCTTCGGCGTCTACCTGTCCCGGGTGTTCTGCGCCGGCTACATCCCCGATGAGGCCCTGGAGGCCGCCCGTATCGACGGCGCCGGCGAGCTGCGCGTCTTCTGGTCCATCGGTCTGCGCATGGTGATGCCCGGCTTCGTGACCGTCTTCCTCTTCCAGTTCACCGCCGTCTGGAACAACTTCTTCCTCCCCCTGGTGATGCTGTCGGACCAGAAGCTCTACCCCCTGAGCCTCGGCCTGTACGCGTGGAACAGCAACGCCCACGCCGAACCCGACTACTACCCCCTCGTCGTCACCGGATCCCTGCTCGCCGTCGTCCCCCTCGTCGTCGCCTTCGTCTCCCTCCAGCGCCACTGGAAGGCCGGTCTCACCGCCGGCAGCGTCAAGTGAGGAACACAGGTACAACGATGCACCCGACCACTGACAACCGCCCCGCGCTGCTGCTCGCGATGGGCGAGGACGTCGCCGAACGCCTTCTCACCGACGCCCACCGCACCCGCCTCACGGCCCTCAGCCGCACCGACCCGCACCTGGTCGCCCACGACCTGAGGGACCCCGGCCCCCGGGTCGCCGCCGCCCTCGCCGAGGCCGAGATCCTCCTCACCTGCTGGGGAGCGACCCCGCTCACCGCCGAGATCCTGGACCGCGCGCCCCGCCTGAGGGCGGTCGTCCACGCGGCCGGCTCGGTCAAGCACCACATCACCGACGCCTGCTGGGAGCGCGGGCTGCGCGTCACCTCGGCCGCCGCCGCCAACGCGCTCCCCGTCGCCGAGTACACCCTCGCCGCGATCCTCTTCGCCGGGAAACGGGTCCTCGGCTCCGCCCAGCGGTACGCGGAACTCCGCGCCGACCACTCCTGGCTCACCGAGTCCGCCGCCTGGGGCAACTACCGCCGCACGGTCGGCGTCGTCGGCGCCTCCCGCATCGGCCGCAGGGTCATCGACCTGCTGCGCCCCTTCGACATCGAGATCCTGCTGTACGACCCGTACGTACAGGTCCCGCCCGCCGGCGTCGAGCTGGTCACGGACCTCGACGAGCTGTGCGCCCGCAGCACGGTCGTCTCGGTCCACGCGCCCCAGCTCCCGTCCACGTACCGCATGATCGGCGCGGCGCAACTGGCGGCGATGCCGGACGGCGCGACCCTGATCAACACCTCCCGGGGCTCCCTGATCGACGAACAGGCCCTGCTCCCCCACCTCGTGCGGGGCCGCCTGCACGCCACCCTGGACGTCACGGACCCGGAACTCCCGCCCCCGGGCTCCCCGCTCTACACCCTCCCGAACGTCCTGCTCACCCCGCACGTGGCGGGCTCCCTGGGCAACGAACTCCACCGCATGACGGACCAGGCGCTGGACGAGGTGGAGCGCTACGGGAAGGGGGACCCGTTCGCGGAGGAGGTACGGGCCTCGGACCTCCAGCGCTCGGCGTAGCCGCGGGCGGGAGGAGCGCCGGCGGAACCCGGCCGGCTCCATGGACCCGACCTAGACTGGAAGGACCGCACCTGGGTCTGGAGGCGTCATGACGTTCGTACAGATCATCGACTGCAGGACCAGCCGGATGGACGACCTGAACCGGCTCATGGACCGGTGGGTCGAGCAGACCCAGGGCAAGCGGACCGCCACCCACAGCATCGTCGGCAAGGACCGGTCCGACGCCTCGCACCTCGTGGAGATCGTCGAGTTCCCCTCGTACGACGTGGCCATGCGGAATTCCCAGCTTCCCGAGACCGACCGGATCTTCCGGGAGATGGTCGCGCTCTGTGACGAGATGCCGACCTTCACGGACCTGGACGTCGTCCGGGACGAGGCCCTCCACATGGCGACCGCCCGCCGCCTCCTGGGGATGTTCGAGTCCGAGCCGGAACTCGCGCTGCTCGACGAGGTGCTCGCCGAGGGGTACCACGACCACGATCCGACGAACGGGCAGGACGTCATCGGCATGGACGCCGTCCGGCGCGAGGTCGAGATGTGGCGGGGCGGCTTCGACTTCTCCTTCGTCGTCGACGACCAGCTCGCGGACGGCGACCGGGTGTGCACCCGCTTCACCTGGCGGGGCTCCCACAACGGCGACTTCATGGGGCTCCAGCCCACCGGCATGGACGTGACGATGACCGGCACGGTCATCCACCGCTTCCGGGAGGACGGGAAGATCGCGGAGGGCTGGTGGCAGTACGACCTGCTCGGGCTGATGGGGCAGCTCGGCGCGGTCGAGGGGTGACGGCACCGACAGACGGAATCACCGACGAGCAGAGACACCGACAGGCAGAAACACCGAGGCCCGGTGCTCCCGCGACGGGAGCACCGGGCCTCGACTGTCAGTCAGCTGCCTCAGTGCGAGTGGCCGTGACCGTGGCCGTGGCCACCGTCCGACGGCTCCTCTTCCTTCTTCTCCACCACGAGGGTCTCGGTGGTGAGGAGGAGGGAGGCGATCGAGGCGGCGTTCTCCAGGGCGGAGCGCGTCACCTTCACCGGGTCGATGACGCCGGCCTTGACCAGGTCGCCGTACTCGCCGGTCGCGGCGTTGAAGCCCTGGCCCTTGTCGAGCTCCGCCACCTTCGAGGTGATGACGTAGCCCTCGAGGCCGGCGTTCTCGGCGATCCAGCGCAGCGGCTCGACGGCGGCGCGGCGGACGACCGCGACACCCGTGGCCTCGTCGCCGGTCTTGCCGAGGTTGTCCTCGAGGACCTTGACGGCGTGGACGAGCGCGGAGCCACCGCCGGAGACGATGCCCTCCTCGACCGCGGCGCGGGTCGCGGAGATGGCGTCCTCGAGACGGTGCTTCTTCTCCTTCAGCTCCACCTCGGTGGCGGCGCCGACCTTGATCACGCACACGCCGCCGGCCAGCTTCGCGAGGCGCTCCTGGAGCTTCTCGCGGTCCCAGTCGGAGTCCGTGGACTCGATCTCGGCCTTGATCTGGTTGACGCGGCCCTGCACCTCGGACGAGTCGCCGCCACCGTCGACGATCGTGGTGTCGTCCTTGGTGATGGTGACGCGGCGGGCGGTGCCGAGCACGTCCAGACCGGCCTGGTCGAGCTTGAGGCCGACCTCCTCGGCGATGACGGTCGCACCGGTGAGGGTGGCGATGTCACCGAGCATGGCCTTGCGGCGGTCGCCGAAGCCGGGGGCCTTGACGGCCACGGCGTTGAACGTGCCACGGATCTTGTTGACGACCAGGGTCGACAGGGCCTCGCCCTCGACGTCCTCGGCGATGATCAGCAGCGGCTTGCCGGCGCCGGCCTGGATGACCTTCTCCAGGATGGGCAGCAGGTCCTGGATCGAGGAGATCTTGCCCTGGTTGATCAGGATGTACGGGTCGTCGAGGACGGCCTCCATACGCTCCTGGTCGGTCACCATGTACGGGGACAGGTAGCCCTTGTCGAAGGCCATGCCCTCGGTGAAGTCGAGCTCCAGGCCGAAGGTGTTGGACTCCTCGACGGTGATGACACCGTCCTTGCCGACCTTGTCCATCGCCTCGGCGATGAGCTCGCCGACCTGCTGGTCCTGCGCGGAGAGCGCGGCGACGGCGGCGATGTCGGACTTGTCCTCGATCGGGCGCGCGGTGGCGAGCAGCTCGTCGGAGACGGCCTTGACGGCGGCGTCGATGCCCTTCTTCAGGGCGGCCGGGGAGGCACCCGCGGCGACGTTGCGCAGACCCTCGCGGACCAGGGCCTGGGCGAGCACGGTGGCGGTGGTGGTGCCGTCACCCGCGATGTCGTTGGTCTTGGTCGCCACCTCCTTCACCAGCTGGGCGCCGAGGTTCTCGTACGGGTCCTCGATCTCGACCTCGCGGGCGATCGTGACACCGTCGTTGGTGATGGTGGGGGCGCCGAACTTCTTGTCGATGACGACGTTGCGGCCCTTGGGGCCGATCGTCACCTTCACCGTGTCGGCAAGCTTGTTGACGCCGCGCTCAAGGGCGCGACGGGCGTCCTCGTCGAACTTCAGGATCTTCGCCATGGGAGCGGTTCAGCCCTCTCGGAATCGGGGTGGAACGAACCGCGCCCCGGGGCGCCTGGAAGGGGCCTCGGGGCGCAGCTCTAGAGCATCTGCTTCAGTGCTCGGTACTTCAGGTACTTCGGTACGTCGGTGAATTACTTCTCGACGATCGCGAGCACGTCGCGAGCCGAGAGGACGAGGTACTCCTCGCCGTTGTACTTCACCTCGGTGCCGCCGTACTTGCTGTACAGCACGATGTCGCCGGTCTTGACGTCGAGCGGCAGACGCTCGCCGTTCTCGAAGCGACCCGGGCCCACGGCCAGGACGACGCCCTCCTGGGGCTTCTCCTTCGCCGTGTCCGGGATGACCAGGCCAGAGGCGGTGGTCTGCTCGGCGTCGAGCGGCTGGACCACAATGCGGTCCTCGAGCGGCTTGATGGCAACCTTGGAGCTGGTGGTCGTCACGATCCGACCTCCCCCTTCGGAGATCTCGGGGTTAACTGTCTGAGGTGGCGACCAGGTGGATCCGTCGTCGCGGGTGCCGGACCTGCCCGTCGCTGTGTTGGCACTCTCCAGTGGGGAGTGCCAGAGCCGAGACTATGACCGCGATTAGCACTCGGTCAAGCGGAGTGCCAATTCCTCACTCCGTGGCGGTCCGCACCGCCTCCGAGTCCCGGTCCGTGCCGAGGTGTTCCGGCGCGTCACGGGTGGCGTCGGCCCGCTCCGTCCCGTCCCGGCCGGTGCCGACCCGTTCCGCCGCCTTGCGGCCGAGGCGCTCGATCGAGTCCACGGCCGAGGCGCAGCCACCGAGGCCGAGCAGGACGCCGACGAGCAGCAGGACGGCGAGGGACCGGCGCGCACGCGCACGCGGCCCCCGGCGGCTCGGTCGCGCTGGGCTCACACGTAGTCCTCGAGCTTGGCGACCGCGTACCCCTTGGCCGTGATCACGTCCATCACCCTGCGGATCATGTCCGGCATGGTGCCCTTCCAGTCCTCCTTGCCCCGGAAGTGGGTGAGCACGATGTCGCCGGGGTGCAGGTCCCGGTCCCACTCGCGCCACTCCATGTGGTCGGGGAAGGCCTCGGAGGCCCACAGCGGGACGGCCTTGACGCCGCAGGACTTCGCCGCGCGCAGGGTGTCCTCGTTGTAGTTGCCGTACGGGGGGCGGAAGAGCGGCGGGCGTTTGCCGAAGCGCTTCTCGATGACGTCCTGCATGCCGCAGATCTCGCGCTTCTGCTCGCTGTACGACAGTCCGGGCAGGTAGCGGTGGTTGAGGGTGTGGTTGTTCAGGGCGATCCCGCCCGGCTGCGACTTCTGCATACGGGCGAAGTAGGCGTAGTCGTCCTTGACGACGTAGTCGCTGAGGAAGGCGCTGTACGGGATGCGGAGGTCGTTCATCATCCGCAGCAGCGCGGGGTCCTTCTCCGCGCCGTCGTCGATCGTCAGGAACACGACCTTCTGCTTGGTCGGCACGGTGGTGAAGACCGGTGGCAGGCCTTCGCCGTCCGTCTCGAAGCCCTTGCGGGTGGTGATCTTCGGCTTGACGGCGGGCGGGGCGGGCGCTTCGAGCGGGGGCCGGGCCAGGCCCCACTTCTTGGCGGCGAGGACGCGGGCGGCCCGCTGCGCGCGGACCTTCTCGACGTACGCGTTGAGCGCGCCGGCGGCACCCTGTCCCTGGGCGTGCTGCCCGGCGGCGGGTGCGGGCGGGCCGCCGGCCGGCTCGGTGCCGGCGGAGCAGGCCGTGGCGGCGGCGAGGGCGGCGAAGGCGAGCGCCGCCCCGAGCGCCCGAGAGGAACGGTGCACACCTTTGACCATCATTTGTTCCTTTTGTCGTACGAGCGGTATGGCGCCGCATCCTGTCAGCGCGCAAGCCCTTCCGGGCCGCGACACCGCCGTACCGCCGCCACCGTCCCCCGGCCGGCCCACACCACCGCAGGGCCCACAATGGGACGGGTGACCGACCTCGCCTCCTTCGCCTCCCTGCTCGGCCCCGAGGGCCAGACCCTGCTGGCCGCGCTGCGCGACCACGACCCCGCCCAGGAGCTGGCCGTCGTCTCCCGGCTGCGCCGCGACCACCCCGCCGAACTGGTCACGGCGGCCGTCGGACAGGCGCGCCTGCGGCAGCGGGCGGTGGCGAAGTTCGGCGCGGAGGACGCGTACCGGATGTACTTCACGCCCAACGGCGTCGAGCAGTCGACGCGCGCCTCCGTCGGCACCTACCGGGCGGCCCGCCTCAAGGCGCTCGGCGTCCGGAGCGTCGCGGACCTCTGCTCCGGCATCGGCGGCGACGCGATCGCCCTCGCCCGCGCCGGGATCTCCGTCCTCGCCGTCGACCGCGACCCGCTGACCGCCGAGGCGGCCCGCGCCAACGCCGAGGCGCTCGGCCTCGCGGAGCTGATCGAGGTGCGGTGCGCGGATGTCACCGACATCGACACCAGCCCGTACGACGCGGTCTTCGTCGACCCGGCGCGACGCGGCGGCCGGGGCCGGATCTTCGACCCCGAGGCCTACTCCCCGCCGCTCTCCTGGGCGGTCGAGGCGGCCCGCAAGGCCCCGCACGCGGCCCTGAAGGTGGCCCCCGGCATCCCCCACGAGGCCGTTCCCGAGGACGCCGAGGCCGAGTGGATCTCGGACGGCGGGGACGTCAAGGAGGCCGTGCTCTGGTTCGGTACGCGGCCGGGCGCGCGCCGCGCCACCCTGCTCCCCTCGGGGGCCGGCCTGGTCGGCCGGGGCCTGCCCGACCCGGCGGTCCGCCCGGTCGGCCGCTACCTCTACGAGCCGGACGGCGCGGTCATCCGCGCGCACCTGGTCGCGGAGGTGGCGGAGGGCCTGGACGGCGGTCTGATCGACGCGACGATCGCGTACATCACGGCCGACGCGCTCGTCCCCACCCCGTACGCCGCCGCCTACGAGATCACCGACGAACTCCCCTTCAACCTCAAGAAGTTGAAGGCGCTGCTGCGGGAGCGCGAGGTCGGCACGCTGACGGTCAAGAAGCGCGGCTCGGCGGTCGAACCCGAGGAGATCCGCCGCAAGGTGAAGCCGAAGGGCCCCAACTCGGCGACGGTCCTGCTCACCCGGGTGGCGGGCGCACCGACGATGCTGATCGGACGGCCGGCGGGAACCACGAAGGGCTAGGACTCCCCTCCCGACCGGACGTCACCTTCCGACCGGACGCCATCTCCCGGCCGGACGCCATCTCCCGGCCGGACGTCGCCTCCGCCGGTCAGGCGGACCGCGAAGCGGTAGTGGCCGAAGGCCTTGGCAAGGCCGGTCAGGCCGGTGATCCAGAAGATCAGGGCGACGCCCATGCCGTAGACGACCAGGCCGTACCCGTCGTCGCGGCTCACGCCCGCCGGGACCGCGAAGCCCAGCCAGAGGCCCGTTCCGCACAGCGCGAAGGACAGCAGGAACCAGGCGGCACTGAGGACGGGGGCGCGCAGCCGGGCGTCCGTCGGGGCGTGCCGGTCGAGGGCCGCCCACTGGGCGAGGCGCTCGCGGACGGTCCGGTCGCGCCGCAGGCTGCGGATCGTCAGCCACACGGCCGGGCCGAAGACCCCGAGGCCGAAGAACGCCGAGATGATCCCGAACACCACCATGAACGGGTCGGGCAGGGGCGCGCCGGCCGCGATGGCCAGGAGGCCGATCATCGACCAGCCCAGTTCCAGCAGGAGGAACCAGAGCAGGAACAGCGCGAGCCGCCCGCCGCCGAGCAGCCGTCGGCCGAGCTCGTCGAGGGCCAGCGCCCGGTCGGCGAGCCGCGCGTCCCGGTCGGGCCAGCTCTGGAGTTCGGCGGGCGGGGGCGGCGGAGGGAGCGGAATACGCGGGGACATGCCAAGCACCCTAAGCCTCCCGCGACTCCCCCGACCGCCCCGCCTTCGCCCGCAGCAGCGCCCGTTCGCTCTCGTTGCGGGTGAGGGCCGCCGCCCGTTCGAACTCCGCGCGGGCCTCCGCCGTACGCCCCAGCCTGGCCAGCAGGTCGCCCCGGACGCTCGGCAGCAAGTGGTAGCGAGCCAGGGCCGGTTCGGCGGTGAGGGCGTCGACCAGCGGGAGGGCCGCCGCCGGGCCCAGCGCCATCGACACGGCGACCGCGCGGTTCAACTCGACGACCGGGGAAGGGGCGAGGACGCCGAGCCGCCCGTAGAGCGCGGCGATCGTCGCCCAGTCGGTCTCCTCGTACGAGGCGGCCCGCGCGTGACAGGCGGCGATGGCGGCCTGCAGGGCGTACGGCCCGTACGAGCGGCCGTCCCCGGCCCGCGCCAGGGCGTCGTACCCGCGCCGGACGAGCAGCCGGTTCCAGCGTCGCCGGTCCTGCGCGGCGAGCAGCACCGGCCGCCCGTCGGGCCCGGTCCTGGCCGCGGTCCGGGAGGCCTGGAGCTCCAGCAGAGCGGCCAGGCCCTGCGCCTCCCCCTCCTGCGGTACGAGCGCGGCGAGGACCCGGGCCAGCCGCAGCGCGTCCTCGCACAGGCCGGGCCGCAGCAGTTCGTCGCCGGCGGTCGCCGCGTACCCCTCGTTGAAGATGAGGTAGACGACTTCGAGGACGGACCCGAGGCGGGCCGCCCGGTCCTCCCCGTACGGCACCTCGAACTCCACGCCGGCCTTGGCGAGCGTCCGCTTCGCGCGGGTGATCCGCGCCGCGACGGTCGCCTCCGGGGCGAGGAAGGCGCGGGCGATCTCGTCCGTACGGAGCCCGCCGACGAGCCGCAGGGTCAGCGCCGCCCGCGCCTCGGCGGAGAGCACCGGGTGGCAGGTGGTGAAGACCAGCCGCAGCACGTCGTCGTCGATGTCGCCGGGTCCTGACGGCTCCGGGTCGTACGACTCCTCCGTGAGGGTCCTGCCGACCTCGGCGAGCTTGCGCGCATATGTCTCGCGGCGCCGCACGAGGTCGACGGCGCGGTGCTTGGCGGTGGCCGTCAGCCAGGCGCCCGGCCGCTCGGGGACCCCCGTCAGCGGCCACTGCTCCAGGGCGGCGACCAGGGCGTCCTGTGCGATCTCCTCGGCGATGCCGACATCGCGGACGATGCGCGCCGCGGTGGCGACGATCCGCGGGGACTCCATGCGGAAGACCGTGTCGAGGGTGCTCTCCACCGCGTCGGTGCCGTGTGCCGTCACACCTCACATGACAGCACACGGCACCGACAGCGGACCGGCAGCGGGCCGGGCTCAGCCGCCCGGCATCTCCTCGATCTCGCGGACCTCCAGGCCCACCGTCCAGTGCGCCGGGTGCACCGCCAGGAAGCGCCTGGACCACTCCATCGCCTCGGCCATGTCCTTGCACTGCATCAGGGCGTAGCCGCCGACGACCTCCTTGGTCTCGGTGAAAGGCCCGTCCGTGTACGACAGCTTCCCGTCCGACCAGGTGATCCTGGCCGCCTCGGCGGTCGGCTTGAGGCCCGCCGTGTCCAGCATGACGCCGGCCTTGGTGATCTCCTCGAAGAGGGCGCCCATGCGCTCCTCGAAGCCGGGGTCGGCGTCCGCCATGTCGATGGTGTTCTCCTCGATGCGGACCAGGGAGAGGTAGCGGGGCATGGTGGCTCCTCGGGGGTGCGGTGGCGGGGCTGTTCCCCGCCTCTCACTCATACGTCGAACGGGCCCGTCCCGCATCGACACCGCGCCCGGGAGATTTCTCAGACGTAGTCCTCCAGGCGCGCCACCGTGAAGCCCTGCTCCTGGACGCGGCGCAGCATCGTCGCCGTCATCTCGGTCATCGTCCGGCCCTTGAGCTCGGAGGGGCCCCGGAAGTGGGCCAGGATGATGTCGCCGGGGTGCAGCTTCCGGTCGCCGCGCTGGTACTGCATGTTCTTGATCTGCATGGACTCGCGCCAGAGCACGATCGCGTCGACGTCGCACTCCCCTGCCGCCGCGCGCGTGGCCTCGTTCCAGTTGCCGTAGGGCGGACGGAGGAGGCGCGGGGCCCTGCCGTACCGCTGCGTCAGTTTGTCCCGCTGGCCGCAGATCTCCCGGCGCTGGGCCTCCTGGGAGAGGGTGCGCAGGTTGGGGTGGGTGAGGGTGTGGTTGGCGAGCCCGTGCCCCTGGGCGACGAGCGGGGCGAAGTACGGGTAGTCGCCCCGGATGGCCGCGTCGGTGAGGAACATCGTGACCGGGACCTTGAGGTCCTTCATCATCGTGACGAACGCGGGGTCCTTCTCGGCCCCGTCGTCGATCGTGATGAAGACGATCTTCTCGGTGGTGGGTATCTCGCTGATCACGGGCACGGGACCGCCCGGCTTGCGGCTCACCGGCTTGACCGCGGGCGGGGCGGGCGGTGCGGGGAAGGGCTTGAGCCCCCACTTCCGGTACGCGGCGGCAGTGGCGGCCCTGGCCGCCTCGGGCACCCCGGCGGCCTCACCCGCCTCGCCCGCACCGGCGGCCTCGCCCGCACCGGCGGACGGCCCCACCGCGGGCGTCTTCTTCCCCGCGGGCGCGGGACCGGCCGGGTCCCCCGCCGCGCAGCCGGTCACCAGCAGGGCGGCGGCGGTGAGGGCCGCCCACAGCACGATCGTCTTCTTCACGCATGGTGGGATGCCCGGCCCGCTCGAAAGGTTGCTCGATAGTCGCCTATTCGACCGATTCGAAGCGCCAGCGGTGGACCGGTCGGGTGATCAGCTCCGCGTCCGGCTCGGGCAGTTCCGGCAGCTCCGCGTCGAAGGCCGCCGCCTCCCACCAGGTGAGGACGAGGACCCGGTCCTGGGGTGCGCGGAACAGCTCCCGGCGCAGCGGCTCGCGCGCGAGGACCTGGGCCCTGGCCCACTCCAGGAGCTCGGCGCCACGCCCCTGGGCGGCCCGCGCCTCCCACATCAGGGTCACCGTCGTCACGGGTACAGGTTCTCCTTGCTGACCTCGTGCACATGATCGTGGTCGTGGGAGTGCGCGTGCGCGCCCGGCACGTGCGGGTCCGTCACCGGCAGCGAGGAGTCGGCGGACAGCTCCAGGTCGGAGGCCGGCCGGTTGCGGGCGACCATCTCGGAGCCGAGGGCCGCGACCATCGCGCCGTTGTCGGTGCACAGACCGGGCCGGGGGACGCGCAGCCGGATGCCGGCCCGCTCGCAGCGCTCCTGGGCGAGGGCCCGGAGCCGCGAGTTGGCGGCGACGCCGCCGCCGATCATCAGATGGTCGACGCCCTCGTCCTTGCAGGCCCGGACGGCCTTGCGGGTGAGGACGTCCACGACGGCCTCCTGGAAGGACGCGGCCACGTCCCGCACCGGCACGTCCTCGCCGGCCGCGCGCTTGGCCTCGATCCAGCGGGCCACGGCGGTCTTGAGGCCGGAGAAGGAGAAGTCGTACGCGGGGTCCCTGGAGCCGCTCAGACCGCGCGGGAACGCGATGGCGGCCGGGTCGCCCTCCTTGGCGAGCCGGTCGATGACCGGACCGCCGGGGAAGCCGAGGTCCAGCACCCGGGCGATCTTGTCGAAGGCCTCGCCGGCGGCGTCGTCGATGGTGGCGCCCATCGGGCGGACGTCGGAGGTGATGTCCGAGGAGAGCAGCAGCGAGGAGTGGCCGCCGGAGACGAGGAGGGCCATCGTCGGCTCGGGCAGCTTGCCGTGCTCCAACTGGTCGACGCAGATGTGCGAGGCCAGGTGGTTGACGCCGTAGAGCGGCTTGCCGAGGGCGTACGCGTACGCCTTGGCCGCCGAGACGCCGACGAGCAGCGCGCCCGCCAGGCCGGGACCGGCCGTGACCGCGATGCCGTCGAGGTCCTTCGGGGAGACGCCGGCCGTCTTCAGGGCGCGCTCGATCGTCGGGACCATCGCCTCCAGATGGGCGCGGGAGGCGATCTCGGGCACGACGCCGCCGAAGCGGGCGTGGGTGTCGACGCTGGACGCGACGGCGTCCGCGAGGAGCGTGGTCCCGTGGACGATGCCGACGCCGGTCTCGTCGCAGGAGGTCTCGATACCGAGTACGAGCGGTTCGTCAGCAGCCATCAGTCGGTCCAGCCAGGGGTCGTACGGCCATCAGATCTCAGTCCCGGTTCCTTGAACGGTCAGTCGCATCACGAGCGCGTCCACGTTTCCGGGCTGGTAGTAGCCGCGCCGGAAACCGATGGGCTCGAAGCCGAAGCGCTCGTAGAGCTTCTGGGCCCTGGTGTTGTCCACGCGCACTTCGAGGAGGACCTCCTCGCATTCGAAGGCGGTGGCGTGCTGGAGCAGGTCGGTGAGGAGCCGGGCGCCGAGGCCCGTGCCCCACTGGTCGCGGGCGACGGCGATGGTCTGCACGTCGCCAAGGCCGCCTGCGGCGGCGAGCCCGGCGTACCCCACGAGCCGTCCCTCGCCGTTCTCCGCCACGAGGTAGCGGCGGGTGGCGCCGGGGCCCCTGGAGTGCGCCAGCTCCGACCAGAACATCCCCGCCGACCAGGCGTCCTCGGGGAACAGCTCGTCCTCCAGAGCGAGCACCGGTGCGATGTCCCACCAGCGCATCTCGCGCAGTTCCACGGCGCCGGTCACTTGGGGGTGACCACCTTGTAGTTCTTGGGCACCTGCGCGTCGGGGCGGCGCAGATACATCGGCAGCGGCTCCAGGAAGCCGTCGTCGCCGTCCGCCGAGGGGCCGGCCGCCAGCTTCTCCGCCGCGAGGGCGGCGAGCCCGGCCGCCGACTGGTGCTCGGGGTCGCGGGCGTCGGGGAAGGCCTCCGGGTAGAGGCGGGCGCCCGCGCCGACGACCGGGAGGCCCGCGAGCCGCTCGGCGATCTCGGCGGGCCGGTCGACGGCCGCGTCGGTCACGCGCGTACGGGAGTCCTCGTACCGCGCCCAGTAGACCTCCTTGCGGCGCGCGTCCGTGGCGACGGCGAAGGGACCGTCGAGCCCGGAGGCGTACGCGAGGCCGTCGAGGGTGCACAGGCCGTGGACCGGTACGCCGAGCGCGGAGGAGAAGGCGGCGGCCGTGACGAGGCCGACCCGGAGTCCGGTGTACGGCCCCGGTCCGACGCCGACGACGATGCCGGTGACCGCGTCGAGCTTCAGCCCGGCCTCGGCGAGGACCCGGTCGACGGCGGGCAGCAGCAGCTCCCCGTGACGGCGGGCGTCGACCTGGGCCGAGGAGGCGACGACGGCCTCGCCGTCGTGGAGGGCGACGGTGACGGCGGGGGTGGCGGTATCCATGGCGAGCAACAGCACGCGAACAGCCTACGGCTCCCGGGCACGGTGCCCCGCCCCGCGCTCCCCCGGCTGCTACCGTCACCCTTCGAAACGTTCGTACGAGAGGTGGGCACGGTGGCACGGAGCAGCTCGGGATTCGTGGCCGGGCTCACGGCGGTGGCCGTCGCCGCGGTCTGCTTCCTGGCCTACCAGGCCTCGGCGAACGCTCCCGCGAATCCGTCGGCCGATCCCCGGACGCCGAGCAGCGCCGCGCCCTCGGTCTCGCCGAGCGGCGGCCCCAGGAAACCCGCCAAGAACCCCCTCGCCGTCCCCGCCGACTCGGGCAGCGGCGAGCGGGTCGTGTACGCGCTCGACGACCGCCGCGTGTGGCTGGTCGACGCGAAGGGCAAGGCGACCCGGACGTTCACGGTGATGCCGAGCACCGTGCACCCGGTGCCGGGGGCGTACCGCGTGACGTCCCGCTCGGGCTCGGTCCGCGGTTCGGACGGGGTGCAGATCGAGCACGTCGTGCGGTTCGCGATGACGCAGGACGTGGCGATCGGGTTCAGCTCGGCGGTCGACGGCTCGACGCCGGCCCCGGACGCGTCGAAGAGGACGGGCGGCATCCGCATGAAGCGGACCGACGGCGACGCGCTGTGGACGTTCGCGGTGATCGGCGCGAAGGTCGTCGTCGTCGCGTAGGCCGTCCTCGCGCGGGGCCTGCCGGACGGGCCCCGGTCAGGGCTACGCGGCCTCGCCGCGCACCACCGGACGCGCCGGCTCGGCCTCCGGCTCGCCCGAAGGCTCCTCGTCGTATCGCTCCGGCGTTCTGCGCGGCGGGGTCGAGAGCGCCCGTGCCGCCGCGCAGGACGCCAGCAGCTCACTCATCGGGACGTGGTCCCGGGCGGGTTCCGCGTGCTCCGGCGTCGCCATGCATGCCTCCCGTAGGTTAGGTACACCTAACCAGCTCGTGCCTCCATGTCACCACGGCACGCACGAAGCACGCAACACCTTCCCGACACGTTGTCGGAATCTACGGAGCGCCGCTCAGAGCGCGGCCAGGTCCGCGTCGGCCCAGCGCGCCCCGATCCCGCGCAGCACGACCGTGCGCCGGTCGTCGTCGGTGTCGCCGGTGACCCGGTGGATCAGGAGGTGCAGCCGGTCGTCGGTCAGCTCCTCGACCTTGCCGTCGCCCCACTCGACGACGACCACCGAATCGGGCAGCGAGACGTCCAGATCGAGGTCCTCCATCTCGTCGAGACCGCCGCCGAGGCGGTACGCGTCCACGTGCACCAGGGCCGGGCCGCCGACCAGCGACGGGTGGACGCGGGCGATGACGAAGGTCGGCGAGGTGACGGCCCCGCGCACCCCGAGGCCCTCACCGAGGCCCCGGGCGAGGGTGGTCTTCCCGGCCCCCAGCTCGCCGGTGAGCATGACGAGGTCGCCGGGGCGGAGGATCTTCGCGAGGCTGCGGCCGAGCTCCTGCATCTGCTGGGGGGAGTCGACGGAGAGGGTGGCGCCGGAGACGGGCGGGTGCGCTGCTTCCATACCCGCCAACTTAGCCGTTGCGGGGGTCAGGCTCCGCCGTCGCCGGCACGGCCCCCGCCCGTACCAGCAGGTCCGCGAGGCGGTCGGTGACCGCCTCCGGGTGCTCCAGCATCACCAGATGGCCCCCGTCGGGGACGATGACCAGCTCCGCGTCCGGGAGCAGCCCCGCGATGACCTCGGTGTGCGAGCTGGGGGTCACCAGGTCGTGGTCCCCGGCCAGCGCCAGCACCGGAAGCTCGCTCAGGACGGCCAGCGCCGCAGCCTTGTCGTGCTCGGCGAAGGCCGGATAGAAGGCGGCGACCACGTCGATCGGGGTCGACTCGATCATCCGCTCCGCGAACCGGGCCACCGCCGGGTCCACGTCCTTCGACGCGAACGAGTACTTCTTGATCAGCCCGGCGAACAGGTCCGCCGTCGCCCGCCGGCCCCGCTCGACCAGCTCCGCCTGCGAGCCCAGCGCCCGCAGGACCCCCGGCAGGACCCGCCGGACGGCGTTGACTCCGGCGATCGGCAGCCCGTACGACACCTCTCCGAGGTTCCCCGCGGAGGTGCCGACGAAGGAGACGCCGACGACCCGCTCACGGACGAACTCCGGGTACCGGTCCGCCAGCGCCATGATCGTCATGCCGCCCATCGAGTGCCCGACGAGGACGAGCGGCCCCTCGGGCGCCGCCACGTCGAGGACCGCCTTGAGGTCGCGGCCCAGCTGGTCGATGGAGACGGGCACCGGGTCGGGCCCCGACTGCGAGACGCCCTGGCCCGAGCGGCCGTGGCTGCGCTGGTCCCAGTGGACGGTACGGACCAGACCGCGCAGCGCGGCCCGCTGGAAGTGCCAGGAGTCCTGGTTCAGGCAGTAGCCGTGGCTGAAGACGACGGTGACCGGGGCGGGCTCCTTGCGCCCGAAGAGCCTTCGGCGGCGGGCCGGCGGAGTGTCGTCCGCGACCTCGTCGACCTCGTAGTAGAGGACGGTCGAGTCCTCCGCGAGCGCCCGTCCCGGCGTCCCTCGCAGCCCCCCGTAAGGGCCGGTGGCGTCCAGGGCCAGCCGTGCCTTCTGCCGTACGGAACGCCCGACGGTGAGCCGCTCGACGGCCACCCCGGCCGCCGCGCCCGCCGCCAGCACGCCTATCGCGGCGCCGGCGAATCCGGCGCGCCGCCAGGTACCGGTGCTGCTGGACTCGCCCACGGGGCCCCCTCTACTCGCCCAGGTACACGCGCGGGACGCGCGCGCCGATCCGGGTGACGATCTCGTACGCGATGGTGTCGGCGGCCACCGCCCAGTCCTCGGCGGTCGGTTCGCCCCCGTCGCCGGGGCCGAACAGCACGGCCTCGGTGCCCTGCGCGGGCTCCTCCCCGCCGAGGTCGACGACGAACTGGTCCATGGCGACCCGCCCGGCGACCGTACGGACGGTGCCGGCGACCAGGACGGGGCCGCGGCCCGAGGCGTGCCGGGGGACGCCGTCGGCGTAGCCGAGCGGGACGAGACCGAGGGTCGTCTCCGCGTCGGTGACGTAGTGGTGGCCGTAGCTGACGCCGTGCCCGGCCGGGACCCGCTTCACCAGGGCGACGCTCGCCTTGAGCGACATCACCGGCCGGAGCCCCAGCTCGGCGGAGGTGCCGAGCTCCGGGCTCGGCGAGACGCCGTACATCGCGATCCCCGGCCGCACCAGGTCGAAGTGGGCCTCGGGGAGGGTGAGGGTGGCCGGCGAGTTGGCGATGTGCCGGACCTCGGGCCGGACGCCCGCCGTCTCGGCGTGGTCGAGCATCGAGCGGAAGACGTCGAGCTGCGCGGCGATCGAGGGGTGGTGGGGTTCGTCGGCGCACGCGAAGTGCGACCAGAGCCCGGTGACCTTGACCAGGCCCTCGGCCTCGGCCTTCAGCGCCCGCTCCACCAACTCGGGCCAGTCGGCGGGCTGGCAGCCGTTGCGCCCGAGGCCGGTGTCGGCCTTGAGCTGGATCCTGGCCGTCCCCCCGGTGGTGCGGGCCGCCTCGACGACCTCCTCCAGGGCCCACAGCCCGCTCACGGACATGTCGAGACCGGCCTCGATGCCCCGGTCCCAGGGGTCGCCCGGCGTCCAGAGCCAGCACATCACCGGCACATCCGTGATCCCGGCGGCGCGCAGCGCGAGCGCCTCGTGCGGGGTGGCCGTACCGAGCCAGTCCGCGCCCGCGTCCAGGGCGGCGCGGGCGCAGCGCACCGCGCCGTGTCCGTACGCGTCGGCCTTGACCACGGCCATGATCCGGACGTGGGGGGCGACGCGGGCGCGCAGCGTGCGGACGTTCGCACGCAGCGCACCGAGGTCGATCTCGGCGCGGGCTCTGCGGGGCGGCGGTGTCTCAGTCATCGCGCCCAGTCTCTCAGGTGTCAGCCCGCGGGCCGCTTTCCCCAGATGTAGACCCGGTCACCCTTGCGCAGCACGTCCCAGAGTTTCCCGGCCTTGCGATAGCTGAGACTCACGCGGCCCCGGCTGCCGGTGGGCGTGGCGAGCTGCCCGCAGACGCCGTGGAAGGGCACGAGCGGGGTGGCAAGAGGCCATGACGGCGGCGCGACGCGCCTTCTCCCTCTGGTCACCCCGCCCACCCCACCGCGGGGAAGCAGCGCGCCGGGAGACGCGGGTGGGGCAACGGGTTTCGCCGGGTGGGGGAAACGAGGACCCAGGCCCGTACGAGGACTTAGGCGCGTACGTCCCGCCACGCGCCCCCCAGCGCCTCGGCGACCTCCCCCGCCGTCACAGGTCCGCGTTCCTCCGACGCCCGCCGGGCCGCGAGACCGTGGAGGTACGCGGCGCACGAGGCCGCGTCCACCGGGCGCAGACCGGCCGCCAGGAGCGAGCCCGCGAGCCCGGAGAGGACGTCGCCGCTGCCGGCCGTGGCCAGCCAGCCGGTCCCGGTGGGGTTCACCCGTACGGGACCGCCCTCCGGCCCGTGCACCAGCGTCGTCGAGCCCTTGAGCAGCACCGTCGCCCCGAACCTGCCCACCAGTTCGCGTACCGCCGCGAGCCGGCCCGCCTCGACCTCCTCCCGTGACGCGCCGAGCAGCGCCGCCGCCTCTCCCGCGTGCGGGGTGAGCAGGGTCGGGCCGCTGCGGGCCCGTACGAGGGCGGGGTCGAGGTCCCGCAGCCCGTCGGCGTCGACGAGCACCGGCACGTCGGAGGCGAGGACCTCCGCGACACCCGGCCCGTCGCCGAGTCCGGGCCCGACCACCCAGGCCTGGACGCGCCCGGCCCGGTCCGGGGGCCCGGCGTGGACCAGCGTCTCGGGGTGCCGGGCGATCACCGCGTCGGCGGCCGGGCCGACGTACCGGACCGCGCCGGCCCCGCCGCGCAGCGCCGCCGCGACGGTGAGGACCGCCGCCCCCGGGTAGCGGGCGGACCCGGCGACGACGCCGAGGACCCCGCGCCGGTACTTGTCGCTCGCGGCGCCCGGTACGGGCAGCAGCCGTGCCACGTCCAGGTGCTGGAGCGCCTCCAGGTCGGGCACGCCGGGCAGTTCGTCGCCGAGCCCGATGTCGACGAGGCGCAGGGCGCCCGCGTACTCCCGTGCCGGGTCGACGAGGAGCCCGGGCTTGTACGTACCGAAGGTGACGGTCACGTCGGCGCGCAGGGCCTCCCCCGCCACCTCGCCCGTGTCCGCGTCGACGCCGCTGGGCAGGTCGACGGCGACGACGACGGCGTCGGAGCCGCGCGCGGCACGGGCGACGGGCACGGCTTCGGGCCGGAGCCCGCCGCGCCCGCCGATGCCGGTGATGCCGTCGAGGACCAGGTCGGCGGTGGCGAGCGGTTCGAAGGGGTCTTCGGCGACGCGTCCCCCGGCCGCCCGGAGCGCGGCGAGCCCGGCGCCGTGGGCGCGGGTGCCGAGCAGGACGGCGGTGACCCCGGCGCCGCGCCGGGCGAGCCGGGCCCCGGTGTACAGGGCGTCGCCGCCGTTGTCGCCGCTGCCGACGAGGAGGACGACCCGGGACCCGTACACCCGTCCCTTGCCGAGCAGTGAGCAGCAGGCGGCGGCGAGCCCGGCGGCGGCCCGCATCATCAGGGCGCCCTCGGGGAGGCGGGCCATGAGAGCGGCCTCGGCGGCCCGTACGGTCTCCACGCGGTAAGCGGTACGCATGGTCAGCAGTCTGCCGCCCGCGCCGGAGGAACGCTCCCCGTACGGGACCGCCGTACGGGAGCCCAGGTACGGGACCGCCGTACGGGAGCACCCGTACGGGACCGCCGTACGGGAGCACCCGTACGGGACCGCCGTACAGGCTCCGCCGTAAGGGAGCCCCCGTACGGGCCCACGCACGGGCCCGTACGTAAGGGCCGCAGCCGCGCGGCCGGGCTCAGCCCTCCGCGATCACCACCGCCGAGGCGACCCCCGCGTCATGGCTCAGCGAGACGTGCCAGTGCTTCACGCCCAGCTCCGCCGCCCGCGCCGCCACCGTGCCCCGCACCCGGAGCCTCGGCTGCCCGGTTCCCTCGACGTACACCTCGGCGTCCGTCCAGTGCAGTCCGCCCGGCGCGCCGAGCGCCTTCGCCACCGCCTCCTTCGCGGCGAACCGCACCGCGAGCGAGGCCGGTCCGCGCCGCTCCCCGCTGGGCAGCAGCAGCTCGCTCTCGACGAAGAGACGCTGGAGCAGCCCCGGCGTCCGTTCGATCGACGCGGCGAAGCGGTCGATCTCCGCCACGTCGATCCCCACCCCAATGATCATTTACCACTCACTCCACGGTCACCGATTTGGCCAGGTTGCGCGGCTGGTCGACCTCGTTGCCCCGCGCGGTGGCGAGCTCGCAGGCGAAGACCTGGAGCGGCACCGTGGAGACCAGCGGCTGGAGCAGCGTAGGCGTGGCGGGGATGCGGACGAGGTGGTCGGCGTACGGGACGACCGTCTCGTCGCCCTCCTCGGCGATCACGATCGTCCGGGCACCGCGCGCCCGGATCTCCTGGATGTTGGAGACGATCTTGTCGTGGAGGACGGAGCGGCCCTTGGGCGAGGGCACCACCACGACGACCGGCAGGTCCTCCTCGATGAGCGCGATCGGCCCGTGCTTGAGCTCTCCGGCGGCGAAGCCCTCGGCGTGCATGTACGCCAGTTCCTTGAGTTTCAGGGCGCCTTCGAGGGCGACCGGGTAGCCGACGTGCCGGCCGAGGAAGAGGACCGTGTTCTTGTGGGCGAGCGAGCGGGCGAGGGCCCGGACCGGCTCCATGGTCTCCAGGACCCGCTCCACCTCGTCGCCGATGCGGGCGAGTTCGCGGACGACGGCGCGGATCTCGTCGCCCCACTTGGTGCCGCGCACCTGCCCGAGGTAGAGCGCGAGGAGGTAGCAGGCGACCAGCTGGGTGAGGAAGGCCTTGGTCGACGCGACGGCGACCTCGGGCCCGGCGTGGGTGTAGAGGACGGCGTCCGACTCCCGTGGAATCGTCGAGCCGTTGGTGTTGCAGACGGCGAGCACCTTCGCACCCTGCTCGCGCGCGTGCCGCAGCGCCATCAGCGTGTCCATGGTCTCGCCGGACTGCGAGATCGCGATGACCAGGGTCTTCTGCCCGAGGATCGGGTCCCGGTAGCGGAACTCGCTGGCGAGCTCGACCTCGCAGGGGATGCGGGTCCAGTGCTCGATGGCGTACTTGGCGATGAGTCCCGCGTGGAAGGCGGTGCCGCAGGCGATGATGACGATCTTGTCGGCCTCGCGGAGCACGGCGTCCGGGATGCGCACCTCGTCGAGGGTCAGCCGGCCGGTGCCGTCGATCCGGCCGAGGAGGGTGTCGGCGACGGCCTTCGGCTGCTCGGCGATCTCCTTGAGCATGAAGTAGTCGTAGCCGCCCTTCTCGGCGGCCGAGGCGTCCCAGTCGACGTGGAAGGCCCGTACGTCCGCGGGGGCACCGTCGAAGTCGGTGACGGTGACGCCGTCCCTGGTCAGCTCGACGACCTGGTCCTGACCGAGCTCGATCGCCGAACGGGTGTGGGCGATGAAGGCGGACACGTCGGAGGCGAGGAAGTTCTCTCCCTCGCCGACGCCGACGACCAGCGGGGAGTTCCGGCGGGCGCCGACGACGACGTCCGGCTGGTCGGCGTGCACCGCGACCAGGGTGAAGGCCCCTTCGAGTCGCCGGCACACCAGCCGCATGGCCTCCGCCAGCTCGCCGGCGGAGGAGAACTCCTCCGCGAGGAGGTGGGCCACGACCTCGGTGTCCGTCTCGGACGCCAGGTCGTGGCCGCGCTCGGTGAGCTCCGCGCGCAGGCCGGCGAAGTTCTCGATGATGCCGTTGTGGACGACGGCGACCCGCCCCGCGTTGTCCAGGTGCGGGTGGGCGTTGACGTCGGTCGGCCCGCCGTGGGTGGCCCAGCGGGTGTGTCCGATGCCCACGGACCCGCCGGCCAGCGGCCGGTCGACGAGTTCCTTCTCCAGGTTGACGAGCTTGCCCGCCTTCTTGGCCGCGGCCAGCCCCCCGTCGGAGAGCACCGCGACACCGGCCGAGTCGTAGCCCCGGTATTCGAGCCTCTTGAGGCCCGCGACCACCACATCAAGCGCCGACTGCCCGCCGACGTATCCCACGATTCCGCACATGACGGAAGCGTACGGCGGAAGGTGCCCGGAGGGCCGGAGTCGGCCCAGCCCGGCGGTCTGCGCGTCGGCGACGTCCCCCGGGAGCGCCGTCGGACGGGCTCACCCCTCCGGCCGGGGCCGGAGGAGGGCTTTTGTCGCGTGACCCAGCCCACGGCCCGCGGAGTCCCGTGAACCTCCTCGACCCCCGACAATGGCGAGGTGATCACTTCGCCGCCACGAAGCGCCAGCGGGGCGAGCCCCTACGTCGACCTCACCCGGGCCGAGTGGAGCGCCCTGCGTGACAAGACGCCCCTGCCGCTGACCGCCGTCGAGGTCGAGCGGCTCCGCGGTCTCGGGGACGTCATCGACCTCGACGAGGTGCGGGACATCTATCTCCCCCTGTCCCGGCTGCTCAACCTGTACGTGCAGGCCACCAGCGGGCTGCGCGGGGCCCTCAACACCTTCCTCGGCGAGAGCGCCGAGCAGCGCGGCACCCCCTTCGTCATAGGGGTCGCCGGTTCCGTCGCCGTCGGCAAGTCGACGGTCTCCCGCCTCCTGCAGGCCCTCCTCGCCCGCTGGCCCGAGCACCCGCGCGTGGAGCTGGTCACCACCGACGCCTTTCTCTACCCGATGGAGGAGCTGAAGGCGCGCGGGCTGATGTCCCGTAAGGGCTTCCCCGAGTCGTACGACCGCCGGGCCCTGACCCGCTTCGTCGCCGACATCAAGGCGGGCAAGGAGGAGGTCTCCGCCCCGGTCTACTCGCACCTGATCTACGACCGCGTGCCCGACGAGCGGCTCGTCGTCCGCCGCCCGGACATCCTCATCGTGGAGGGGCTGAACGTCCTCCAGCCCGCGCTTCCGGGCCAGGACGGCCGCACCCGCGTCGGCCTCGCCGACTACTTCGACTTCTCGGTGTACGTCGACGCGCGGCCGGAGGACATCGAGCGCTGGTACCTCAACCGCTTCCGCAAGCTCCGCGACACCGCCTTCCAGAACCCGTCCTCGTACTTCCAGCGCTACACGCAGGTCTCCGAGGACGAGGCCCTCGACTACGCCCGGACCATGTGGCGGACCATCAACAAGGTGAACCTCCTGGAGAACGTGGCCCCGACCCGCGGCCGGGCGACCCTCGTCGTCCGCAAGGGCCCCGACCACAAGGTGCAGCGCCTGAGCCTGCGCAAGCTCTGACCTTCGTAAGCTCAGGGCATGTTGCATCTACGGATGATCGTCCCGCCGGACCGCACCACGTCCGCGATCGCGCTGATCGAGTCGACGGTCGGCACCACCCACCTCGTGGTGCTGCCGGGCGTGGCCAGAGACCCCCACGGCGACGTGGTCATGTGCGACACGGCCCGCGAGGCGGCCGACGAACTCCTGCACGGACTGCGCGAAATGAGGATCGATCAGGACGGCTCGATCGCGGTGGACGGCATCGACCTGTCGATGTCGACCCGGGCGGACACGGCCGAGCGGGAGGCCCCGGGCGAGGGCGCGGACGCGGTCATCTGGGAGCAGCTGGCGGAGGCGACCCACGAGGAGTCGACGCTCTCCTTCACGTACCTCTCGTTCATGGGCCTGGCGACGATGATCGCGGCCTGCGGTGTCGTCCTGGACAACGCGATCCTGATCGTGGGCGCCATGGCGGTCGGCCCGGAGTTCGGCCCGCTCGCCGGGGTGTGTACGGCGATCGTGCAGCGGGCGCCGAAACTGGCGGCGCGCTCGCTGATGGCGCTGCTCATCGGCTTCGCTACGGCGATCCTGGCGACGACCGTGTTCAGCCTGGTCATGGACCGGCTGAACCAGTTCAGTCAGTCCATGCTCGACGCGCAGCGCCCGCAGACCAGCTTCATCTGGCAGCCGGACCTGTTCTCCTTCGTGGTGGCGCTCCTCGCGGGCGCGGCCGGCACCCTCTCGCTGACCTCGTCCAAGTCGGGCGCGCTGGTGGGCGTGGCGATCTCGGTGACGACGGTCCCGGCGGCGGCGAACGCGGCGGTGGCGCTCAGCTACGGCGAGGTCGGACAGATGTGGGGCTCGATCCAGCAGCTGCTGCTCAACCTGCTGGGGATCATGCTGGCGGGAACGGCGACGCTGTTCCTGCAGAAGCGGCTGTGGCGGACCCAGCGCGGCCGGCTGCGACACAGGCTGCGCAGGGGCTGAGCACGCGAAGAGGCCCCGCCGTACCGGACGTCCGGTGCGGCGGGGCCTCTCGTCGGAGCATGACGGTGCCTCAGAAAGCCTAGCCCAGCGCCGACTTCACGACATCCGCGAGCCGCTGCGCGACCGCGCGGGCCTGCTCGATGTCGGCCGCCTCGACCATCACGCGGACCAGCGGCTCGGTGCCGGAGGGGCGCAGCAGGACGCGGCCGGTGGAGCCGAGCTCCTGCTCGGCGGAGGCGACGGCGGCGGCCAGGTCGCCGGAGGTCTTCACCCGGGCCTTGTCGACGTCGGGGACGTTGATCAGGATCTGCGGCAGCCGCTCCATCACCCCGGCGAGGTCCGCGAGCGACCTGCCGGTGGCGGCGATGCGGGCCGCCAGCATGAGGCCGGTGAGGGTGCCGTCGCCGGTGGTGGCGTGGTCGAGCACGATGACGTGCCCGGACTGCTCGCCGCCGAGCGCGTAGCCGTGCTCCTTCATGGACTCCAGCACGTACCGGTCGCCGACCGCGGTCTGGACGAGGTTCAGGCCCGCGCCCTCCATGGCGAGCTTGAAGCCCAGGTTCGACATGACGGTCGCGACGACGGTGTCACCGCGCAGCGTCCCGGCCTCGCGCATGGCGAGGGCGAGCACGGCGAGGATCTGGTCGCCGTCGACCTCGTTGCCCGCGGCGTCCACCGCGAGGCAGCGGTCGGCGTCGCCGTCGTGGGCGATGCCCAGGTCGGCGCCGTGCTCGACGACGGCGGCGCGGAGCAGCCCCAGGTGGGTGGAGCCGCAGCCGTCGTTGATGTTGAGGCCGTCCGGCTCGGCGCCGATGGTGACGACCTGCGCGCCGGCCCGGGTGAAGGCCTCGGGCGAGACGCGGGCGGCGGCGCCGTGGGCCTCGTCGAGGACGACCTTGAGGCCGTCGAGCCGGTTGGGGACGACGGCGAGGAGGTGGGAGACGTACGTCTCGAAGCCCTCGTCGTAGTCACGGACCCGGCCGACGCCGGAACCGGTCGGACGCTCCCAGGGGGCGCCGGTGCGGTGCTCCTCGTAGACCGACTCGATCTTGCCCTCGAGGTCGTCGGCGAGCTTGTGGCCGCCGCGCGCGAAGAACTTGATGCCGTTGTCGGGCATGGCGTTGTGGCTGGCGGAGAGCATCACGCCGAGGTCGGCGCCGAGGACGCCGGTGAGGTGGGCCACGGCCGGGGTGGGCAGCACGCCGACGCGCAGCACGTCGACACCGGCGCTGGCGAGTCCCGCCACGACGGCCGCTTCCAGGAACTCTCCGGACGCACGCGGGTCCCGCCCGACCACGGCGGTCGGCCGGTGGCCCTCGAAGGTGCCCGACTCGGCGAGCACATGCGCCGCCGCGACCGACAGGCCGAGCGCCAGCTCCGCCGTCAGGTCCGCGTTGGCCACACCGCGCACGCCGTCCGTGCCGAAGAGTCGTCCCACAGCTGTCCTCCGAAAATACGTGCCCAAGCTGATGAAAGATGAAAGAGGTGACGAAAGAGCTTATGAAAAAACGTACGCCCCGACGGCACGGGCAGTGCCGCCGGGGCGTACGAAAGCAGACCGAGCAGGCGATTAACGCTTGCTGTACTGCGGAGCCTTACGGGCCTTCTTGAGACCGGCCTTCTTGCGCTCGACCGCACGGTCGTCGCGGGAGAGGAAGCCGGCCTTCTTGAGCGCCGGGCGGTTGTTCTCGACGTCCGCCTCGTTCAGCGCACGGGCCACGCCGAGGCGCAGGGCGCCGGCCTGACCGGAGACACCGCCACCCGCGATGCGGGCGATGACGTCGTAGCGGTTGTCGAGCTCGAGCACCTTGAAGGGCTCGTTGACTTCCTGCTGGTGCACCTTGTTGGGGAAGTAGTCCTCAAGGGTGCGACCGTTGATCTTCCACTTGCCGGTGCCCGGAACGATCCGGACGCGGGCGATGGCGTTCTTGCGACGGCCCAGGCCGGCGGCCGGCTGCGGGTCGCCGAAGCGGGACGCGAGCGACTCGGAGGTGTACTCACCCTCGACGAGCTCGGTCTCGGTGGTGTACTCCTCAACGCCCTCGAACTCGTCGACGGGGGTTTCGGGGGTGGTCTCGGCCACGATTCTCCTCAGATTTCTTTCGTTCTTAGGGGGTGTGGCCGGAACTACTGCGCGACCTGGGTGATCTCGAACGGAACCGGCTGCTGAGCAGCGTGCGGGTGGTTCTCGCCCGCGTAGACCTTCAGCTTCGAGATCATCTGACGGCCCAGGGTGTTCTTGGGGATCATGCCCTTGATGGCCTTCTCGACGGCCTTCTCGGGGTTCTTCGACAGCAGCTCGTCGTAACGGACGGAGCGCAGACCACCCGGGAAGCCGGAGTGGCGGTACGCCAGCTTCTGGGTCTTCTTGTTGCCGGACAGGTGGACCTTGTCAGCGTTGATGATGATGACGAAGTCGCCCATGTCCATGTGCGGGGCGTAGACCGGCTTGTGCTTGCCTCGGAGGAGGTTCGCAGCCGTGGTCGCCAGACGGCCCAGGACGATGTCCTGCGCGTCGATGATGTGCCACTGGCGAGTGACATCGCCGGGCTTGGGGCTGTACGTACGCACTTCGTAGCCTTCGCTTCTTCAGTGGATGGAGTCCAGACACACCTGAAGCGATCATGCAGCTTGGGCCTGCACTGCCGGGACACCGCCCGTATGCGAGCCACTGGTAACTGCTCCAGGGAACCTGCGTAAGGGCCGTTCGCCTGAGAACGACGAAGCCACTACGCATAACAAACCGCAACACTACCCGCGCGCCCCCCGACGGGTCAAAACGCCCCGGGACACCGACCGCCGACCGCCCGAGGTCACCGCGCCCGCTCGACCCGCCGCTCGTCCCACACCGGCTCGCTCGTCTCCCGTACGACCCCGTCCGAGCCGAAGACCAGGAACCGGTCGAAGCTCTTCGCGAACCACCGGTCGTGGGTCACGGCCAGCACCGTCCCGTCGTACGACTCAAGGCCCTCCTGCAGGGCCTCCGCCGACTCCAGGTCCAGGTTGTCCGTCGGCTCGTCGAGCAGCAGCGCCGTCGTCCCGGCCAGCTCCATGAGCAGGATCTGGAACCGCGCCTGCTGACCCCCGGAGAGCCTGTCGAAGGACTGGTCGCCCTGCCGCTCCAGCTCGTACCGGCGCAGCATCGACATCGCCCCGCCCCGGTCCTTGGCGTGCTCCGTCCACAGGATGTCGACGAGCGGGCGCCCGGTCAGCTCCGGGTGCGCGTGGGTCTGGGCGAAGTGCCCCGGCACGACCCGCGCGCCCAGCTTCCACGTACCCGTGTGGGCGACCGACGGATCCCCCGCGAGCAGCCGCAGGAAGTGCGACTTGCCCGACCCGTTCGAGCCGAGGACGCCGACCCGCTCCCCGTAGAAGATCTCCAGCGAGAACGGCTTCATCAGACCGGTCAGCTCGAGGTTCTCGACGGTCACGGCCCGCACCCCGGTCCGGCCCCCGCGCAGCCGCATCCGGATGTCCTGCTCGCGCGGCGGCTCCGGCGGCGGACCCGCCTCCTCGAACTTCTTGAACCGCGTCTGCATCGCCCGGTACCGCGACGCCATGTCGGGGCTGATCGCCGCCTGCTGCCGCAGCTTGAAGACCAGCGCCTTCAGCCGCGCGTGCTCCTCGTCCCAGCGCCGCTTCAGCTCCTCGAAGCGCGCGAACCGCTCGCGCCGCGCCTCGTGGAAGGTGCCGAAGCCACCACCGTGCACCCACACGTCCGAGCCGGCCGGGCCGGGCTCGACCGCGACGATCTTCTGGGCGGCCCGGGAGAGCAGCTCCCGGTCGTGGGAGATGAAGAGCACGGTCTTGCGGGTCTCCCGCAGCCGGCCCTCCAGCCACCGCTTGCCGGGCACGTCGAGGTAGTTGTCCGGCTCGTCGAGGAGCAGCACCTCGTCGGGGCCGCGCAGCAGGTACTCGAGGACCAGCCGCTTCTGCTCGCCGCCGGAGAGCGTCCGCACCTCCCGGAACTGCGCCTTGTCGTACGGCATGCCGAGCGCGGCCATGGTGCAGATGTCCCAGAGGGTCTCGGCCTCGTACCCCTGCACCTCGGCCCAGTCGCTGAGGGCCTGCGCGTACTTCATCTGCGCGGCCTCGTCGTCGACCGTCATGATCAGGTGCTCGGCCTCGTCGACGGCCTTCGCGGCCTCCCGGATGCGCGGCTGCGCCACCGAGACCAGCAGGTCACGGACGGTGGACTCGTCCCGTACGGAGCCGACGAACTGCGGCATCACGCCGAGCCCGCCGCTGACGGTGACGGAGCCGCCGTGCGGCTGGAGCTCTCCGGCGATCATCCGGAGCAGTGTGGTCTTCCCGGCGCCGTTGGCCCCGACGAGGGCGACCACGGCGCCCTCCCCGACCCGGAAGGAGGCGTCCCCGAGGAGGACCCTCCCGTCGGGAAGGTAGTACTCAAGATGCGCGGCCTCGACATGTCCCATGAGGTGCATTGTCGCCGCCCGCGTCGGCCGGGCCCAACCGGTTTAGGATGCGCGGCATGAGCTTTGGGGGACCGCAGTGGCCGCAAGAGCCGCAGCAGCAGGGGCAGCAGGGGTACGGCGGACAGCCGCAGCAGGGATACGGGCAGCAGCCCGGATACGGCGGTCAGACCGGCCACGGACCGCAGCAGGGCCACGGCGGGCAGCCCGGATACGGCGGCGGGCAGCCGGACCCCTTCCCGGGCGCCCAGGGCGGCGGGAGCACCCCCGACTGGGGCGCCCTGGCCGATGCCTCGGCCTCCCGTAACCGGCGCAAGCGCTGGCTGATGATCGGCGGCGGCGCGGTGGCCGCGGTCGTCGTCGGCGCGATCGTCGCCACCGCCGTGGTGGCGAGCGGCAAGAAGAACGACGAGGCCGCGACCGCCGGGGGGCCCACCGGCACGGCCGCCCCCACCGCCTCCCCCACCCCGGAGCCGACCTTCTCGTCGGTGGCGCCGCCGCCCCCGCCGAACCCGAAGGACTACATCTCGGACCCGAAGAAGGACAAGGCCCCACTGAGCGCGGAGGGCCTCTTCCCGGGCAAGAAGCTCACGATGAACAAGCGCCCCTACAAGAAGGGCGCGACCTCCGCCACGACGAACTGCGCGGCCGTCACCCAAGGCGGTCTCGGCACCGTCCTGAAGAACAACGGCTGCCAGCGGGTGCTCCGCGCCACCTATGTGAAGGACGGCGTGGCGATCACCGTCGGCGTCGCCGTCTTCCCCTCGGAGGCCGCGGCCCTCAAGGCGAAGAACCAGGCCACCGGCGGCGTCTCCCCGCTGGCCGGCGCCGGCGTGGGTGACTTCTGCCACGCCACGGTCTGTCTGCGCCGCTCGAACTCGGTCGGCCGCTACGCGTACTTCACCCAGGCCGGCTTCGCCGACGGCAAGAAGGTCACCAAGGCCGACAAGGCCGTCTTCCAGGCCAGCGACGACCTGGGCACCTTCACCTTCAACCAGATCTACGCCCGGGGCCGCTCCCAGGCCTCAGCAGCAGCCGGCGCTCCCGGGGAGTGACCGCTTGTTCCTGGCCTCCAGGTTCCGGGCGGCCAGGAGCTCGTCGGCGGGGTAGCCCACCTCTTCGAGGGTGAGCCCGTGCGGCCGTACGACGTGCACGGCCGAGTCCCGCACCCCCGCCGCCAGGACCTTGCCCGGCCAGTCCACCGGCCGGTGCCCGTCGCCGACGAACAGCAGGGCGCCGACGAGCGAGCGGACCATGTTGTGGCAGAAGGCGTCCGCCTTCACCGTGGCCTCCATCACACCGTCGGGCCGCCGCTCCCAGCGCAGCTCCTGCAGGGTGCGGATGGTGGTGGCGCCCTCGCGCCGCTTGCAGTACGCGGCGAAGTCGTGCTCGCCGACGAGCGCGGTGGCGGCCTCGTTCATGGCGTCCATGTCGAGGGCCCAGTCGTGCCACAGGACGTGGCCGCGCAGCAGCGGGTCGACCCCGCCGGGGTTGTCGGTGACGCGGTAGGCGTAGCGGCGCCAGATCGCGGAGAACCGCGCGTTGAAGCCGCTGGGGGCCTCGGTCAGGGACCACACCCGTACGTCGTGGGAGAGGCGCCCCGCGAGCCGCCTCAGCAGCTTGTCGCGGTGCTCGGCCCACAGCTCGGCCGGCAGGTCGACATGGGCGACCTGGCCGCGTGCGTGGACCCCGGAGTCGGTGCGGCCGGCCACGGTCAGCTCGTACGTCTCCTTGGACCGGGTCACGGTCCGCAGGGCGTCCTCGATGTCCCCCTGCACCGTCCGCCGCCCGCCGGCCTGCTTGGCCCAGCCGGAGAAGTCCCTGCCGTCGTACGACAGGTCAAGCCGAACCCGTACGAACCCGTCCTGCACGTCATCGCTCACGCGGAGATCCTCTCAGACACACGGGAACGGGCCCGCACCCCAAGGGGGTACGGGCCCGCTCACGAGAACAGTCGGCCGGAACGCCTACGCGTCCTTCACGACGTCTTACTTGGTCGAGTCCTCGACGGACTCGGCCGGAGCCTCGGCGGCCGCGTCGGCCTCCTTGACGGCGCGCACGGTGGCGGCCTCGGCCTCGGCGACGGTCGCCTTCTTGGCGATCTCGCCCTCGACCAGCTCGATCACGGCCATCGGGGCGTTGTCGCCACGACGGTTGCCGATCTTGGTGATACGGGTGTAACCACCCGGACGCTCCGAGTAACGCGGGGCGATCTCGGTGAAGAGGGTGTGGACGATCCCCTTGTCGGTGATCGACTGCAGCACCAGGCGACGGTTGTGGATGTCGCCCTTCTTCGCCTTGGTGATCAGGCGCTCGGCGACCGGACGCAGGCGACGGGCCTTGGCCTCGGTCGTGGTGATGCGGCCGTGCTCGAAGAGCGACTTCGCCAGGTTGGCGAGGAGCAGCTTCTCGTGCGCGGCGGAACCGCCGAGGCGGGCACCCTTCGCGGGACGCGGCATGGTGATTCTCCTTGTGATCTGCACCGGCCGTATGAGGTACCGATGTCAGTGTCCGAGCGGGCGGTCACCCGTCGGAGATCCGACCAAGCCCCGAAGGGGCGAGGCCGGAAGGGGCGAGGGGAACTGCGCGATCAAGCACAGCGCTCCCGCACCCGAGTACGGACCGTGAGGCCCGAGCTCTTAGTACTGCTCGGTCTCCACGAAACCCGCGTCCGCGTCGTCGTCGGCGCCGAAGGCGTCCGCCGCTGCGGTCGGGTCGAAGCCGGGAGGCGAGTCCTTCAGCGCGAGGCCCATACCGGCCAGCTTCGCCTTGACCTCGTCGATCGACTTCGCACCGAAGTTGCGGATGTCGAGCAGGTCGGCCTCGGAGCGCGCCACGAGCTCACCCACGGAGTGGATGCCCTCGCGCTTGAGGCAGTTGTACGAACGAACGGTGAGCTCGAGCTCCTCGATCGGCAGCGCGAGATCGGCGGCCAGGGCGGCGTCCGTGGGGGACGGGCCCATGTCGATGCCCTCGGCGTCGATGTTGAGCTCGCGCGCCAGACCGAACAGCTCGACCAGGGTCTTGCCGGCGGACGCCATGGCGTCACGCGGGCGCATGGCCTGCTTGGTCTCGACGTCGACGATCAGCTTGTCGAAGTCGGTGCGCTGCTCGACACGGGTCGCCTCGACCTTGTACGTGACCTTGAGCACCGGGGAGTAGATGGAGTCGACCGGGATACGACCGATCTCCTGGCCCACCTGCTTGTTCTGCACGGCGGAGACGTAGCCGCGACCGCGCTCGACGGTCAGCTCCATCTCCAGCTTGCCCTTGCCGTTGAGCGTGGCGAGGACGAGGTCGGGGTTGTGCACCTCGACACCGGCCGGGGGCGCGATGTCGGCGGCGGTGACCAGACCCGGGCCCTGCTTGCGCAGGTACATCACGACGGGCTCGTCGTGCTCCGAGGAGACGACCAGCTGCTTGATGTTGAGGATGAGGTCGGTCACGTCCTCCTTGACGCCCGGCACGGTGGTGAACTCGTGCAGGACACCGTCGATGCGGATGCTGGTGACAGCAGCGCCGGGGATCGACGAGAGGAGGGTGCGGCGGAGGGAGTTGCCGAGGGTGTAGCCGAAGCCCGGCTCCAGCGGCTCGATGACGAACCGGGAGCGGAACTCGTCGACGACCTCTTCGGTCAGCGACGGACGCTGAGCGATCAGCATGTCTGTGATTCCTTCAGTCGTGGACGCCCACTATTTGACGCCCGACGGGTACTACGTATGCAAGGGTACGGGCGGTACGCCCCCAAAGGGGACGCACCGCCCGAAAATCCCTGGTCAAGCAGCCGGAGCGTCAGACGCGGCGGCGCTTGGGGGGACGGCAGCCGTTGTGCGGCGTGGGGGTGACGTCCTGGATCGAACCGACCTCGAGGCCCGTGGCCTGGAGGGAGCGGATCGCGGTCTCACGGCCGGAGCCGGGACCCTTGACGAAGACGTCGACCTTGCGCATGCCGTGCTCCTGCGCGCGGCGGGCGGCCGACTCGGCGGCCATCTGCGCGGCGAAGGGGGTGGACTTGCGCGAGCCCTTGAAGCCGACGTGGCCGGCGGAGGCCCAGGAGATCACGTTGCCCGAGGGGTCCGTGATCGAGACGATCGTGTTGTTGAACGTGCTCTTGATGTGCGCGTGGCCGTGAGCGACGTTCTTCTTTTCCTTGCGGCGCACCTTCTTGGCAGCGCCCTGACGACCCTTGGGGGGCATCTATATCTCCTACGGGAGGTGGTCGGTCCTACAGCGAAGACCGCTTGGTCAAGCGTCCGCTGAGGACTACTTCTTGCCCGGCTTCTTCTTGCCGGCGATGGCGCGACGCGGGCCCTTGCGGGTACGAGCGTTCGTGCTGGTGCGCTGGCCGCGGACGGGCAGGCCACGACGGTGGCGCAGACCCTGGTAGCAGCCGATCTCGACCTTGCGGCGGATGTCGGCGGCGATCTCGCGGCGGAGGTCACCCTCGGTCTGGAGGTTGGCGTCCACGTACTCGCGGATCTTGACGAGGTCTTCCTCGGCAAGCTCGCGGACACGGGTGGACGGGTTCACGCCGGTCGCGGCGAGAATCTCCTCGGACCGGGTACGCCCGATACCGAAGACGTAGGTGAGTGCGACCACCACGCGCTTTTCGCGCGGGATGTCAACACCGGAAACGCGTGCCATTCAATGGCTCCTGTGTTCTCGGGGGTCTGCTGCAGAACCGCTCCCGGCCGCCGACTCCTATGGAAAGGAGTGGTACGTCCGGGTCCCCGGCCCCCGCCGGAGGTGCCGTCAACCGTGGAACACGGCCCGACGGGCTCTGCGTATGTACGTATTGCTATGCGTCGCGCGAAGAACTGCGATATGCAGGTCGGTCGGCGTGCGTCAGCCCTGGCGCTGCTTGTGGCGCAGGTTGTCGCAGATGACCATGACCCGGCCGTGACGGCGGATCACCTTGCACTTGTCGCAGATCTTCTTGACGCTCGGCTTGACCTTCATGGGATGTGAGGTTCTCCGGGTCAGTGCCACCACCCGCGCGCGGAGGCGGGGTGCGGGCAAGATCTACTTGTACCGGTAGACGATCCGGCCACGCGTCAGGTCGTACGGAGAGAGCTCCACGACGACCCGGTCGTCCGGGAGGATTCGGATGTAGTGCATCCGCATCTTGCCGGAGATGTGCGCGAGGACCTTGTGACCGTTCTGGAGCTCCACCTTGAACATGGCGTTCGGGAGGGACTCGATCACGGTGCCCTCGATTTCGATGGCACCTTGCTTCTTGGCCACGCTTCGCCTTTCGAATCGGCTACCTTGATCGACTCCCGCCGCCGCGTGCGGACACACGGGTACACGAGAGCCGACGCATCAGTCTACGTCAGGCCCCAGGAAAAGACGAATCGGGAAGTCTGCCCACCCGAACTGATCCTTACGCAAGTCACCACGCCGTAGAAAATTCAAACGTACTCCTACGCGAGCGGATCCGGCGCCGCCGTCACACCCAGCTCGGCCAGCTTGGCCTTGCCGCCGTCGACCGCGGTGAGGACCAGGGGGCCTTCCTCCGTGAGGGCGATGGAGTGCTCCCAGTGGGAGGACCAGGTGCCGTCGGTCGTGATGACCGTCCAGTCGTCCTTGAGGACCTCCGTACCGGGCGTGCCCAGGGAGACCATCGGCTCGATCGCCAGGCAGAGGCCCGGGACCAGCTTCGGGCCCTTGCCACGCTTGCGGGAGACGTAGTTCAGCAGGTGCGGGTCCATGTGCATCTCGGTGCCGATGCCGTGGCCGCCGTAGTCCTCGATGATCCCGTAGCGGCCGAGGCTGTGGTCGCCGACCGCCGGCCGCGGCTGCCGCTTGATGTACGTCTCGATCGCCTTCGAGATGTCGACCAGGCGGTTGCCGAGCTTCATGGCCGCGATACCGGCCCACATCGACTCCTCCGTGACCCGGGAGAGCTCGACCAGCTCCGGCGCGTGCCCGGTGCCCACGAAGGCCGTGTAGGCCGCGTCACCGTGCCAGCCGTCCACGATCGCGCCCGCGTCGATGGAGATGATGTCGCCGTCCTTGAGGACGGTCTTGTCGTCGGGGATGCCGTGGACGACGACCTCGTTGACCGAGGTGCAGATCGTCGCGGGGAACCCGCCGTATCCGAGGAAGTTCGACTTCGCCCCGTGGTCGGCGATGACCTTCCGCGCGACCTCGTCGAGGTCCTTCGTCGTGGCGCCCGGCACGGCCGCCTCACGGGTCGCCGCGTGAATGGCGGCGACGACCAGCCCCGCCTCGCGCATCTTCGCGATCTGCTCGGGGGTCTTGATCTGCACGGGCCGCGGCCTTTCCATCGGGTACGGGGAACAGAACAACGATACGGCCGCGGCGCCCCTGAGGGGCACCGCGGCCGTATCGCACGAACCAGGGGCTACTTCTTGAGCGCGTCCATCGCCTTGGCGGTGACCTCGTCCACCTTGCCGAGCGCCGAGATCGTCACGACCAGGTTCTGCGCCCGGTAGTAGTCGATGATCGGCTCGGTCTGCGTGTGGTAGACCTCCAGGCGCCGGCGGACGGTCTCCTCGGAGTCGTCGTCGCGCTGGAAGAGCTCGCCACCGCAGACGTCACAGACGCCCTCGGTCTTCGGAGCGTTGTACGTCAGGTGGAACACGTGCGCGCTGTCGTTGCGGCAGATGCGGCGACCCGCGATCCGCTTCACGACCTCGTCCTCGGGGACCTCCAGGTCCAGGACCGCGTCGAGCTGCATGTCCTCGGCCTTCAGGACCACGTCCAGGGCCTCGGCCTGAGCCACGTTGCGGGGGAACCCGTCCAGCAGGAAGCCGTTGGCGGCGTCCGGCTGCTCCATCCGGTCCTTGGCCATCCCGATGGTCACCTCGTCGGGGACCAGGTCGCCGGCGTCCATGAACGCCTTCGCCTTGAGACCCAGCTCCGTGCCCTGAGAGATGTTGGCGCGGAACAGGTCGCCCGTGGAGATGTGCGGGATGTCCAGGTTCTTGGCAAGGAACGCGGCCTGCGTTCCCTTGCCGGCACCGGGCGGTCCGACGAGGACGATTCGCATCAGCGGAGGAACCCTTCGTAATTGCGCTGCTGGAGCTGGCTCTCGATCTGCTTCACGGTCTCCAGCCCCACACCCACGATGATGAGGATGCTTGTCCCACCGAAGGGGAAGTTGGCATTGGCGCCACCGAAGCCTGCCAACGCCATCGTCGGCACAAGAGCGATCAGACCCAAGTACAGCGAGCCCGGCCAAGTGATCCGGTTGAGAACGTAGCTCAGGTACTCGGCAGTAGGTCGACCAGCCCGGATACCCGGGATGAAGCCACCATACTTCTTCATGTTGTCGGCGACTTCCTCGGGGTTGAACGAGATCGCCACGTAGAAGAAGGCGAAGAACACGATCAGGAGGAAGTACGCGGCGATGTAGTAGGGGTGGTCACCCTTGACGAAGTGGGCTTCGATCCAGGTCTTCCACCCTGCGGTGGAGTTCGAGAACTGCGCGATCAAGGCCGGGATGTAGAGCAGCGACGACGCGAAGATGACGGGAATCACACCCGCCTGGTTCACCTTCAGCGGGATGTACGTGGACGTACCGCCGTAGGAGCGCCGGCCGATCATGCGCTTCGCGTACTGCACCGGGATGCGGCGCTGGGCCTGCTCGACGAAGACCACGAGGGCCACCATCACGAAGCCGATGAGGATGACGGTGCCGAACTCGATCCAGCCCTTGGCGAGCTTGCCGCTCTCCTTGATGGCCCACAGGGCGCCCGGGAAGCCGGCGGCGATCGAGATGAACATCAGGATCGACATGCCGTTGCCGATGCCGCGGTCGGTGATCAGCTCACCGAGCCACATGACGACACAGGTACCCGCGGTCATCGTGATGACCATGGTGGCGATGGTGAAGACGGACGGGTTGGGAACGACCTGGTCCGCCACCGAGCAGCCGCTGAACAGAGCACCGCTCTTCGCCGTCGCGACGAGACCCGTGCCCTGGAGGATGGCGAGGGCGACCGTCAGGTAGCGGGTGTACTGCGTGATCTTGGAGGTACCGGCCTGACCCTCCTTCTTGAGGGCTTCCAGGCGCGGGATCACGACGGTCAGCAGCTGCAGGATGATGCTCGCCGTGATGTACGGCATGATGCCGAGCGCGAAGATGGTGATCTGCAGCAGCGCCCCGCCACTGAACATGTTGACCAGGCCGAACAGGCTGTTGTTGCCCTCGCTGGCCTGCTTGACACACTGCTGGACGGCCTCGTAGCTGACGCCGGGGACCGGGATGTGGGCCCCGAGGCGGTACAGCACGATGATGGCGAGCGTGAAGAGCAGCTTCTTGCGCAGGTCGGGCGTCTTGAACGCCCGGGCGAACGCGGTGAGCACGGTGCCTCCTGCGACCCCCGCGCTAGGCGTCAAGGGTGACGGCTTGAGATTCGAAGAATCACTGGATAGGTATCGGTCATCAAATCCGCACGGGCATACCGCACGGAGTCTAGACAGTGGACGCCACCTTACCGGCGACCATGCCCCCCTAGGAACGACCAATCGGGGATGCCCCTTTTGGGAGGCATCCCCGATCGGATGTTCAGGCCATCGAGTCGTCTCAGACGAGCTCGGTGACGGTGCCGCCGGCGGCGGCGATCTTCTCCTTGGCGGAGCCGGAGACGGCGTCGACCGTCACCTGCAGCGCCACGGTGATCTCGCCGGCGCCGAGCACCTTGACGAGCTGGTTCTTGCGAACCGCACCCTTGGCGACCAGATCGGCCACCGTGACCTCGCCACCCTGCGGGTAGAGCGCGGTGAGCTTGTCCAGGTTCACGACCTGGTACTCGGTGCGGAACGGGTTCTTGAAGCCCTTGAGCTTCGGCAGACGCATGTGGAGGGGCATCTGCCCACCCTCGAAGCGCTGCGGAACCTGGTAACGGGCCTTCGTGCCCTTGGTACCACGACCGGCCGTCTTACCCTTCGACGCCTCACCACGGCCCACACGGGTCTTCGCGGTCTTGGCGCCGGGGGCGGGACGGAGGTTGTGGGCCTTCAGCGGGTTGGTCTCCGCCATGTCAGTCAACCTCCTCGACCGTCACGAGGTGGCGGACGGTGTGCACCATGCCGCGGAACTCGGGACGATCCTCCTTGACAACCACGTCGTTGACCCGCTTGAGGCCGAGCGAACGCAGGGTGTCGCGGTGGTTCTGCTTGCTGCCGATGTACGACTTCGTCTGCGTGACCTTGAGGCGAGCCATTACGCACCCGCCCCAGCACGCGCACGAAGCAGGGCCGCGGGGGCGACGTCCTCGAGGGGCAGACCACGGCGAGCCGCGATCTCCTCGGGACGCTGCAGGCCCTTGAGGGCCGCCACGGTCGCGTGCACGATGTTGATCGCGTTGGACGAGCCAAGCGACTTCGACAGGATGTCGTGAACGCCGGCGCACTCCAGAACGGCGCGCACCGGACCACCGGCGATAACACCGGTACCGGGGGAAGCCGGCTTCAGGAGCACGACGCCCGCGGCACGCTCGCCCGTGATCGGGTGAGGGATCGTGCCCTGGATGCGCGGAACCTTGAAGAAGTTCTTCTTGGCTTCCTCGACACCCTTGGCGATGGCCGCGGGAACTTCCTTGGCCTTGCCGTAACCGACACCTACGGTGCCGTCACCGTCGCCCACCACGACCAGCGCGGTGAAGCTGAAGCGGCGACCACCCTTGACAACCTTGGCGACGCGGTTGATCGCGACAACGCGCTCAACGTACGCGGTCTTCTCGGCGGCAGCGCCACCGTCGCGGCCCTTCCGGTCCCGCCGCTCGCCGCCACCGGCACCGCTTCCGCGGCGCTGGGGTCCAGCCATTGGATTTACCTCTCTCTGTTACGTCCGTTAGTCCCGGAACCGGGGCTTAGAACTTCAGCCCGGCTTCGCGGGCGGCGTCAGCCAGAGCGGCAATGCGCCCGGCGTACCTGTTGCCACCACGGTCGAACACGACAGCCTCGACGCCGGCGGCCTTGGCGCGCTCGGCGACGAGAGCGCCGACCTGCTGGGCCTGCGCGGACTTGTCACCCTCGCCGCCGCGGATCGACGCGTCCAGGTTCGACGCCGACGCAAGGGTGTGACCCTTGAGGTCGTCGATGACCTGAGCGGTGATACCGCGGTTCGAACGCGTCACGACGAGGCGCGGACGCTCCGCCGTACCCGACACGTTCTTGCGGATGCGGATGTGGCGGCGAGCCTTGGCGGCACGCTTGTAAGCGTCGCCCTTGGCGATCTTCACACCGTATGCCATGGCTTACTTACCAGCCTTTCCGACCTTGCGGCGGATGACCTCGCCGGCGTACTTGACGCCCTTGGCCTTGTACGGGTCGGGCTTGCGCAGCTTGCGGATGTTCGCCGCAACCTCGCCGACCTTCTGCTTGTCGATGCCCTCGACCGAGAACTTGGTCGGCGACTCGACCTTGAACGAGATGCCCTCGGGCGCCTCGATCAGGATCGGGTGGCTGTAGCCGAGCTGGAACTCCAGGTTGGAGCCCTTCGCGGCCACGCGGTAACCGACACCGCTGATCTCGAGCGCCTTCACGTAACCCTGGGTCACACCGGTGATCATGTTGGCCACCAGCGTGCGGGACAGGCCGTGAAGGGCCTTGTTCTGACGCTCGTCGTTCGGGCGGGTGACGTTGAGAACGCCGTCCTCACCCTTAACGATCTCGATCGGAGCGGCGACGGTGTGGTTCAGGGTGCCCTTGGAACCCTTCACCGTGACCGTGCGGCCCTCGATGGTGACGTCCACGCCGGCGGGAACCTGGATAGGCAGCTTGCCAATACGCGACATTGCTATTCCTCCGTTCCCGACTACCAGACGTAGGCGAGGACTTCCCCACCTACGCCCTTCTTGCCTGCCTGCTGGCCGGTCAGGAGACCGTGGGACGTGGAGATAACCGCCACGCCCAGGCCGCCGAGAACCTTCGGCAGGTTGGTGGACTTCGCGTAAACCCGGAGACCGGGCTTCGAGATCCGCTTGATGCCCGCGATGGAGCGCTCACGGTTCGGACCGAACTTGAGCTCGAGGACGAGGTTCTTGCCGACCTCGGCGTCCTCGACCTTCCAGCCCGTGATGAAGCCCTCCTGCTGGAGGATTTCCGCGATGTGAGACTTGATCTTGCTGTGCGGCATCGACACGGTGTCGTGGTATGCCGAGTTCGCGTTACGCAGACGAGTCAGCATGTCCGCGATCGGATCAGTCATGGTCATGAAGTGGCCTTCGGCCTCTCTCGCCGTGGTTTCCGGTGCGCCATCCCTCTCCCCACACAGGGGCGGGACGGGTGCGGCGCGGGGACCTACGGCGTAGTAAGTCGTAAGGGCGGCGGACGCCCAACCCTCCTAGCCTAAGCCATGGAGGCTCGGGCGTCCGCCAACCCAATGCTTACCGAGAGACTCCGGTCATCCCAACTAAGGGATTACCAGGAGCTCTTGGTCACGCCCGGCAGCTCGCCACGGTGAGCCATCTCACGGAGGCACACGCGGCACAGGCCGAACTTGCGGTACACGGAGTGGGGACGACCACAACGCTGGCAGCGCGTGTAGCCACGCACGCCGAACTTAGGCTTACGGGCAGCCTTCGCGATGAGAGCCTTCTTCGCCATCTCGCTTACGCCTCCTTGAACGGGAAGCCGAGGTGACGCAGAAGGGCACGGCCCTCGTCGTCATTGGTCGCCGTGGTCACCACGGTGATGTCCATACCCCGGACACGGTCGATCTTGTCCTGGTCGATCTCGTGGAACATGACCTGCTCCGTGAGACCGAAGGTGTAGTTGCCACGCCCGTCGAACTGCTTGGGGGACAGACCACGGAAGTCGCGGATGCGCGGAAGCGCGAGCGACAGGGTGCGGTCCAGGAACTCCCACATGCGGTCGCCACGGAGGGTGACGTGCGCACCGATCGGCTGGCCCTCACGCAGCTTGAACTGCGCGATGGACTTGCGAGCCTTGGTGACGGCCGGCTTCTGACCGGTGATCGTGGTCAGGTCACGGACGGCACCGTCCATGAGCTTCGAGTCACGGGCGGCGTCGCCGACACCCATGTTCACCACGATCTTCACGAGGCCGGGAATCTGCATGACGTTCTCGTAGGAGAACTCCTCACGCAGCTTGCCCGCGATCTCCTCGCGGTACTTCGTCTTGAGACGCGGAGTGGTGGTAGCCATCAGATGTCCTCACCCGTCCGCTTGGCAACGCGGATCTTGTTGCCCTCGTCGTCGAAGCGGTATCCGACACGCGTGACGACCTTCTTGCCGTCCTTCTCCACGACCAGCTGGACGTTGGAGACGTGGACCGGAGCCTCGGTCGTGACGATGCCACCGGCCTGCGACGGGCCGGCCTTGGTGTGCTTCTTGACCCGGTTGACACCCTCGACGAGGACACGGTTGTCACGGGGGAAGGCCGTGATGACCTTGCCCTGCTTGCCCTTGTCCTTACCGGTGATGACCTGGACCAGGTCGCCCTTCTTGATCTTCATGCTTACAGCACCTCCGGCGCGAGCGAGATGATCTTCATGAACTTCTTCTCGCGCAGCTCACGGCCCACCGGGCCGAAGATACGGGTGCCACGAGGGTCGCCGTCGTTCTTGAGAATGACAGCGGCGTTCTCGTCGAAGCGGATGTACGAGCCGTCCTGGCGGCGGCGCTCCTTGACGGTGCGAACGATGACCGCCTTGACGACGTCACCCTTCTTCACGTTGCCACCGGGGATCGCGTCCTTGACGGTGGCGACGATGACGTCACCGATGCCCGCGTAGCGGCGACCCGAGCCACCGAGAACACGGATGCAAAGGATCTCCTTGGCACCAGTGTTGTCGGCGACACGCAGTCGCGACTCCTGCTGGATCACGTCTATCTCCTGATTTGTCTGCCGGTTCCCGGCGGGGTCGCGCTAGCGGTCAGCACGACCCCACCGAGCCTGGCGGAACGAACTCGAAGGGTTACCCCTTCAAGAATTACTTGGCCTTCTCGAGGATCTCGACGACGCGCCAGTGCTTCGTCGACGACAGCTTCCGGGTCTCCATCAGGAGGACGCGGTCACCGATGCCGGCAGCGTTCTGCTCGTCGTGAGCCTTGAGCTTGTTCGTACGGCGGATGACCTTGCCGTACAGCGCGTGCTTGACGCGGTCCTCGACAGCGACGACGACGGTCTTGTCCATCTTGTCGCTGACGACCAGGCCCTCGCGGACCTTGCGAGCGTTGCGCTCGGTCTTCTCAGTCACGTTGCTCTCGCTCATCAGACGTTCTCCACCGTCTCGATGCCGAGCTCGCGCTCGCGCATCAGGGTGTAGATCCGGGCGATGTCCTTACGGACGGACTTGAGCCGGCCGTGGTTCTCGAGCTGGCCCGTCGCCGCCTGGAAGCGGAGGTTGAACAGCTCTTCCTTGGCCTCGCGGAGCTTGTTGAGAAGCTCCTCGTTGCCCAGCTCGCGCAGCTCGGACGCCTTGGTACCGGCCGACATCACAGCTCACCTGCTTCGCGCTTCACGATCTTGCACTTCATCGGCAGCTTGTGGGCCGCACGGGTCAGGGCCTCGCGCGCGATCTTCTCGTTCGGGTAGGACAGTTCGAACATCACCCGACCCGGCTTGACGTTCGCGATCCACCACTCCGGAGAACCCTTACCGGAACCCATGCGGGTCTCGGCGGGCTTCTTCGTCAGCGGGCGGTCCGGGTAGATGTTGATCCAGACCTTGCCGCCACGCTTGATGTGGCGGGTCATCGCGATACGAGCCGCCTCGATCTGGCGGTTGGTCACGTACGCCGGCGTGAGGGCCTGAATGCCGTACTCGCCGAACGCAACCTGCGTACCACCCTTGCTCATACCCGAGCGCTTGGGGTGGTGCTGCTTGCGGTGCTTGACCCTACGGGGGATCAGCATTTCGGTCAGGCCTCCGTTCCGGTGCTCTCAGCCGGAGCGGCAGCGGCGGCGGGAGCCTCGGCCTTGGGGGCCTCGGCAGCCGGCGCGGACTGCTGCTGCGGCTTGCGGCCGCGGCCGCCACGCTCGCCACCGCGGCCACCACGGCCGGCGGGACGGTCGCCAGCGCCGGCGCCACGGGCCGGGCGGTTACCCGCACGGGCCGCAGCGTTCTCGGCGCGGACCTCGGCGATGTTCTTGACGTCGCCCTTGTAGATCCAGACCTTCACGCCGATGCGACCGAAGGTGGTCTTGGCCTCGAAGAAGCCGTAGTCGACGTTCGCGCGGAGCGTGTGCAGGGGCACACGGCCCTCGCGGTAGAACTCCGAGCGGGACATCTCGGCGCCGCCGAGGCGACCGCCGCACTGGATCTTGATGCCCTTGGCGCCGGCCTTCATCGTGCCCTGCATGCTCTTACGCATGGCGCGACGGAAGGAGACGCGGGAGGAGAGCTGCTCGGCAACGGCCTGAGCAACCAGCTGAGCGTCCATCTCGGGGTTCTTGACCTCGAGGATGTTCAGCTGGACCTGCTTGCCCGTGAGCTTCTCGAGGTCGCCGCGGATGCGGTCGGCCTCGGCGCCACGGCGGCCGATGACGATGCCGGGACGCGCGGTGTGGATGTCCACCCGCACGCGGTCACGGGTGCGCTCGATCTCAACCTTCGAGATGCCGGCGCGCTCCATGCCGGACGTCATCATCCGACGGATGGCGACGTCTTCCTTGACGTAGTCCTTGTACAGCTTGTCGGCGTACCAACGGGACTTGAAGTCCGTGGTGATGCCGAGCCGGAACCCATGCGGGTTAACCTTCTGGCCCATTACCGGGTTCCTTCCTTGCTGCTGACGACCACGGTGATGTGGCTGGTCCGCTTACGGATCCGGTAGGCACGGCCCTGAGCACGCGGACGGAACCGCTTCAGGGTCGGGCCCTCATCCACGTACGCCTCGCTGATGACCAGCGAAGAGGCGTCACTGTGGTCGTAGTTGTGCGCGGCGTTGGCAATGGCGCTGTCAAGCACCTTGCCGACCGGCACGCTCGCGGCCTGCGGGGCGAAACGCAGGACCGCCTGAGCCTCCGTGGCATCCATGCCACGGATAAGGTCCACCACGCGGCGGGCCTTCATGGGCGTAACGCGGATGTACCGCGCCTGGGCCCTGGCTTCCATGGTTGTCCTTCCAGTGTCTGTCATGGTCATTCCACCCCGCTACTAGCGGCGCTTCGACTTCCGGTCGTCCTTCACGTGACCCCGGAAGGTGCGCGTCGGCGAGAACTCGCCGAGCTTGTGGCCGACCATCGACTCGGTGACAAACACCGGAATGTGGGTCTTGCCGTTGTGCACCGCGATCGTGTGGCCGAGCATGGCCGGGATGATCATCGAGCGACGGGACCAGGTCTTGATGACGTTCTTGGTACCGGCTTCGTTCTGTACGTCCACCTTCTTTACGAGGTGTCCGTCGACGAAGGGTCCCTTCTTGAGACTGCGCGGCATCTAAACCCGCTCCTAGCGCTTCTTGTTCGTCTTGCGGCGGCGGACGATGTACTTGCTCGAAGCCTTCTTCGGCGAGCGAGTACGACCCTCCTTCTGACCCCACGGGGAGACCGGGTGACGACCACCGGAGGTCTTACCCTCACCACCACCGTGCGGGTGGTCCACCGGGTTCATCGCCACACCGCGAACGGTCGGGCGAACGCCCAGCCAGCGCTTACGGCCGGCCTTGCCCCAGTTGATGTTCGACTGCTCGGCGTTGCCGACCTCGCCGATGGTGGCGCGGCAGCGGGCGTCGACGAGACGGATCTCACCGGACGGCATACGAAGGTGGGCCATCGTGCCCTCCTTCGCCAGCAGCTGCACGGACGCGCCGGCGGAGCGCGCGAACTTGGCGCCGCCACCGGGACGGAGCTCGATCGCGTGGATCGTGGTACCGACCGGGATGTTGCGGAGCGCCAGGTTGTTGCCGGGCTTGATGTCAGCGCCGGGGCCGTTCTCGACGCGGTCACCCTGCGTCAGACCCTTGGGGGCGATGATGTAGCGCTTCTCGCCGTCCACGTAGTGGAGCAGCGCGATGCGCGCGGTGCGGTTGGGGTCGTACTCGATGTGAGCGACCTTGGCCGGCACGCCGTCCTTGTCGTGACGACGGAAGTCGATCACACGGTAGGCGCGCTTGTGTCCACCACCCTGGTGGCGAACGGTGATCCGACCGGTGTTGTTACGGCCGCCCTTGCTGTGCAGGGGGCGAACCAGCGACTTCTCCGGCGTGGACCGCGTGATCTCGACGAAGTCGGCTACGGAGGAGCCACGACGGCCCGGCGTAGTCGGCTTGTACTTGCGGATTCCCATTTCTCAGTCCTCGTCCGATTCCGGACGATCCAGACCGCCCTTAGGCGGTCGGACCGCCGAAGATGTCGATACGGTTGCCCTCAGCAAGGGTCACGATGGCGCGCTTGGTGTCCTTGCGCTTGCCGAAACCGGCCTTGGTGCGCTTGCGCTTACCCTGGCGGTTGATCGTGTTGACCCCGGTGACCTTGACCGAGAAGACCGCCTCGACGGCCTGCTTGATCTGGGTCTTGTTGGAGCCAGGCGCGACGATGAACGTGTACTTGTTCTCGTCCAGCAGAGCGTAGCTCTTCTCCGAAACGACCGGCTTGATCAGAATGTCGCGCGGGTCCGAGAAGGTCTTGCTGGTGACGACGGCCTCAGTCATCAGGCGTCGCTCCCTTCGGTCTCAGCGGTCTGGGGGCCAGACACGAAGGACTCGAGGGCGGCCTTGGTGAAGACCACGTCGTCGGAGACGATCACGTCGTACGTGTTGAGCTGGCCCGGCTCCAGGATGTGCACCTGGGGCAGGTTACGAGCGGACAGCCACGCGGCCTCGTCGGAGCGCTCGACGACCAGGAGCAGGTTCTTGCGCTCCGAGATCTTGCCGAACAGCGTCTTCGCGGCCTTGGTGGAGATGTCACCCTCGACCACGCCGGTGACGACGTGGATGCGGGAGTGGGTGGCCCGGTCCGACAGGGCACCGCGGAGGGCGGCGACCTTCATCTTCTTCGGGGTCCGCTGGGAGTAGTCACGCGGCTGCGGGCCGTGGACGACGCCACCACCGGCGAACTGCGGGGCGCGGGTCGAACCCTGGCGCGCGCGGCCGGTGCCCTTCTGGCGGTAAGGCTTCTTGCCACCACCACGGACTTCGCCACGACGCTTGGTCTTGTGCGTGCCCTGACGGGCCGCGGCCAGCTGCGCGACGACGACCTGGTGGATCAGCGGAACGCTGACCTTGGCGCCGAAGATCTCCTCGGGGAGCTCGACGGTCCCGGTCTTGTCGCCTGCCGGCGAAAGGATGTCAATGGTGCTCATCGGTTCCTCAAACCCCCTTGGCCGCGGTGCGGACCAGGACGAGGCCACCGTTGGGGCCGGGGACGGCGCCCTTGATGAGCAGCAGACCCTTCTCGGCGTCAACGGCGTGGACGGTCAGGTTCTGGGTGGTCACACGCTCGTTGCCCATGCGACCAGCCATCTTCATGCCCTTGAAGACACGGCCCGGGGTGGCGCAGCCACCGATGGAACCGGGCTTGCGGTGCACGCGGTGGGCACCGTGCGACGCCTTGCCACCACGGAAGTTGTGGCGCTTCATGACGCCGGCGAAGCCCTTGCCCTTGCTCTTCGCGGTGACGTCGACCTTCACGCCGGCCTCGAAGAGCTCGGCGGTGATCTCCTGGCCGAGCGTGTACTCGGAGGCGTCAGCGGTGCGGAGCTCCACGAGGTGGCGGCGCGGGGTGACGTCGGCCTTGGCGAAGTGACCCTTGAGGGGCTTGTTCACCTTGCGCGGGTCGATCTCGCCGAAGGCGATCTGGACCGACTCGTAGCCGTCGACGTCGTTCGTACGCACCTGGGTCACGACATTGGGGCCGGCCTTGACGACGGTCACCGGGACGACCCGGTTGTTCTCGTCCCAGACCTGCGTCATGCCGAGCTTCTCGCCCAGGATGCCCTTGATGTTCTTAGCCATCTCGCGCGCCCTCAGAGCTTGATCTCGATGTCAACGCCCGCCGGGAGGTCGAGACGCATGAGCGAGTCAACCGTCTTCGGCGTGGGGTCGAGGATGTCGATGAGGCGCTTGTGCGTGCGCATCTCGAAGTGCTCGCGCGAGTCCTTGTACTTGTGCGGCGACTTGATGACGCAGTACACGTTCTTCTCAGTGGGCAGCGGCACCGGGCCCGCGACCGACGCACCAGTGCGGGTCACCGTCTCGACGATCTTCTTCGCCGAGGAATCGATGACCTCGTGGTCGTAGGCCTTGAGCCGGATGCGGATCTTCTGTCCCGCCATGGCTACTAGTAGTCCTTTGTCTCGTAACGCTCTGGAACCCGATCGGCCGCGCTTCTGAGAAGCACTGTCCTGCTCCGACCCACGCGGTCGGGCGTGTCGCACTCCCTCTACGCAGAAATCCCTAAGGATTTCCCAACCAAGGGGGCGCGGTAGCCATAACCGCAGGCCGGGGGCGGAACACCCACCGGGCGCCTGGTCTGCACCCCGCTGACGCTTCCCAGAAGATTCCCGTACGTCCGCCCCAGAGGAGCGACGAGTACTGTGGGACTCGCTTCCGGTCCTCCCGACGGGAGGCGCGCAGCATCGGCACTCAACCGAGCAACCCCGACAGTCTGCCATACGGGGCCATCCGGCCGCCAATCGGGATCGAAGACTGTACCCCACGTCACGTCAGGACATGCGCCGGGGCGCACGCGCCTCGCCCGGACGCCCCCTCCCCCGCGTCACCCCAAGCGCCGCGCGCGCTCCGTGAGATGACGCCGCTCGGGCGCGCTCGTCGTGGACCGCCGCGATCGGAGCCTGGAGCTGGTACGGGCCGACCAGGCCGCGCGGCAGCGTACGGCTGATCAGCCCGACGCCCTCCGCGACCAGACCCGCGTCCCACCGCCCCCGGTCCTGCTCCGCGTCCACCGCCCCCGGTCCTGCTCCGCGAGCGGCACCGGCTCGCCGTGCGCGCCGGTGCGCGCCGCCCGGCGGGCGTCGGTGAGCAGCATCAGGGCCGGCACCCCCGCCGCCCCGGTGTCCTCGGGCAGCAGCCGGTGGAGCAGCCGACGCGCTTCCGGAGAACTTCCCCCTCCCGGGGGCGGCCCCGCACAACCCCGGCGCTCGCATATCCGTCTTGCAGTGGACCGATTGAGCGAAGGGCCCTGCCGTGCACACTCCACCCCGCCGCCGGACGGTCCTCGCCGTCGCCCTCGCGGTCACCTCGGCCGCCGCCGGGTGTTCCGTCCCGGAGCCGCGCAGGACCGCGCCGACCGCCGACCCCTCTCCCGGCCGGCCGATCGCCTCGGCACGGGCCCGCCGGGCACTCCTGCTCCAGGTCGCCGCGCACCCGGACGACGACCTGTACTTCATGAACCCGGACACCCAGCGGCTGCTGGACGCGGGGGTCCCGCTGGTCTCCGTGTACGTGACGGCCGGCGAGCACACCGGCCGCAACCGGATCGCCGGGATGCCCGACACTCCCCCGGACCGGTCCGCGTACTCCTCCGCCCGCCACCAGGGGCTGCGCCAGTCGTACGCGGTGGCGCTGGGCCTGCCGATGTTCACCCCCTGGCGGCGCGAGACGCTGCCCCTCCCCGACGGCCGGCGCGCGGAGCTCGACACGCTCACGCACGGACCCCGTCGGGTCGAGCTGGTCTTCCTCAACCTGCCGATGCACACCAGCCGCCGCTACATGGCGCTGCCCGCGCTCTGGCACGACCGGGCCCTCGAACTGCGGACCCATCTGTCGACCGGTTCCCCGGTGACCCGCTCGGACACCTACGACTACGACCGCCTGGTCCAGGTCCTCGCCGAGCTGCTCCGCCGCTACCGGCCCACCGTGGTGCACACCCTCGACCCCGACCCGGACATCCAGAGCAGCGACGAGGCCACCAGGAAGCGGGACTCCGAGCAGCCCGGGTACTCCGACCACGGGGACCACACCGCGGTCGCCTCCTTCACCTGGGCGGCACTGGCCCGCTGGGTCACGGACACGGTCCGGGACGGCGGTCCGATACCGGCCTTCACGACGACCGCCTTCCGCGGTTACTACAACCGGCACTGGCCCAAGAACCTCCCGCCGCTGCTGCTGAAGGAGAAGGCGGCCCGCCTCGTCCCGTACGGCGGCGACCCGTCCTGGGCGTGCGGCAACCCCTCGGGCTGCGGCGACTACGGCGTCGGCGGCGACCGGCCGCTCACCAACCGCAAGGGCTGGGTCCGCTCCACCCACCACCGCTGGCCGAGCGCGGGCCCCGCACTCGCCCGCGAGCGGGACGGCCGCCTCGCCGCGTACGGGGTGCTCGGCCTGCGCGCGGTCCGCTGGCGCGAGCGGACGCCCGGCGTCTGGAGCGAGCCCGAGGACCTGGGCGGCGGCCCGCTGGCGCCCGCGCTCGGCTCGGCGGTGCTCCCCGACGGCCGCGTCCTGCTCTTCGGGGTGCGGTTCGCCGCGCTCGACGGCCACGGCGGCCCGAACCGGCGCGAACTGGTGCTCCTGGAACAGCGCTCCCCCGGCGGCCCCTTCCTGGCCTGGACCGGGCTCGGCAACCCGGAGCGCGGGGACGACCGGGGGCGGCGGCTCGGCGCCCCGGTCGCGGTCACGGCCCCCGACGGCCGGGTCCACCTCTTCGTACGGAACGCGGAGAACGGCGTCTCCACCCGGGTCCGGGCGGCGGCCGGCGGCTCCTGGGGCCCGTGGCGGGCGCTCCCCGGCACGGCGCAGGTCCAGGACGGCCTCGCGGTCTCGCTGGACGCCTCGGGCCGGGTGCATGTGTACGCGGCCGGACGGGAGTCCGTACGGCACTGGGTGGACGGAGTGGAGCGGACGGAGCCGCTGCCGCTCTCGGGTTCCACGGTGGCGACGGCCGGCGGCGAGCTGTACTACCGGGCGCCCGCCGCCGGCGCGCTCCTCGGCCCGGGGGGCGACGCCGGTCTGGACGGCTTCGGGGGCGTGGTCGCCGCCCGCTCGGCGTCCCTCGGCACGGTGCTGCTCGGCACGGACGCGGACGGCCGGCTCCTGGTCCGGTCCGGTGGCCGGCTTCGTACCCGTACGGCGGGCCCCTCGGCGGTGTCGGCCGCGCTGCACCTGGGTGCGCCAGGGGTGACCGTGGTGGGCCTCGGCGCGGACGGGCACCCCTGGAGCTGGCGGCCGTAGGACCCCGGGAAACCGGCCCCCGGGAACGCGAGAAGGCCCCGCACCTTTCGGTGCGGGGCCTTCCCTTACTGCTCAGCAGCTCGAAGGAGCTACCAGATCAGTTCAAGATCAGGCGTTGATCTTGACGACCTGGCCGGCGCCGACGGTCCGGCCACCCTCACGGATGGCGAACTTGAGGCCCTCCTCCATGGCGATGGGCTGGATCAGCTCAACGCTCATGGCGGTGTTGTCGCCCGGCATGACCATCTCGGTGCCCTCGGGGAGGGTCACGACGCCGGTCACGTCCGTGGTACGGAAGTAGAACTGCGGGCGGTAGTTGTTGAAGAACGGGGTGTGACGGCCACCCTCGTCCTTCGACAGGATGTAGGCCTGGGCCTCGAAGCTGGTGTGCGGCGTAACCGAACCCGGCTTGATGATGACCTGGCCGCGCTCGACATCCTCGCGCTTGATGCCACGGAGGAGCAGACCGACGTTCTCACCGGCCTGGCCCTCGTCGAGCAGCTTGCGGAACATCTCGATACCGGTGACCGTGGTGGTGGTCTTCTCGGTCTTGATGCCGATGATGTCGACGGTCTCGTTGACCTTGAGGATACCGCGCTCGATACGACCGGTGACGACGGTGCCACGACCGGTGATCGTGAAGACGTCCTCGATCGGCATCAGGAACGGCTTGTCGACGTCACGCTCGGGCTGCGGGATCGACTCGTCGACGGCGTGCATGAGGCCGAGAAGCTTCTCGCCCCACTCCTTGTCGCCCTCGAGCGCCTTGAGCGCCGAGACGCGGACGACCGGCAGGTCGTCGCCCGGGAACTCGTACTCGGAGAGGAGCTCACGGACCTCGAGCTCGACGAGCTCCAGGATCTCCTCGTCGTCCACCATGTCGGCCTTGTTCAGGGCGACGACGATGTACGGAACGCCGACCTGGCGGGCCAGGAGCACGTGCTCCTTGGTCTGCGGCATCGGGCCGTCGGTGGCGGCGACCACGAGGATGGCGCCGTCCATCTGCGCGGCACCCGTGATCATGTTCTTGATGTAGTCAGCGTGACCCGGGCAGTCGACGTGCGCGTAGTGACGCGACTCCGTCTGGTACTCGACGTGCGCGATCGAGATCGTGATACCGCGCTGGCGCTCCTCGGGAGCCTTGTCGATCTGGTCGAAGGCCGAGGCCTCGTTCAGGTCCGGGTACGCGTCGTGCAGCACCTTGGTAATGGCGGCCGTGAGGGTCGTCTTACCGTGGTCAATGTGACCGATGGTGCCGATGTTGACGTGCGGCTTAGTCCGCTCGAACTTTGCCTTCGCCACTGAATCCTCCTGCGGAGTGGTTCTGTACGCCTTGCTTCATCGGCGCCAGGTGATCTTTGCTGGGATGCCAGTCGCCCGGGGCCCGTTCCTCGGGTTTCGGGGGCCGAGCCCCGGCGACTGGTGTCAAGCCTAAAGCGTGAACTCGGAAGAGTTACTCGCCCTTGGCCTTCGCGATGATCTCCTCGGCGACGTTCCGCGGAACCTCGGCGTAGGAGTCGAACTGCATCGAGTAGCTTGCGCGACCCGAGGTCTTGCTGCGGAGGTCTCCGACGTAGCCGAACATCTCCGAAAGGGGCACGAGGCCCTTCACGACGCGAGCGCCGCTGCGCTCCTCCATGGCCTGAATCTGGCCACGGCGGGAGTTGATGTCGCCGATGACCTCACCCATGTAGTCCTCGGGCGTGGTGACCTCGACGGACATCATGGGCTCGAGGATGACCGGCGAAGCCTTGCGCGCGGCCTCCTTGAAGGCCTGCGAACCGGCGATCTTGAACGCGAGCTCGGAGGAGTCGACCTCGTGGTAGCCACCGTCGAGAAGGATGACGCGGACGCCAGTCATCTCGTAGCCGGCCAGGATGCCGAACTGCATGGCCTCCTGCGCACCCGCGTCGACCGAAGGGATGTACTCCTTCGGGATGCGGCCACCGGTGACCTTGTTCACGAACTCGTACGAGGCGTCGCCGCCCTCGATGGGCTCGATCGCGATCTGCACCTTGGCGAACTGACCGGTACCACCGGTCTGCTTCTTGTGGGTGTAGTCAAGTCGCTCGACGGCCTTGCGGATCGTCTCGCGGTACGCGACCTGCGGCTTGCCGACGTTCGCCTCGACCTTGAACTCGCGACGCATGCGGTCGACGAGGATGTCGAGGTGAAGCTCGCCCATACCACCGATGATGGTCTGGCCGGTCTCCTCGTCCGAGTGCACCTGGAAGGAGGGGTCCTCCTCCGCGAGACGCTGGATGGCAACACCCAGCTTCTCCTGGTCACCCTTGGACTTGGGCTCGATCGCGACCTGAATGACCGGCGCCGGGAAGTCCATGGACTCCAGGATGACCGGGTTCTTGTCGTCGCACAGCGTCTCACCGGTGGTGGTCTGCTTCAGGCCCATGACGGCGACGATGTCGCCGGCGCCCACCGAGTCGATCTCCTCACGCTTGTTCGCGTGCATGCGGTAGATCTTGCCGATGCGCTCCTTCTTGCCCTTGACGGAGTTCAGCACCGCGGTGCCGGCCTCCAGGCGACCGGAGTAGATCCGGACGAAGGTGAGCTTGCCGAGGTGCGGGTCGCTCGCGATCTTGAACGCGAGGGCCGACAGCGGCTCCTCGTCGGACGGCTTGCGCTTGACGACCTCCTCCGGGTCCTTCACGCCGTGGCCCTCGATGGCCTCGACGTCCAGGGGGGAGGGGAGGTAGCGCACGACCGCGTCGAGCAGGGGCTGAACGCCCTTGTTCTTGAACGCGGTGCCGCAGAAGACGGGGGTGACCGTCTTCTCGCCGCCACCCTTGCCGGAGGCAATGGTGATGCGACGGACGGCGGCGTAGAGCTGCTCCTCGGTGGGCTCGACGCCCTCGAGGAAGAGCTCCATGAGCTCCTCGTCGTTCTCGGAGACGGCCTCGATCAGCTTGCCGCGGTACTCATCGGCCAGCTCCACGAGGTCGGCCGGGATGTCGACGACGTCGTACATCTCGCCCTTGGAGGCTTCCGCGGCCCAGACCAGGGCCTTCATGCGGACGAGGTCCACAACACCCTGGAAGTCCATCTCGGCGCCGATGGGCAGCTGCATGACGATCGGAACAGCGCCGAGGCGGTTCACGATCATGTCGACGCAGCGCAGGAAGTCGGCGCCCGTACGGTCGAGCTTGTTGACGAAGCAGATACGCGGAACGCCGTAGCGGTCCGCCTGACGCCAGACAGTCTCGGACTGGGGCTCGACGCCGGCCACACCGTCGAACACGGTGACAGCACCGTCGAGCACGCGCAGCGAACGCTCCACCTCGACGGTGAAGTCGACGTGACCCGGCGTGTCGATGATGTTGATCGTGTGATCGACATTCTCGAGCGGCCAGTGGCAGGTCGTCGCGGCGGACGTGATCGTGATGCCGCGCTCCTGCTCCTGCTCCATCCAGTCCATCGTGGCAGCGCCGTCGTGGACTTCACCGATCTTGTAAGAGACACCGGTGTAGAACAGGATCCGCTCGGTGGTGGTCGTCTTGCCCGCGTCGATGTGCGCCATGATGCCGATGTTGCGCACCTTGGCAAGGTCAAGCGAAGTGGTAGCCATATCGGCTCAGTCTTCTCTCGGTCTCGATGTGGGTTGCGACTACCAGCGGTAGTGCGCGAAGGCCTTGTTGGACTCGGCCATCTTGTGCGTGTCCTCGCGCTTCTTGACGGCCGCACCGAGGCCGTTCGAGGCGTCGAGAAGCTCGTTCATGAGGCGCTCGGTCATGGTCTTCTCACGACGGGCGCGGGAGTAACCCACGACCCAGCGGAGGGCCAGGGTCGCGGCGCGGCCCGGCTTGACCTCGATCGGCACCTGGTAGGTGGCGCCACCGACACGGCGGGACTTGACCTCGAGCGAGGGCTTGACGTTCTCAAGCGCGCGCTTCAGCGTGATGACCGGGTCAGCGCCGGTCTTCTCGCGGAGGCCTTCCATGGCGCCGTAGACGATGCGCTCGGCGGTGGAACGCTTGCCGTCCAGCAGGATCTTGTTGATCAGCGAGGTGACAAGAGGAGAGCTGTAGACCGGGTCGATGATGACCGGGCGCTTCGGGGCGGGGCCCTTACGAGGCATTCTTACTTCTCCTTCTTGGCGCCGTAGCGGCTGCGAGCCTGCTTACGGTTCTTGACGCCCTGCGTGTCGAGGGAACCGCGGATGATCTTGTAGCGAACACCCGGCAGGTCCTTCACACGGCCACCACGCACGAGCACGATCGAGTGCTCCTGCAGGTTGTGACCCTCACCCGGGATGTAGGCCGTGACCTCGATGCCCGAGGTCAGACGCACGCGCGCGACCTTACGGAGGGCCGAGTTCGGCTTCTTCGGGGTGGTCGTGAACACACGCGTGCAGACGCCGCGACGCTGAGGGGAACCCTCGAGTGCGGGCGTCTTGTTCTTCTCGACCTTGTCCTGCCGGCCCTTACGGACCAGCTGCTGGATCGTAGGCACTACTTCTCCGGTTTCTGTGTGCCGTCGTAAAACTAACCTGGAACATCCACCGACCCACGCGGTCGGGTGTGTCGAATCTCGCGGACCTCCGCCGAAGCGGAGAAGGCGCGGATCACGGCGGCCGGTATCGGACTCACTGTGCGGTTGAGGACACGCACGCGAGCCCAGGCACACCCCAGGCACAAGGCATGAGCGTACCTATCGCATGGACTCCGGTCAAAACAAATGCCGACCCGCAGGTCAGCCCCGATGGAGCTGTGGGACCGTCAGGCCGCGAGGAACCGGTGCAGGGAGGCGGTGAGGGCCGTGACGAAGGACATACGGACCTTCTCGGGCACGAGATCCAGCGACAGGTACGGGTTCAGGTCCTCCAGCTCGACCAGCAGCAACCCTCCTCCGGGCGCCCGGCAGGCGTCCACGCGCTGGATGCCGTGCCCCAGGGTGTTCCAGTCGACGAAGCCGCGCGCGAAGGCCAGATCGTCCCCCGTGGGCTCGTACGGCTCCAGCTCCCAGCGGCGCTCCGGGTCGGGCGCGTACAGGGCGTACTGGAAGAGGTCGTCGACGAAGTAGAACGACACCTCGTAACGGAAGTCGATGCGCGGCTGCACCAGGAGTCCGTCGAGGTCCAGCCCGTCCAGCTCCTCCCGGGGCAGGAAGCGCAGCCCCAGGGAGTCCGCGCCGGCCTTCGGCTTGACCGCGTACGCGGCGGCCTCCGGCAGCCGGTCCAGGTGCTCCGCCCGGTCGACGGTGGGGATGACCGGGTACCCGGCGGCCGTCAGGTCCGGCAGGTACTGCTTGCCGGCCATGTCGCCGCGCCCGTGGAGCGGGTTGTAGACGCGGGTCCCGCGGGCCAGGGCGGCGGCCCGGAAGGCCTCGTACTCCCGCTGGTAGCCCAGGACGGGCCCGCTGTTGCGCACGACGACCGCGTCGAAGCCGTCCATGAGCGCGGTCGCGTCCAGCGGATGGCAGAGCGCCAGGTCGAAGTCCTCGCGCAGCCGGGCGGTGAGGTGGATGTCCTCGTCGCAGTAGCGCCGTCCACGGGCCGGATAGGCGAGGTCGGAGACGTACAGGAGGCGGGGGCGGGCGGACACGGGGCGGCTCCTCGGTCGATGGGGGCCGCCAACCTACCGGGCACGCGCGCGCGTGCCTCCCCCGGGTCCCGGTACGCCGAAGGGCGGCACCCCGGTCACGGGGTACCGCCCTTCGGTTCGCACTACTTACTGGTTGTACGGACCGTAGTCGTAGTCCTCCAGCGGAACGGCCTGGCCGGAGCCCGAGCCGAACGGCGAGTAGTCGATGTCGTCGTAGCCGACGGCCGAGTACATCGCGGCCTTGGCCTCTTCGGTCGGCTCCACCCGGATGTTGCGGTAGCGGGACAGACCCGTACCGGCCGGGATGAGCTTACCGATGATGACGTTCTCCTTGAGGCCGATGAGGCTGTCGGACTTGGCGTTGATCGCCGCATCCGTCAGGACTCGGGTCGTCTCCTGGAAGGAGGCGGCCGACAGCCAGGATTCCGTCGCCAGCGAGGCCTTGGTGATACCCATCAGCTGCGGACGGCCGGAGGCGGGGTGACCGCCCTCGGTGACCACACGACGGTTCTCGGTCTCGAACTTCGAGCGCTCGACGAGCTCGCCCGGAAGCAGCTCCGCGTCGCCGGACTCGATGATCGTCACGCGGCGCAGCATCTGCCGGATGATGATCTCGATGTGCTTGTCGTGGATCGACACGCCCTGCGAGTTGTAGACCTTCTGGACTTCGGCGACCAGGTGGATCTGGACCGCGCGCTGACCGAGGATCCGGAGCACGTCGTGCGGGTTGGTGGCACCCACGGTGAGCTTCTGGCCCACCTCGACGTGGTCGCCCTCGCCCACGAGCAGACGGGCACGCTTCGAGATCGGGAACGCCGTCTCGTCGGTGCCGTCGTCCGGGGTGACGACGATCTTCTTGGTCTTCTCGGTCTCCTCGATACGGACGCGGCCGGCCGCCTCCGAGATCGGGGCGACACCCTTGGGCTGACGAGCCTCGAAGAGCTCGACGACACGGGGCAGACCCTGGGTGATGTCGTCACCGGCCACACCACCGGTGTGGAAGGTACGCATCGTCAGCTGGGTACCGGGCTCACCGATGGACTGGGCGGCGATGATGCCGACCGCCTCACCGATGTCGACCAGCTTGCCGGTGGCGAGCGAACGGCCGTAGCAGAACGCACAGGTACCGACGGCGGACTCACAGGTCAGGACCGAACGGGTCTTGACCTCCTCGACGCCCGCGTTGAGCAGGGCGTCGATGAGCACGTCACCCAGGTCGACGTTGGCAGGCGCGATGACCTTGCCGTCGACGACGACGTCCTCGGCGAGCATCCGCGCGTACACGGAGGTCTCGACGTCGTCCGTCTTGCGCAGGACGCCGTCGGCGCCGCGCTCGGCGATCCGCAGCTTGAGACCGCGCTCGGTGCCGCAGTCCTCCTCGCGGATGATCACGTCCTGCGAGACGTCCACCAGACGACGGGTCAGGTAACCCGAGTCGGCGGTACGCAGGGCGGTGTCCGCCAGACCCTTACGGGCACCGTGCGTGGAGATGAAGTACTCCAGGACGGTGAGGCCCTCACGGAAGGACGCCTTGATGGGACGCGGGATCGTCTCGTTCTTGGCGTTCGACACCAGACCGCGCATACCGGCGATCTGACGCATCTGCATCATGTTTCCTCGGGCACCCGAGTCGACCATCATGAAGATGGGGTTCGTCTTCGGGAAGTTCGCGTTCATCGCCTCGGCAACCTCGTTGGTCGCCTTGGTCCAGATCGCGATGAGCTCCTGAGTGCGCTCTTCCTTCGTGATGAGACCGCGCTCGTACTGCTTCTGGACCTTCTCGTCCTGCTCCTCGTAGCCCTTGACGATGGCCTTCTTGGCCTCGGGCACGACGACGTCGGAGATGGCCACGGTGACACCGGAACGGGTCGCCCAGTAGAAGCCCGCCGCCTTCAGGTTGTCGAGCGTCGCCGCCACGATGACCTTGGGGTAGCGCTCGGCGAGGTCGTTGACGATCTCGGAGAGCTGCTTCTTGCCGACGGAGTAGTCGACGAACGGGTAGTCCTCGGGCAGCAGCTCGTTGAAGAGCGCGCGGCCCAGCGAGGTGCGCAGGCGGAACGAGTCACCCTGCTGCCACTCCGGCTCACCCTCCTCCGTGACCGGGGGAACCCAGCCACGCGGAGCGATGGTGCCGACGGGGAAGCGGATGTCGATCTGCGACTGCAGCGCGAGCTCGCCGGCGTCGAACGCCATGATCGCCTCGGCCGTGGAGCCGAACGCGCGGCCCTCGCCCTTGGTGTCACGGAGCTCACCGTCGGTGGTCAGGAAGAACAGACCGAGGACCATGTCCTGGGTCGGCATCGTGACCGGACGGCCGTCGGCCGGCTTGAGGATGTTGTTCGAGGACAGCATCAGGATGCGGGCCTCGGCCTGCGCCTCCGCGGAGAGCGGCAGGTGCACGGCCATCTGGTCACCGTCGAAGTCCGCGTTGAACGCGGTGCAGACGAGCGGGTGGATCTGGATGGCCTTGCCCTCGACCAGCTGGGGCTCGAAGGCCTGGATGCCGAGGCGGTGCAGCGTGGGCGCACGGTTCAGCAGAACCGGGTGCTCGGCGATGACCTCTTCGAGGACGTCGTACACGACCGTGCGGCCGCGCTCGACCATCCGCTTGGCGCTCTTGATGTTCTGCGCGTGGTTCAGGTCCACCAGGCGCTTCATCACGAACGGCTTGAAGAGCTCCAGCGCCATGGCCTTCGGCAGACCGCACTGGTGCAGCTTGAGCTGCGGACCGACGACGATCACGGAACGCGCGGAGTAGTCCACACGCTTGCCGAGGAGGTTCTGACGGAAACGACCCTGCTTGCCCTTGAGCATGTCGCTCAGGGACTTCAGCGGGCGGTTGCCGGGACCGGTCACCGGGCGACCACGACGACCGTTGTCGAAGAGGGCGTCCACGGCCTCCTGGAGCATGCGCTTCTCGTTGTTCACGATGATCTCGGGGGCACCGAGGTCGAGAAGCCGCTTCAGGCGGTTGTTGCGGTTGATCACGCGGCGGTACAGGTCGTTCAGGTCGGAGGTCGCGAAGCGGCCACCGTCCAGCTGCACCATCGGACGAAGGTCCGGCGGGATGACCGGCACGCAGTCGAGAACCATGCCCTTGGGGCTGTTCGCGGTCTGCAGGAACGCGGAGACGACCTTGAGGCGCTTGAGCGCACGGGTCTTCTTCTGGCCCTTGCCGGTACGGATGATCTCGCGGAGGCGCTCGGCCTCCTCCTCCAGGTCGAAGGACTCCAGGCGCTTCTGCAGCGCCGCGGCACCCATCGAACCGTCGAAGTACGTGCCGAAGCGGTCACGCAGCTCGCGGTAGAGGAGCTCGTCGCCCTCCAGGTCCTGGACCTTGAGGTTCTTGAAGCGCGACCAGACCTCGTCCAGACGGTCGATCTCGCGCTGCGCACGGTCGCGCAGCTGCTTCATCTCGCGCTCGGCACCCTCGCGCACCTTGCGGCGCACATCGGCCTTGGCGCCCTCGGCCTCGAGCTCGCCGAGGTCGTTCTCGAGCTTCTTGGCGCGGGCCTCCAGGTCGGAGTCGCGACGGTTCTCGATCTGCTGACGCTCGACGGAGACGTGCGCCTCCAGCGAGGGCAGGTCACGCGTACGACGCTCGTCGTCGACGTACGTGATCATGTACGCCGCGAAGTAGATGACCTTCTCGAGGTCCTTCGGGGCGAGGTCGAGCAGGTAGCCAAGGCGCGACGGGACGCCCTTGAAGTACCAGATGTGGGTGACGGGAGCGGCGAGCTCGATGTGGCCCATCCGCTCACGGCGCACCTTCGCGCGGGTGACCTCGACGCCACACCGCTCACAGATGATGCCCTTGAAGCGGACACGCTTGTACTTGCCGCAGTAGCACTCCCAGTCCCGGGTCGGACCGAAGATCTTCTCGCAGAAGAGTCCGTCCTTCTCGGGCTTGAGCGTGCGGTAGTTGATGGTCTCCGGCTTCTTGACCTCGCCGTGGCTCCACTGACGGATGTCGTCAGCGGTGGCCAGACCGATCCGGAGCTCGTCGAAGAAGTTGACGTCGAGCACTATGCGTCAATCCCTCTCAGGGTTGTAAGGCTTGGGGTCTGATACGGGGGTCCTGGGGCCGGCCGGGGACTCAGCGGCGTTTCGCCGAGTCCCCGACCGAACTCCCGTCAGACCTCTTCGACGCTGCTCGGCTCGCGCCGGGACAGGTCGATGCCGAGCTCCTCCGCTGCGCGGAAGACGTCCTCGTCGGTGTCGCGCATCTCGATGGACATGCCGTCCGAGGACAGCACCTCCACGTTGAGGCACAGGGACTGCATCTCCTTGATGAGCACCTTGAAGGACTCGGGGATGCCGGGCTCAGGGATGTTCTCGCCCTTGACGATGGCCTCGTAGACCTTCACGCGGCCGGTCACGTCGTCGGACTTGATCGTCAGCAGCTCCTGGAGGGCGTATGCGGCGCCGTACGCCTCCAGCGCCCACACCTCCATCTCACCGAAGCGCTGGCCACCGAACTGGGCCTTACCACCCAGCGGCTGCTGGGTGATCATCGAGTACGGGCCGGTCGAACGAGCGTGGAGCTTGTCGTCGACCAGGTGGTGGAGCTTGAGGATGTACATGTACCCGATGGAGATCGGGTCCGGGAACGGCTCGCCGGAGCGGCCGTCGAACAGCCTCGCCTTACCGGTCGGCTGCACCATGCGCTCGCCGTCGCGGTTCGGGATGGTGTGGTTCAGCAGGCCCGCGAGCTCGTCCTCACGCGCACCGTCGAACACCGGGGTGGCGACGTTGGTGCCCGGGGCGACCTGGTCGGCGCCGATCGCCTGGAGGCGCTGCGCCCAGTCGTCCGCGAGGCCGGAGACGTCCCAGCCGCGGCTGGCGAGCCAGCCGAGGTGGATCTCCAGGACCTGTCCCGGGTTCATTCGGGACGGGACACCCAGCGGGTTGAGGATGATGTCGACCGGCGTGCCGTCCTCGAGGAAGGGCATGTCCTCGATCGGAAGGATCTTGGAGATGACACCCTTGTTGCCGTGACGGCCGGCGAGCTTGTCACCATCGGTGATCTTGCGCTTCTGGGCGACGTAGACGCGGACCAGCTGGTTCACGCCCGGGGGAAGCTCGTCGCCCTCCTCGCGGTCGAAGACACGCACACCGATGATCTTGCCGATCTCGCCGTGCGGGACCTTCAACGAGGTGTCACGGACCTCGCGCGCCTTCTCACCGAAGATCGCGCGGAGCAGACGCTCCTCCGGGGTCAGCTCGGTCTCACCCTTGGGCGTGACCTTGCCGACGAGGATGTCGCCGGCGACGACCTCGGCACCGATGCGGATGATGCCGCGCTCGTCGAGGTCGGCGAGGACCTCCTCGGAGACGTTCGGGATGTCCCGGGTGATCTCCTCCGGGCCGAGCTTGGTGTCACGGGCGTCGACCTCGTGCTCCTCGATGTGGATCGAGGAGAGGACGTCGTCCTGCACGAGGCGCTGCGACAGGATGATCGCGTCCTCGTAGTTGTGACCCTCCCACGGCATGAACGCCACGAGCAGGTTCTTGCCGAGCGCCATCTCGCCGTCTTCGGTGGCGGGACCGTCGGCGAGGACCTGGCCCTCGATGACGCGGTCGCCCTCGTCCACGACGACCTTCTGGTTCACAGAGGTGCCCTGGTTGGAGCGGGAGAACTTGTGCAGGCGGTACGTGATGTACGTGCCGTCGTCGTTGGCGACCGTGATGTAGTCGGCCGACAGCTCCTGGACGACACCGTCCTTCTCGGCCTTGAGCACGTCGCCGGCGTCGGTGGCGCAGCGGTACTCCATGCCGGTGCCCACGAGCGGGGCCTCCGACTTGATGAGCGGCACCGCCTGACGCATCATGTTCGCGCCCATCAGGGCGCGGTTGGCGTCGTCGTGCTCGAGGAACGGGATCATGGCCGTCGCGACCGACACCATCTGGCGCGGCGAGACGTCCATGTAGTCGACCTCGGCCGGCGGGACGTAGTCGACCTCGCCGCCACGCTTACGGACCAGGACGCGGGCCTCGGTGAACTGAAGCTCGTCGTTCAGGGTCGCGTTCGCCTGGGCGATGACGAAGCGGTCCTCCTCATCGGCGGTGACGTAGTCGACCTCGTCGGTGACCTGGCCGTCGATGACCTTGCGGTACGGCGTCTCGATGAAGCCGAAGGGGTTGATCCGGCCGTACGAGGCGAGCGAACCGATCAGACCGATGTTCGGGCCTTCGGGGGTCTCGATCGGGCACATGCGTCCGTAGTGGGACGGGTGCACGTCTCGGACCTCGAAGCCGGCCCGCTCACGGGACAGACCACCAGGGCCCAGCGCCGAGAGACGACGCTTGTGCGTCAGACCCGACAGCGGGTTGTTCTGGTCCATGAACTGCGACAGCTGGCTGGTGCCGAAGAACTCCTTGATGGAGGCGACGACCGGCCGGATGTTGATCAGGGTCTGCGGCGTGATCGCCTCGACGTCCTGGGTGGTCATGCGCTCACGCACGACGCGCTCCATACGAGCCAGACCCGTGCGGACCTGGTTCTGGATGAGCTCGCCGACGTTGCGCAGACGACGGTTGCCGAAGTGGTCGATGTCGTCGGTCTCGACGACGATCTCCGTACCGCTCTCGCCGATCGTCTCGGTCTCGCCCGCGTGGAGCTTGACCAGGTACTTGATCGTGGCGATGACGTCATCGGTGGTGAGCACGCCGGCGTCCAGCGGCTCGTCCGCGCCGAGCTTCTTGTTCACCTTGTAGCGGCCGACCTTCGCGAGGTCGTAGCGCTTCGGGTTGAAGTAGAGGTTCTCGAGCAGCGTCTGAGCGGCCTCACGGGTCGGCGGCTCGCCCGGACGCAGCTTGCGGTAGATGTCGAGCAGCGCGTCGTCCTGGCCCTGGGTGTGGTCCTTCTCCAGGGTGGCGCGCATGGACTCGTACTCGCCGAACTCCTGGAGGATCTGCTCGGTGGTCCAGCCGAGAGCCTTGAGGAGGACGGTGACGGACTGCTTGCGCTTGCGGTCGATGCGGACACCGACCAGGTCGCGCTTGTCGATCTCCATCTCCAGCCAGGCACCCCGGGACGGGATGATCTTGGCGGAGAAGATGTCCTTGTCGGACGTCTTGTCGATGGAGGAGTCGAAGTAGACACCCGGCGAACGGACCAGCTGCGACACCACGACACGCTCGGTGCCGTTGATGACGAAGGTGCCCTTGTTCGTCATGAGCGGGAAGTCGCCCATGAAGACCGTCTGGGACTTGATCTCGCCGGTCTCGTTGTTGGTGAACTCGGCGGTGACGAAGAGCGGGGCGCCGTACGTGAAGTCACGGTCCTTGCACTCGTCGATCGAGTTCTTCGGCGGCTCGAAGCGGTGGTCGCGGAAGGTCAGCGACATCGACCCGGAGAAGTCCTCGATCGGGGAGATCTCCTCGAAGATCTCCTCCAGGCCGGACTTCCTGGGGACGTCCTGTCCCGACTCAAGGGCAGCCTCGACGCGAGCCTTCCAGGCGGCGTTGCCGAGCAGCCAGTCAAAGCTCTCGGTCTGCAGCGCGAGGAGGTTCGGAACCTCGAGGGGCTCCCTGATCTTTGCAAAAGAGATGCGCAGCGGGGCGGTGCTTGCGCCGTTGTTCGTATTGGTCGAGGCGTTGCGCGAGGCGGCCAAGAGGGGGTCCTTCCGAGGGCTCGGACTCACTACGCGCGTACCGGTCCCCAGCAATGCTTCACGGCAGACATTTCCTGAGATGGCCGAAAGGCCAGGTCAGACGGGGTCGGTCCGAGAAGCGGATGCGAAGGTATGCCCCTGGTGACGGGCAGGGGGCAGCTAACAGGCAGCGCAAAGGGTCAGTGTAGCCACTTGGCTCACTGATGTCCAGGGCGAATAATTCGCGACCCTCGTTGCTCTCAACTCCGCGGTACCTCGCGCCGTGCGGCGCACCTCGATACTGCCCGTTCAGTCGTCGATCCATGCCTCGGAAACGGATCGTTGTGACGACGCGTCCTGAGAATTGCGCGCTGCGTGCGGTTCGTCAAGGCCCCCCGGTCTGCGGGGCGCACGGCGAAGATCACCATACTCCGCCTCCGGCGGGCCTCGGGTGCCCCGCCACGCCCTTCCCGGGGACGCCGAAAGGCGACCACCCATAAGGGTGATCGCCTTTCGGTGCTCCCGCGTTACACGGGGGCAGGAGTCAGCTACAGCGACTCGAAACGGTCTTACTTGACCGTGACGGAGGCGCCGGCGGCCTTGAGGGACTCGGCAGCCTTCTCGGCGGCCTCCTTCGCGACCTTCTCGAGGACCGGCTTCGGGGTGCCGTCGACGAGGTCCTTGGCCTCCTTGAGGCCCAGGGAGGTGAGCTCACGCACGACCTTGATGACCTGGATCTTCTTGTCGCCGGCACCCTCGAGGATGACGTCGAACTCGTCCTGCTCCTCGGCGGCCTCAGCGGCAACCGGGACGCCCGGGCCGGCAACGGCGACGGCCGCGGCGGCGGTGACGTCGAACTTGTCCTCGAACGCCTTAACGAACTCGGAGAGCTCGATGAGGGTCATCTCCTCGAACTGGGCGAGGAGGTCGTCCTGAGAGAGCTTCGCCATGATGGGCGATCCTTCCACTAATTCGGCAGGTGCCGGATGTATAGAGAGGCGGGCGTTACGGCCCGCTACGACCTGTGCCTAGGCGGCACAGATCATGACGCGAGCCGAATTACTCGGCACCGCCCTGCTCGGCGAGCTTGACGCGAAGCGCCTCCGCGGTGCGGACGAACTTCGACGGCAGCGCCTGGAAGAGCGAGGCAGCCTGAGACTGCTTGCCCTTGAACGCGCCGGCCAGCTTGCTGAGCAGAACCTCGCGGGACTCGAGGTCCGCGAGCTTCTTGAACTCGTCGGCGGACAGCGCCTTGCCATCAAGGACACCGCCCTTGATGACGAGGTTGGGGTTCTCCTTGGCGAAGTCACGCAGAGCCTTCGCCGACTCCACCGGGTCACCGGTGACGAAGGCGGCCGCGGTCGAACCAGCAAGCTGGTCGTCCAGCGCGGAGATGCCGGCCTGGTTGGCCGCAATCTTGGTCAGCGTGTTCTTCACCACGGCGTACTGGGCGTTCTCACCGAGCGAACGACGCAGCGTCTTGAGCTGCGCCACGGTGAGCCCCGTGTACGAGGTCAGCACGACGGCGTTCGAGCTGCGGAACTTGTCCTCAAGCTCGGCTACCGCGGCAGCCTTGTCGGGCCTTGCCATAGAGCGTCGGCCTCCTTCCGGGTGATGAGGACCGCTCAGAAGGGGCTGACAAAACAAAACGCCCCGGGCGCAAGCGCTCGGGGCTCAGCTCTACCGCATCCGAAGATCCGGGAACTCTTCCACGATCACCTGCGCGGGTCGTTCGCGTCTCAGCGAATCCTTCGGCCACCGCACCTTGACGGCACAGTGACGACCAGCGGTCTTTGGCTTCTGTGGAAGAGTACGCGACCGGGTCGGCCCGGGGCAAATCAGCCCTGGCCCATGCCCTTCAGCATCTCGAACAGGTCCATCGTGTCCTTCGCCGGCGGGGCCTGGACGCTCGCCTTGGCGCCGTAGTCGGAGAAGTGCATCGCCATCTTCACGGTGCCCTGCTTCATCTTCATGCCGACGTCCATCTTGACCGGGTAGCCGTCGCCGTCGACCCAGACCTGGGTGTCGTACGCCGTGATGCCGGCCTTCCGCACACCGTCGATCATCTCGGTGCGCTCCTTCTCGGAGAGCACGTCGAAGGACTTGTTGGCCGCGACCATCTGCTCCAGGGTCAGCGTGCCCTTGTAGTGCTGGGTGTCGACGCCGTCGACCTTCTCCGCGCCGACGTGCTTGAGGTTGGGAGAGTCGAGGAGCATGGCGAGCTGCTTCGCCGGGTCCTGGTTCATGTTCTCCATGCCCCCGGTCATGGACTTCTCCAGGCCCTTGTCCCCGGACGCGGCGGCGATCGCCTTCATGTCGAGCTTCATCCAGCGCTTGCCGCCCATCTCGGCGGCCTGCTTGGCACCCATGTCCATGTACATGGCGTCGCCGAGCATGATCATGCGCATCTGCTCGGGTCCGCCGGGGTTGCCCGCCGTGAGCATGGAGCCCTTGACGGTGATGTCCATCACCGAGGGGTCCCAGCCCTGCACGCCGGTCATCTCCATCGTGCCGCCGCCTTCGAGGCCGGCCGGCATCTCCATGGTCATCCGGATCTTCGCGGTCTTGGCGGCCGAGGTCTTCGTGTACGCGGCCTGGATGACCTTGGTGACGTCCTCCAGGCTCTGCGTCTGCGACTGCGGCTTCGCCGGCGCGTCGGCGGCGCCCTTCTTGGGCTCGTCGCCGTCCTGACAGCCCGCGACACCCGTCACGACGGCCACGGCCGTCAGAGCGATGCCCGCACGCTTCCACGTGGACTTGTTCATGAGTGTTCCCCACCCCTTGATCAACGTCTTTACGGTTCCTTGAACCGTAACAAAGAGCCGGCCCCGCACCTCCGAGGAGGTGCGGGGCCGGCTGACCACTCAGTGAACCGATGGGGTTCAGACCGCGGCCGGGTCCTCCTCGACGAGGAGGTTGCGGGTGCGGTTGGAGTCCAGCGGGATGCCGGGGCCCATCGTCGTCGTCAGGGTCGCCTTCTTGATGTAGCGGCCCTTGGCGGCGGACGGCTTCAGACGGAGGATCTCCTCCAGAGCCGCGGCGTAGTTCTCGACCAGCTTCGTCTCGTCGAAGGAGACCTTGCCGATGATGAAGTGCAGGTTCGAGTGCTTGTCGACGCGGAACTCGATCTTGCCGCCCTTGATCTCGTTGACAGCCTTCGCCACGTCGGGCGTGACGGTGCCGACCTTGGGGTTCGGCATGAGACCACGCGGGCCGAGGACGCGGCCGAGGCGGCCGACCTTGCCCATGAGGTCCGGGGTGGCCACAACGGCGTCGAACTCGTTCAGGCGGTTGCCCTTGGAGATCTCGTCGATGAGCTCGTCGGAGCCGACGATGTCGGCGCCCGCGGCGATCGCGGCCTCGGCACGGTCACCGGTCGCGAAGACCAGGACCCGGGCGGTCTTGCCGGTGCCGTGCGGAAGGTTCACGGTGCCACGGACCATCTGGTCGGCCTTGCGCGGGTCGACGCCCAGGCGGAAGGCGACCTCGACGGTGCCGTCGAACTTCGTGGTGGCGGTGTCCTTGGCGATACGGACGGCCTCGAGGGGCGCGTAGTTCCGCTCGCGGTCGACCTTGGCGTCCGCGGAGCGGAGAGCCTTGCTGCGCTTCACTGCTTCTCCTGTTGGTTCAGGTATGGAGTCGTGGTGCGGGCCGCGCAGGCCCTACCACTGAGGTCACGAGGGGGGTGATCAGCCCTCGACCGTGATGCCCATGGAACGGGCGGTGCCAGCGATGATCTTGGACGCGGCGTCCAGGTCGTTGGCGTTCAGGTCGGGGAGCTTGACCGTGGCGATGTCGCGGACCTGGGCGGCCGTGAGCTTGGCAACCTTGGTCTTGTGCGGCTCGCCGGAGCCCTTGTCCACACCAGCGGCCTTGAGGATCAGCTTGGCGGCCGGCGGAGTCTTGGTGACGAAGGTGAAGGAACGGTCGTCGTAGACCGTGATCTCCACCGGCACGACCATGCCACGCTGCGACTCGGTCGCGGCGTTGTAGGCCTTGCAGAACTCCATGATGTTGACGCCGTGCTGACCGAGCGCGGGGCCGACCGGCGGAGCCGGGTTCGCCGCACCGGCGTTGATCTGGAGCTTGATAAGCCCCGTGACCTTCTTCTTCTTGGGAGGCATTGCTCTCTCCGGGTCCTAGTGAGAGTGTTCAGCCCGCCATCCGGTCATCCGGATGGAGGCATACCGCACAACGATAACGGGTATAGACGCGCGGCCAAAAACCGAGCAGGTCAGAGCGGCTTTGACAGCCACTCTGACCTGGTCGGAAATCTGTGAGATCAGTTCTTCTGGATCTGGTCGAAGCTGAGCTCGACCGGGGTCTCGCGACCGAAGATCTCGACGAGGCCCTTGACCTTCTTCGAGTCGGGGTTGATCTCGTTGATGGTCGCCTGGAGGGTGGCGAAGGGGCCGTCGGTGACGGTGACCGAGTCGCCGACCTCGAAGTCCAGGACCTGGATCTCGAGCTTGCGGGCCGGAGCCGGCTTGCCCTCGGCCTCGGCGGCCTCGCGGGCGGCCTTCTCCTCGGCCTCGGGGGCGAGCATCTTGACGATCTCGTCCAGCGTCAGCGGGTACGGGTCGTAGGCGTTGCCCACGAAGCCGGTGACACCGGGGGTGTTCCGGACGACGCCCCAGGACTCGTTCGTCAGGTCCATGCGGACGAGAACGTAGCCGGGAAGCTTGTTCTGCTTGACGTTCTTCCGCTCGCCGCCCTTGATCTGGACGATCTCTTCCTCGGGCACCTCGGCCTGGTAGATGAAGTCCTCGACGTTGAGCGAGACGGCGCGCTGCTCCAGGTTGGCCTTCACGCGCTTCTCGTAGCCCGCGTAGGTGTGGATGACGTACCACTCGCCGGGGAGCGTGCGCAGCTCCTCACGGAGCGCGGCAACCGGGTCGACCGGGGCGGCCGGCTCGGCCTCCTCTTCGGTCTCTTCCTCGGTGTCCTCGTCCTCCGCGGCCTCGTCCTCGGCCGTGACGGTCTCGACGGTCTCGTCCTCGTCGCCCTCGGCGGCGTCGACGTCCTCGTCGGACTCCTGCTCGTCCTCGTCCTCGTCCTCGACGTGGAGAGCGGCTTCCTCGGCGGCCTCGCCTGCGACCTCGTCAGCAGCGTCCGCCTGGTCCTCGTCGGCGGCCTCGACGATGTCCAGCTCGTCCTCGACGGACTCGGACTCGAAGGCGTCGTTCAGGTTCGCGTCAGACACGGTGGCTGCTTCTTCCTGCGATACAGATGGGGTGGAACAAAAAGTCAGCCGAAGACGTACTTGACTGCTTCCTGGAAGCCATAGTCAATCACGGTGACGAGGCCGATCATGATGACGACGAAGACGATCACCACAGTGGTGTACGACGTCAGCTGATTGCGCGTCGGCCAGACGACCTTGCGGAGTTCCGCGATGATCTGCCGGTAAAAGAGCGCGAGACGGCCCAGGGGGCCCTTCTTTCCGCGCTTGCCGCCCTTGCGCGACTTCTTCTTCGCGTCGGCGGCCTCGTCGTCGGCATCAGGCATGTCGATGGAGCCTACGGCGTCCGTCACGATCTCTCACCTGATTCCGGGTCGGCCGTGCCGCGCCCGGGTGGAGCCGCACGGCGGTGCAATGAAGTACGTACATGCGCACAACACCTGGCGGTGTGTGTAGCAGGGCCGGAGGGACTTGAACCCCCAACCGCCGGTTTTGGAGACCGGTGCTCTACCAATTGAGCTACGACCCTTTGTTGGTGTCCCTCAACGTACCGCATCGTGAGATGTGGTCGCTGCGGGCCAACGAGGAGTGAGCATACGTGGTCAGGGGGCCCCGCGTCGAACAGAAACCACGACGGACCTGCCGCCGGACGCGCGTACGACCGGGAATGACCGTTCCTGTCCGGTCCGTGAAACCTGTGTGCCGGGGCCTGAGCCGGTCTGGGACGATGGGCCGTATGAGCGCTGCTACCCCTCCCACCGAGCGTCGGGTCTCCGCCCGGATCGGTGCGATCTCCGAGTCCGCCACCCTCGCCGTCGACGCCAAGGCCAAGGCCCTCAAGGCCGCCGGGCGCCCGGTGATCGGTTTCGGCGCGGGTGAGCCCGACTTCCCGACCCCGGACTACATCGTCGACGCGGCCGTCGAGGCCTGCAAGAACCCGAAGTACCACCGCTACACACCGGCCGGCGGTCTGCCCGAGCTGAAGGCCGCCATCGCCGCCAAGACGCTGCGCGACTCCGGCTACGAGGTCGACGCCTCCCAGGTCCTGGTGACCAACGGCGGCAAGCAGGCGATCTACGAGGCGTTCGCCGCGATCCTCGACCCGGGCGACGAGGTCATCGTCCCGGCGCCGTACTGGACGACGTACCCGGAGTCGATCCGTCTCGCGGGCGGTGTCCCGGTGGAGGTCGTGGCCGACGAGACCACCGGCTACCGGGTCTCGGTGGAGCAGCTGGAGGCGGCCCGGACGGAGCGGACCAAGGTCGTCCTCTTCGTCTCGCCGTCCAACCCGACCGGCGCGGTCTACACCGAGGCCGACGCGGAGGCCATCGGCCGCTGGGCCGTCGAGCACGGCCTGTGGGTCCTGACCGACGAGATCTACGAGCACCTGGTCTACGGCGACGCGAAGTTCACCTCGCTGCCGGCGATCGTCCCCGAGCTGCGCGACAAGTGCATCGTGGTCAACGGCGTGGCGAAGACGTACGCCATGACGGGCTGGCGCGTCGGGTGGATCGTGGGCCCGAAGGACGTCGTGAAGGCCGCGACGAACCTCCAGTCGCACGCCACGTCCAACGTGAGCAACGTCGCGCAGATCGCCGCGCTCGCCGCCGTCTCGGGCAACCTGGACGCCGTCGCGGAGATGCGCACCGCCTTCGACCGTCGCCGCCAGACGATCGTGCGGATGCTGAACGAGATCGAGGGCGTGTACTGCCCGACGCCGGAGGGCGCGTTCTACGCGTACCCCTCGGTGAAGCCGCTGCTCGGCAAGGAGATCCGCGGCAAGCGCCCGCAGAGCTCGGTCGAGCTCGCGGCCCTGATCCTGGACGAGGCCGAGGTCGCGGTCGTCCCGGGCGAGGCCTTCGGCACCCCGGGCTACCTGCGTCTTTCGTACGCGCTGGGCGACGAGGACCTGGTGGAGGGCGTGTCCCGGATCCAGAAGCTGCTGGCCGAGGCCACGGACTGAGCGAGTCCGGCCTGCTCTTGGGAGGGGGCCGGACGGGCCCCCGGTTCTTCGGAACCGGGGGCCCGTTTTTGCGTTCTAGCGAGGTCCCGATCGGGGAAACGGGCTGTGTTCGTCCATTCGGGTAGGGCAGGATCGGCCGATGGAGCACGAATACCGCGATCTCACGACCCTTCCGAAGGCCCATCTGCACCTGCACTTCACCGGTTCGATGAGGCCCTCGACCCTGCTCGAACTGGCCGACAAGTACGGGGTGCGCCTCCCCGAGGCGCTCAAGGGCGGTACGCCTCCCCGGCTGCGGGCGACCGACGAGCGCGGCTGGTTCCGCTTCCAGCGTCTCTACGACGTCGCCCGCTCCTGTCTGCGCGCCCCCGAGGACATCCAGCGGCTCGTGCGCGAGGCGGCCCAGGAGGACGTCAGGGACGGTTCCGGGTGGCTGGAGATCCAGGTCGACCCCACCTCGTACGCCCCGCACCTCGGCGGGCTCATCCCCGCCCTGGAGATCATCCTCGACGCGGTCGACGCGGCCTCGCGGGAGACCGGGCTCGGGATGCGGGTGCTGGTCGCGGCGAACCGGATGAAGCACCCGCTGGAGGCGCGTACGCTCGCCCGGCTCGCGGTGCGGTTCGCGGACCGGGGCGTCGTCGGCTTCGGGCTCTCCAACGACGAGCGGCGGGGCATGGCGCGGGACTTCGACCGGGCCTTCGCCATCGCCCGTGACGGCGGTCTGCTCGCGGCCCCGCACGGCGGCGAGCTGACGGGTCCCGCTTCGGTACGGGACTGCCTGGACGACCTGCGGGCGGCGCGGGTCGGCCACGGCGTGCGGTCGGCGGAGGACCCGCGGCTGCTGCGCAGGCTCGCGGAGCGCGGGGTGACCTGCGAGGTCTGCCCCGCGTCGAACGTGGCCCTCGGGGTGTACGAGAAGCACGAGGACGTGCCCCTGCGGACGCTCTTCGAGGCGGGGGTGCCGATGGCGCTCGGCGCGGACGACCCGCTGCTCTTCGGCTCGCGGCTCGCCGCGCAGTACGAGATCGCCCGCCGGCACCACGCCTTCACGGACGCGGAGCTGGCGGAGCTGGCCCGGCAGTCGGTACGGGGCTCGGCGGCCCCGGAGGACGTACGGGCGAAGCTGCTCGCGGGGATCGACGACTGGATCGCTAGCTGATCCCCCTGAGCAGGGTGCGGGCGAGCCCGCGGGCGAAGTCGTCGAGGGAGTCCGGCGGCCTGCGGTCCGGGCTCGTCTCCCAGGCGAAGGCGCGCTGGACGCAGGCGCCCAGGAGCAGCGACGCGGCGGCCACCGGGTCGGCGTCGGCGGCGATGCGCCCGTGCCGCTGCTCGGCGCGCAGACAGGCGGCGAGGCCCTCGATGGGCTTGTGGGGGCCGCGCCCGTAGGCGTGCATGACCTCTTCGTGGCGCTGCTTGAGCCGCGGTTCGGCGTAGAGGGAGGCGGCGATCGGGAACGTCTGTTCGTAGAAGAGCGCGGCCTGCCGGGCGACCTCGGCGAGGTTCTCCTCGACGGTACGGCCGCCGGGGTCGGCGGCGAGGGTGTCGAGGAGTCCGCCGAGCCGGGGCAGCCTCTCGTTGAGTACGGCGAGGAACAGGGCCTCCTTGCTCGCGAAGTACTTGTAGAGCGCGGCCTCCGAGCACCCCGCGGCCTTGGCGATCTCCTTGGTCGTGGTGCGGGCGAGCCCCACGGTCCGCATGAGGCCGCGGGCGGCGTCGACGGACATCTACGCCGACCTGCGGGTGATGGAGTCCGAGCTCGCCGCGAGCGGCGCCGACTGGACCTCCGTACGCCCGCCCAAGCTGACGGACAAGCCGGTCACCGGCCGCTACCGCACGGTCGTCGGCGGGAACCCGCCCCGGGGCCGCTCCCTCGCCCGCGCGGACGTGGCCCACGCGATGCTGTCGATGATCGACGACCCGGCGACGGTCAAGCAGGGCGTGGGCGTCGCGTACTGAACAGCCGCGGGCCGAACAGCCGCGTACGGAACCTCAGAGGCTGACGCCGACCGTCACCGGCTCGTTGACGAGGGTGATCCCGAAGGCCTCGTGAACCCCGGAGACGACCTCGCGGGCGAGCGCCAGCAGGTCCTCGGTGGTCGCCTCGCCCCGGTTGGTGAGGGCGAGCGTGTGCTTGGTGGAGATCCGCGCGGGCCCGGAGCCGTACCCCTTGGTGAACCCGGCCCGGTCGATCAGCCAGGCGGCTGAGGTCTTCACCTCGCCGTCCCCGCCCGCGGGGAAGGCCGGCGGGGCGACGTCCGCGCCGAGACGCCCGGCCACGCGCGCGAGGAAGGTCCCGTACTCCCCTGCCGTGAGGATCGGGTTGGTGAAGAAGGAGCCCGCCGACCAGGTGTCGTGGTCCTCCGGGTCCAGGACCATGCCCTTGCCGGCGCGCAGCCGCAGCACGGTCTCGCGGGCGGTCGCGAGGGGCACCCGGTCGCCCGCCTCGACGCCGAGGGCGCGGGCGGTCTCCGGGTACTTGATCGGGGCGGACATCCCGTCCGCGTCCTCCAGCTCGAACCGGACGCGCAGCACCACGTACCGCTCGGGGTGGTCCTTGAAGACGCTGTGCCGGTACGAGAAGGCGCACTCGGCGCCCGTGAGGGTGACGGTCTCCCCCGCGCGCCGGTCGTAGGCGACGACCTCGGTGACGGTGGCGGAGACGTCCTGCCCGTAGGCGCCGACGTTCTGGATGGGGGTCGCGCCGGCCGAGCCGGGGATGCCGGCCAGGCACTCGATCCCGGCGAGCCCGGCCTCGACGGTCCGGGCGACGGCGTCCGTCCAGACCTCGCCGGCGGCGAGTTCGAGCCGGGTCCCGTCCAGGGCGAAGCCGGTGGTGGCGATGCGCAGCGCGGTGCCGTCGAAGCCCTTGTCCCCGATGACCAGGTTGGAGCCGCCGCCGATGATCAGCAGCGGGGTCCCCGCGGCATCGGCCTCACGCACGGCCGCGACGACCTCGTCGTCCGTGGTGGCGGTGACGAGCCGGGCGGCGGGGCCACCGAGCCGGAAGGTGGTCAGGGGCGCGAGGGGGGCGTCGTTGAGGAGCTGCACGGGCTCAAGAGTACGGGCCCCGCTTTCCGCCACGGCGGAAAGCGGGGCCCGTCAGCCGCGTCAGGCGAGCCGGACCACGGCCCGGCTCATCCCCAGCACCTTCTGGCCGGCGCACATCGCCGTGAGGTCCACCCGGACCCGCTGGTCGTCGAGCTTGGCCGCGACCTTGGCGCTGACCTCGATGAGCGCACCGGTCCCGTCGTCGGGGACGACGACGGGCTTGGTAAAGCGGACGCCGTACTCGACGACGGCGGCGGGGTCGCCGGCCCAGTCGGTGACGACGCGGACCGCCTCGGCCATGGTGAACATGCCGTGGGCGATGACGTCGGGCAGGCCGACCTCCACCGCGAACTTCTCGTTCCAGTGGATGGGGTTGAAGTCCCCGGAGGCGCCCGCGTACCGCACCAGCGTGGCGCGCGTCACGGGGAAGGCCTGCGCGGGCAGCTCGGTGCCGACCTCGACCTCGTCGTAGGCGATCTTCGCGGTCATGGTCAGACCCCCTCGGGTGCGCGGGAGACGAGCTTGGTCCAGGCGGTCACCACGTGCTCGCCGGAGGCGTCGTGGACCTCGCCGCGGATGTCCAGGATGTCGTTGCCCGCGAGGGACTTGATCGCCTCGATGGTGGAGGTGACCGAGAGCCGGTCCCCGGCGCGGACGGGCCGGGTGTAGGCGAACTTCTGGTCGCCGTGCACGACGCGGCTGTAGTCCAGGCCCAGCTGCGGGTCCTCGATGACCGCGCCGGCCGCCTTGAACGTGATGGCGAACACGAAGGTCGGCGGGGCGATCACATCGGAGTGCCCGAGCGCCTTGGCCGCCTCGGTGTCGGTGTACGCGGGATTCGCGTCGCCGATCGCCTCGGCGAACTCGCGGATCTTCTCGCGGCCGACCTCGTAGGGCGCGGTGGGCGGATAGGTCCGGCCCACGAAGGACTGGTCGAGCGCCATGGACTCGATACCTCCTGGATTTGTTGCCGAGGGCTCCGGCGGTGCCGTCGCCGTCTGTGTGCCGACAAACGACACGAGGCCGCCCCCGCAGTGGGGACGGCCTCGTGTACGAGCCTGATTAGCGCGTCTCGCGGTGCGCAGTGTGCGAGTTGCAGCGGGGGCAGTGCTTCTTCATCTCCATGCGATCCGGGTTGTTACGCCGGTTCTTCTTGGTGATGTAGTTCCGCTCCTTGCACTCCACGCAGGCCAGCGTGATCTTCGGGCGGACGTCGGTGGCAGCCACGTGAGTGCTCCTTGGACGGATGGGACGGATGAACGCATAAAAGAGTAGCCGATCGAAGGACCGACCCCACAATCGGCTACCGTGTGTAGCGGTGACCGGACTTGAACCGGTGACACAGCGATTATGAGCCGCTTGCTCTACCGACTGAGCTACACCGCTTTGATGATCCGGATCCCGCCCGAAGACGGGTCCTTCTCACCAGAGCCCCAATACGGAATCGAACCGTAGACCTTCTCCTTACCATGGAGACGCTCTACCGACTGAGCTATTGGGGCGAGCGAGGAAGACATTACACGGTCTCCGGCCCATCACCCAAATCCGTTTCGCGGAGCCCCCGCGAGGGTCCCCACCAGGCGTCCCGTACGCCACTCGTGGCCTCATCGGTACGACTATTGCGCTCCTCCTCGAAGCGCGGACCGAGCGCCCCTAGGCTCGGCCCCCACGCTGCGTGATCTTGATCTTGAGGAGCCTTGAGGAGCCCGATGTCAGCCGACAGCAAGCAGCCCACGCCGCCGCCCGAGGACGGGGCCGCCACCACGGCCGACTCGACCTCCCTCCTGCTCTCCCACGCACGGCTCACCGACGGGCGGACCGTCGACGTACGGCTCGTCGGCGGGCGTATCGAGGCGGTCGGCACGGCCGGCAGCCTCGCCGCCGTCGGAGCACGGGTCGACCTCACCGGTTATCTGCTGCTGCCCGCCGCCGCCGAACCCCACGCGCACGCCGACACCGCTCTCTCCGCAGACTCCCCCGGGCCCGTCTCGTACGCCCCCGAGGAGGTGCAGCGCCGGGCCACCGAGGCCGCGCTGCTCCAGCTCGGCCACGGCGCCACCGGGCAACGCGCGCACGTGCGGACCGGCGACGTCCACGGGCTCGGCCCGCTCGAAGCCGTCCTCCAGGCCAGGCGCTCACTGCGCGGCCTGGTGGACCTCACCGCGGTCGCGGTGCCGAGGCTGCTCACCGGGGTGGCGGGCGCCGACGGCCTGGCGATGCTGCGGGACGCGTTGAAGATGGGCGCCGGGGTGGTCGGCGGCTGCCCGGACCTCGACCCGGACCCCTCCGGCTACGTGGAAGCGGTTCTGGAGGTCGCGGCCGAGCACGGCGTCCCGGTCGACCTGCACACCGACGGCGGCGACCCGGCGCGGCTCGCCCGGCTCGCGGCGATGGCCGGCGGGCTGCGCCCGGGGGTGTCGATCGGCCCGTGCGCGGGGCTCGGCCGGCTGCCCGCCGAGGTGGCCCGGCGGGCGGCGGACGGGCTGGCGGCGGCCGGGGTGACCGTGGTGTGCCTGCCGCAGGGCGGCTGCGGGAGCACGGAGCGGCGCGGCTCGGCGCCGGTACGGCTGCTGCGGGCGGCGGGGGTGCGGGTCGCGGCGGGCAGCGGGGCGCTGCGGGACGTGGCGAACCCGGTGGGGCGCGGCGATCCGCTGGAGGCGGCATACCTGCTGGCCTCGCTCGGCGGGCTCCCGCCGGAGGAGGCGTACGCGGCGGTGAGCGCGGAGGCGCGGGCGGTGATGGGGCTGCCGGAGGTGCGGGTGGAGGCCGGCTTCCCCGCGGAGCTGCTCGCGGTGCGCGGCGAGCGCCTCTCGGGCGTGCTGTCCCTCGCGTACAGCCGGCTCGTGGTGCACCGGGGGCGGGTGGTGGCCCGGACCAGCGCGGTACGGGAGTACTGCGACTCGGCGGCGGCGCTGGACCTGCCGAGGCAGGCGCGCCCGGAGCGTCCGCCGGAGCCGGGAAGCCCTCCGGCCGGTCCCGTCGTACGGTCGTGAGTATGCGCATCGTCATCGCTGGAGGACACGGACAGATCGCCCGGCGCCTGGAGAGGCTGCTCTCGGCGGGCGGGCACGAGGTCGCGGGGATCATCCGCAGACCGGAGCAGGCGGGGGACCTGCGGGACGCGGGCGCGGAGCCCGTCGTCCTGGACCTGGAGTCGGCGTCGGTGGAGATGGTCGCCGCGGTGCTCCAGGGCGCGGACGCGGCGGTCTTCGCGGCGGGCGCGGGGCCGGGCAGCGGGGCGGACCGCAAGGACACGGTGGACCGGGCGGCAGCGGTGCTGTTCGCGGACGCGGCGGAGCGGGCGGGCGTGCGGCGCTTCGTCGTCGTCTCCTCGATGGGCGCCGACTCCACCCACCCGGGCGACGAGATCTTCGACGCGTACCTCCGCGCGAAGGGCGCCGCCGACGACGAGGTCAGGTCGCGTACGGCGCTGGACTGGACGGTCCTGCGCCCGGGTTCGCTGACGAACGACGCGGGCACGGGCATGGTCCGACTGGAGGCCCGCACGGGCCGCGGCCCGGTCCCCCGGGACGACGTGGCGGCGGTCCTGGCGGAACTCCTGGACACCCCGGCGACGGCCGGCCTGACCCTGGAACTGATCGCGGGCTCGACCCCGCTGTCGGTCGCGGTGAAGGACGTGGCCGGAAACTGAGCCCCCGCCCGGCCCGCGGAAACGCGAGAAGGTCCCCGGTGCAAGCACCGGGGACCTTCCGTATCGCGTGGCGACGCCAGGATTCGAACCTGGGTAGGCTAAGCCGACGGATTTACAGTCCGCTCCCATTGGCCACTCGGGCACATCGCCATGAGATCGCTGCCGTGGAGCCGCTTTTCTGCGGTGTTCCGTGGCAACGACGTAAACGATACCTGATCCCAGGGGGTGCTTCGCCACCGGATTGATCAGCCGTTCGGGCCGTTGCGCACCCCCTAGGCTTTGGGCTGTACCCCCAGCATCCGAGCAAGGAGCCACGAGTCATGGCCGACTCCAGTTTCGACATCGTGTCCAAGGTCGAGCGGCAGGAGGTCGACAACGCCCTCAACCAGGCCGTGAAGGAGATCTCGCAGCGCTACGACTTCAAGGGAACCAACGCCTCGATCGCCTGGTCGGGCGAGAAGATCCTGATGCAGGCGAACGGCGAGGAGCGCGTCATGGCGATCCTCGACATCTTCCAGTCCAAGCTGATCAAGCGGGGCATCTCGCTGAAGTCGCTGGACGTCGAGGGTGAGCCGCAGCTGTCCGGCAAGGAGTACAAGCTCTTCGCCTCCGTCCAGGAGGGCATCTCCCAGGAGAACGCCAAGAAGGTCGCGAAGGCCATCCGCGACGAGGGCCCCAAGGGCGTCAAGGCGCAGGTGCAGGGCGAGGAGCTGCGGGTCAGCTCGAAGAGCCGGGACGACCTGCAGGCCGTTCAGGCGCTGCTCAAGGGCAAGGACTTCGACTTCGCGATCCAGTTCGTGAACTACCGCTGACCCCTCAGCGGTCGTGAAGGTCATGTCCGAATACCGCCAGCCCGAGGTTCGGCGGTCCCCGCACACTGGGTCTGTGGAAGACCCGTGCGGGGAGAGGAACCAGCCATGACCGTGTACGCGTACGCCGACGGCCCCCTGGGCGAGATGCTGCTTGTCGGGCAGCTCGCCGGAGGGGGCCGTGCCGTGCTGCGCTCGCTGTCCCTGCCGGGGCAGAAGGGTGCCGTCGAGGTCGAGGACGGGTGGGTCCTGGCGCCCGAGGCCTTCGGCGAGGCCGTCGAGCAGCTCGGGGAGTACTTCGCCGGGCACCGGCACCGGTTCGAGCTGCCGCTCGACGGCGAGGCCGGGACCCCGTTCCAGCGGCGCGTCTGGCAGGCGCTGGAGGAGATCCCGTACGGCACGACCGTCTCGTACGGGGAGATCGCGCGGCGCGTCGGTTCCCCGGGCGCCGGGGTGCGGGCGGTGGGGACCGCGATCGGGCGCAATCCGCTGCTCGTGGTGCGGCCCTGCCACCGGGTGATCGGGGCCGACGGGAGTCTGCGCGGGTACGCCGCCGGGCTGGAGCGCAAGGAGCGGCTCCTGGGCCTGGAGGGGGCCCTGGTGTGACCGAGGGGCTGTTCCCGCGCGAGCGGGCCACGGTGGCGCCCGGCGCCGTGCACGTCCCCGGGTGGCTGCCGTTCGCCCGGCAGCGGGAGCTGGTGGACGTCTGCCGTGAGTGGGGGCGGGGGCCGGTGCCGTACCGGCAGACCGTGCTGCCCGGCGGGGGCGTCATGTCGGTGCGCTCGCTGTGCCTGGGGCGGCAGTGGGAGCCGTACCGCTATCTCGACACCGTCGGGGTGCCGCTGCCCGGCTGGCTCGTGACCTTGGGCCGGGAGGCGCTGGTCGAGGCGTACGGGGACGACGGGGGTTTCACGCCCGACACCGCGCTGGTGAACTTCTACGCGCCGGGGGCGCGGATGGGGATGCACCAGGACCGGGAGGAGCGTTCGGGTGCGCCGGTGGTGTCGCTGAGCCTCGGGGACCGGTGCGTGTTCCGCTTCGGCAACGAGGAGAGCCGGGGCCGGCCGTACCAGGACGTGGATCTGGCCTCCGGGGACCTGTTCGTGTTCGGCGGGGTGTCCCGGTGGGTGCACCACGGGGTGCCGAAGGTGTTCCCGGGGACGGCCGATCCGGAGCTCGGGCTGACCGGACGGCTGAACATCACGCTCAGGGAGACCGGGCCGTAGACACGCCGGGACACCCCCTAGGCTGCGGCGCATGACTGGTGAGCTGCGGCGGTCCCTCGGTGTCTTCGACGCGGTCGTGATCGGGCTCGGTGCCATGGTCGGGGCCGGGATCTTCGTCGCCCTCGGGCCGGCCGCCGGCGCCGCCGGGTCCGGCGGCGGGCTGCTGCTCGCGCTCGGGACCGCCGCCGTCATCGCGTACTGCAACGCCATGGCCTCGGCCCGGCTCGCCGCCCGCCACCCCAGCTCCGGCGGCACCTATGTGTACGGTCGCGAACGCCTGGGACCCTTCTGGGGGTATCTGGCCGGCTGGGCGTTCGTGGTGGGCAAGACCGCCTCCTGCGCGGCGATGGCGCTGACCGTCGGGGCGTATCTGTGGCCGGGGCAGGCGCACGTGGTGGCGGTGGCCGCCGTGGTGGCCCTGACGGCCGTGAACTACGGGGGAGTTCAGAAGTCGGCCCTGCTCACGCGGGTGATCGTGGCGCTGGTCCTCGCGGTCCTCCTCGTGCTGGTCGTGGTCTCCCTCGGGGCCGGCGGGACCTCCCCGCTCGCGCCCGGCGGGGAGCTGACCTTCGGCGGCGTCCTCCAGGCCGCGGGTTTGCTCTTCTTCGCGTTCGCGGGGTACGCGCGCATCGCCACGCTCGGCGAGGAGGTCCGCGATCCGGCCCGGACGATCCCCCGTGCCGTACCCCTCGCGCTCGGGATCGCGCTCGCCGTGTACGTGCTCGTCGCGGTGAGCGTGCTCACCGTCCTCGGCCCCGAAGCCCTGGCCGACTCTCCCGCCCCGCTGACCGACGCGGCCCGCGCGGCCGGCGCCGACTGGCTGGTGCCGGTGGTCGCGGTGGGCGCGGCCGTCGCCGCTCTGGGCTCGCTGCTCTCGCTGATCCTCGGGGTGTCCCGTACGGCCCTGGCCATGGCCCGGGACGGGTATCTGCCGACGGCGCTCGCGGCCGTCCACCCGCGTTTCCAGGTGCCGCACCGGATGGAGCTCGCGGTGGGCGCGGTGGTGGCCGTGGTGGCGGCGACGGCGGACGTCCGGGGTGCGATCGGCTTCTCGTCGTTCGGGGTGCTGGTCTACTACGGGATCGCGAACGCCTCGGCCTGGACGCTGGGGCCGGAGCGGCGCCCGCTCGCCGCGCTCGGGCTCGCCGGGTGCGGGGCGCTGGCCTTCGCGCTGCCGTTCGGTTCCGTCCTCGCGGGCTCGGCGGTCGTCGCGGCGGGGGCCGTGGCGTGGGCGGTCAGCCGAGGACGAGCCGTACCCCCGCGGCCGTGAGGCCCTCGGTGATCTCGTGGAAGGTGGCCGGGCGCCGTCCGGTCAGCGGGCGCACGCCGAGGCAGGCGCGGGCCACGTCGGCGTGGTGCCAGACGAGGGTGGCGCCCTCCAGTGCCTCGCCGACCGCCCGGACGTCTCCCGCGCGGGCGTGGCCGGGGCCGCGGAAGGCGTGACCGGGGCCGTGGACGGTCTCGCCCACGGCACAGAGGAAGGAGTCCTCGTCGAGGACGCCGGTGCCGTCGAGGTGGTAGGTCGCGCCCGGGACGACCTCCCGGGCGCCGTACGAGCCGAGTGCGGCGGCCTGGGCCAGCCACAGGGCCCGGCCGGGGCCGGGGAAGCGGCGCCAGGTTCCCGGCTCGGTGGGCCGGTCGCGCCAGAAGAGGTCCCACACGTCCCGGGTCGGGTGCGGCAGGAGGCCCGTACGGGAGAAGGACACGGTCAGGTCGATCAGACCGCGGTGGCCGGCGGAGGTGTCCCAGCCGGTGACGTGGCCCGCCTCGGCCTCGTGGTGGTGGTTCCCGAGCCAGGTGAGGCCCTGGTAGCGGACCGCCTCGAACTCCTCGGCGCCGGCGGCCAGGGCGTCGCGGAGCGCGCCGCGCGGGGAGCAGCCGAGGAAGGTGACCTCGGTGCGGCCGGTCCCGGTCTCGCGGGCGACCGGTATGAAGTGGGCGCACGGGGTGGTGCCGTACGCCCCGGGGACGCGGCGAGGGGCGCCCGCGCTCTCGACCGTGACGGTGTCGCCGCGCGCGCCCAGGACGCGGACGGCGTCGAAGCGCCAGGGCCCGTCGGGGGTCTCCACATCGAGGGTGCCGAGCGGGGCCGTGCCCTCCACGATCGCCTCGGTGACGGCGCGGGCCAGCTCGCCGCGCGGTTCGCAGCCGCGGAGCTCGTACCGCGTGCGGGGCGGCGGGTCGGGTTCGCCGAAGAGGCCTTCGACGTCCGTGCAGAGCGCGACCGCGTACCGGCCGGAGAGGAGTGCGTACCTCGGGTTCTGCACCGGGCACCTCAGCGACTCTGGTAGCCGTACGCCTGGTCCGTGGGGACGATCTCCTTGCCCAGTGGCAGCAGCGAGACCGGGATCATCTTGAAGTTCGCGATGCCGAGTGGGATGCCGATGATCGTGATGCAGAGGGCGATGCCGGTGGTGATGTGACCGAGGGCCAGCCACCAGCCGGCGAGGATCAGCCACAGCACGTTGCCGACGCAGGAGGGCGCGCCCGCGTCACGGCGGTCGACGACCGTCTGGCCGAAGGGCCACAGGGCGTAGACGCCGATGCGGAACGCGGCGAGCCCGAAGGGGATGCCGATGATCGTGATGCAGAGCAGGACGCCCGCGAGCATGTAGCCCAGGAACATCCAGAAGCCGCACAGGATCAGCCATATGACATTGAGGATCGTCTTCACGGTCGGTGACCTGCCATCTGTTCGAGCCGGGCGATGCGCTCGGCCATCGGCGGATGGGTGGAGAACATCTTGGACATGCCCTGTCCGGGCCGGAAGGGGTTCGCGATCATCATGTGGCTCGCGGTCTCGATCCGGGGCTCGGGGGGCAGCGGCAGCTGCTTGGTTCCCGCGTCCAGCTTCCTCAGGGCGCTGGCCAGGGCGAGCGGGTCGCCGGTGAGCTGGGCGCCGGAGGCGTCGGCCTCGTACTCCCGGGAGCGGGAGATGGCCAGCTGGATCACGGAGGCGGCGACCGGGCCCAGGATCATGACCAGGAGCATTCCGAGCAGTCCGGGGCCGTCGTCGTCGTTGGAGCGGCCGACCGGGATCAGCCAGGCGAAGTTGACCAGGAACATGATCACGGAGGCGAGGGCTCCGGCGACCGAGGAGATGAGGATGTCCCGGTTGTAGACGTGGCTCAGCTCATGGCCGATGACCCCGCGCAGCTCGCGCTCGTCGAGGATCGCGAGGATGCCCTCGGTGCAGCAGACCGCGGCGTTGCGCGGGTTGCGGCCGGTCGCGAAGGCGTTGGGCGCCTGGGTCGGCGAGATGTACAGCCGTGGCATGGGCTGTCTGGCCTGTGTGGAGAGCTCCCGCACGATCCGGTAGAGCCCGGGTGCCTCGAATTCGCTGACCGGGCGGGCGCGCATGGCCCTCAGCGCCAGCTTGTCGCTGTTCCAGTACGCGTACGCGTTGGTGCCCAGCGCCACGACGAGCGCGACGATCAGCCCCGTACGGCCGAAGAAGCTGCCGATGACGATGATGAGGGCCGAGAGCCCTCCGAGGAGTACGGCGGTCCTCAGCCCGTTGTGCCGGCGGTGCACGGTACGCCCTCCAAGTGGTGCGGCAGGGGAACCCTTTGCTGCGTGGTCGTCCTCCCGGACTGCGTCCGGGGGGAGGCCCACCTCCAGTGGACCCTTCCGTACTGGTCAACGCCAGGCGGGAAGCTCGGGTTCCCCGGGCCGCACCGGGGGTGGTGTGCGCCGTTCGGGTGATCAGCGGGCCGCGGGGACGGCGAGCTTCTCCAGGCCGGTGGCGACGGGCTCGACCTCGCTGGTGCAGTGGGCGCAGCGGGAGGCGATGGCAGGGATCTCGGTGAAGCAGCGGGGGCAGTCGCGCTTCTCGGCCTTGGGGTCGGCGGCCTCGGCCTTGGCGAACTTGACCTGGATCTTGGTCATCGGGACGACGATCAGGAAGTAGAGGACGGCGGCCGTGATGACGAAGGCGATGATCGCCGCTATGGCCAGGCCGTACGGGAAGACCGTGCCCTGGATCTTGAAGCTGGCCTCGCTGAAGTCGCCGACGGAGCCGGTGGCGAGACCGATGAGCGGGGTGATGAAGGCCTTGCTGAAGCCCGTGACGACGGCCGTGAACGCGGAACCGACGGCCAGACCGATGGCCATCGAGATGACGTTCCCGCGAAGTATGAAGTCCTTGAATCCGTTCAGCACGGGGTCTTGCTCCTCGTTCTTTTTCTGTGGGGGGCGGGCTCTTCTGAGGGTCAGAACAGGCTGTTCGCGGCGAAGCGGAGGGCGAACTGCGGGTAACCCGACAGCACAGCTCCGGCTACGGCGGTCAGCGCGATCGCCAGGGTGATCGGCACGGGGGCCCTGTGGGGGACCTTCTCCATGCCCGTCTCGGGCGCGGCCTCCGGCGCGGTTCCGGGCGCGGCTTCCGGCGTACGGAACAGCAGTGCCGTCCAGCGGAGGTAGTAGTAGAGCGCGATCACGACGTTCACGGCCATGACCACGGCCAGCCAGCCGAGGCCCGCGTCGACGGCCGCCGAGAAGACGGTCACCTTGGCGAAGAGGCCGATGATACCCGGGGGCAGACCGGCCAGATTCAGCAGGAAGAAGCCGAGCGCGAGGGCCGCGGCGGGGCGCGTCGCGTACAGGCCCCGGTAGTCGGCGAGGCGGTTCAGGGGGTGCGTACGGGCGACGAGCGCGACCACCGCGAAGGCGCCGAGGTTCACGACGGCGTACATCAGGGCGTACGCGACGGTGGCGCCGACCTGGTCGTCGCTGGAGTACGCGGCGGCGGCGATCGGCACCAGGAGGTAGCCGGCCTGGGCGACCGACGACCAGGCGAGCAGCCGGACCGCGCTCCACGCGCGCGTGGAGACCTGCCGCAGGGCGGCGACGTTGCCCACGGTCATGGTCAGCGCGGCCAGGGCCGCGAGCGCCGGGCCCCACACGTCCGCGTACGACGGGAAGGCGACGACCGTCACCAGGATGAGCCCGGTGAAGCCGACGGCCTTGCCGACCACCGACAGATAGGCGGCCACCGGCAGCGGGGCGCCCACATAGGTGTCGGGGACCCAGAAGTGGAAGGGGACGGCGGCCGTCTTGAACGCGAAGCCGACGAGGGTGAGGGCCACGCCCGCCTCGGCGAGCGTCTGGAGCTGGCCGGGCACGTCGTCGAGGCGCTGGGCCAGCTCCGTGAGGTGGAGGGTGCCGGTCGCCGCGTACACGAAGCTGACGCCGAGCAGGGTGACGGCGGTCGCGGTCACGGACGACAGGAAGAACTTGAGCGCCGCCTCCCCGGACCTGCGGTCGCCGCGCTTGAGGCCGACCAGCGCGAACGCGGGCAGCGAGGCCACTTCGAGGGCGATGACCAGGGTCGCCAGGTCGCGGGAGGCGGGCAGCAGGGCCGCGCCCGCGGCGGAGGACAGCAGAAGGAACCAGAACTCGCCGGCCGGGAGCTTCTCGCGGGTCTCCGTGATCGAGAGCAGCGCCGTGAGGAGGGCGCCGCCGAGCACGAGCAGCTGGATGACGAGGGTGAAGTGGTCGGCGGTGTAGCTGCACGCCCTGATCTGGGTGTCGGGCGTGAGGCAGAAGGTGGAGCGGTCACCGGCCCGCAGCGGGAGGAGGAGGGCGAGGGCCGCGACGAGGCCGCCGATCGCGGTCCAGCCGAGGATCCCCTTGCGCTCCTCGGGGAGGAAGAGGTCGGCGACGAGCACCACGAGGGCGACCACGGCCGTCAGGGTCGGCGGCGCGATCGTGAGCCAGTCGACGGACTGGACGAGCGACTCGCCGGCGAGCGTCGTCACAGGGGTCATCGGATGCCTCCGGCAAGGAGCTTCTGGACGGCCGGGTCGGTGAGGCCGAGGAGGACGGCGGGCCAGAGTCCGGCGAGGACGGTGAGGGCGACGAGCGGGGTCCAGGCGGCGAACTCGTACCCCTGGACGTCGGCGATCGGTGTCTCCCCGGCGGGCCGGGGGCCGCCCATGCAGACGCGGCGGACGACGAGGAGGAGATACGCGGCGGTGAGCAGGGTGCCGAAGGCGCCGATCGCCATGAAGGTGAGGAAGGCGGGGCGGCTGAGGCCGGCGGCCGGTTCGAAGGCGCCGAACAGGGCCAGCATCTCGCCCCAGAAGCCGGCCAGGCCGGGCAGACCGAGCGAGGCGACGGCGGCGAAGGCGAGGAGGGCGCCGAGGCGGGGCGCGCGGCCGTAGAGGGCGGCGCCGGTGGCCCCGGCGAGGGTGTCGAGGTCGGCGGTGCCGTAGCGGTCCTTGACCGCGCCGACCAGGAAGAACAGCAGGCCGGTGACGAGGCCGTGGGCGACGTTGGCGAAGAGCGCGCCGTTGACTCCGGTGGGGGTCATGGTGGCGATGCCGAGGAGGACGAAGCCCATGTGGCCGACGGAGGAGTACGCGATGAGGCGCTTGAGGTCGCCCTTGTTGCCGGACCGGGCGAGCGCGAGGCAGGCGAGCGATCCGTAGATGATCCCCGCGACGGCGAAGGCGGCGAGGTAGGGGGCGAAGGTCCGCATGCCGTCGGGGGCGATCGGCAGGACGATCCGGACGAACCCGTAGGTGCCCATCTTGAGCAGGACGCCGGCGAGGAGGACCGAGCCGACCGTCGGGGCGGCGGTGTGGGCGTCCGGGAGCCAGCTGTGCAGCGGCCACATCGGGGTCTTCACCGCGAGCCCGAGTCCGATCGCGAGAACGGCGATGACCTGCACCGATGTGGTCAGTCCACGGCCGTTGTCAGTGGCGAGTGCCACCATGTCGAACGTGCCCGCCTTCACGCCGATGAGGAGCAGGCCGAGCAGCATGACGACCGAACCGAGCAGCGTGTAGAGGATGAACTTCCAGGCGGCGGCCCGCCTGCCCTCGCCGCCCCAGCGGGCGATGAGGAAGTACATCGGGATGAGGACCATCTCGAAGGCCAGGAAGAACAGGACGAGGTCGAGGACGGCGAAGGTGGCGAGGGTGCCGGACTCCAGGACGAGCAGCAGGGCGACGAAGGCCTTCGGGGACGGGCCCGTCGGCATCTTGAAGTAGCTGTACAGCGCGCAGAGGAAGCTCAGGAGCGCGGTCAGGACCAGGAGGGGGAGGGAAATGCCGTCGACACCGAGGTGGATCCGCACGTCCAGTGCCCTGATCCAGCTGATGTCCGTAGTGGCCTGCATCCTCGACGGCTGGTCGTGGTCGAAGCCGAGGACGAGGACGATCGCGGCCAGCAGGATGACACCGGTGACGGTGACTCCGTGGCGGAGCACGGCCTGGTCCGGGGACTTCCCCTTCAGCCCGGGCGGCGCCGGGAGGAGAGCGGCCACCGCGCCGAGGAGCGGCCCGGCGACGATCAACGCCAGAAGGAACTGCATCACGGACTCGCTGATATCGATCACGGCTCACGCTCCGGCGACGGCGTTGGCGAGGGCGACTGCGGCGATCACCAGGACGACGGAGCCGGCGAGCAGGGCGCTCACATAGGTCTGCACGTTGCCGGTCTGGGCGCGGCGGACGAGCCAGCCGAGCCCCTTGGCGGAGTTGCCCGCGGCACGTACGTAGGTGTCGACGACCTCGCGGTCCAGGAAGCGGACCAGTGAGGCGGCGGCGAGGACGGGACGGACGAACGCGGCCCGGTAGACGGCGTCGAGGTGGAAGCCGTCGGCGGCGGGACCGTGCAGTGGACCGAGGAGCGCGCGGCCGGGGTCGGCCGGGTCCTCCGCCGGGTGCGGCAGGTGCAGCGCCTCGGCCTCGACGAGTCCCGCGTCGGCGTCGGGGTGGGCGACGTGCGGGGCCGGGGGCCGGACGGCGGCGGTCCGGGCGGCGAGGGTGCGCCAGGCCGCGTACGTGATCACGGCCCCGGCGGCGGCGAGGCCGGTGCCGAGGACGGCCGTGGTGAGGGTCGGGGTGAGGTCGTTGCCGTCGAACCAGTCGTCGAGGTAGGTGACGGTCAGTCCGAAGCCCAGGGAGGGAATGGCGAGGACCCAGAGGACCGTGGTCATCGCGAGGGGCTGGCGGCCGTGGTCGGGGGCCTCGGCGCCCCGGCCGCGGAAGGTCCGCAGCCAGAGGCGGAGCGCGTACGCCGCGGTCAGCAGGGCGGTGAGCAGGCCCGCGACGAGGACGGTCCAGCCTGCCCCGGCGGGGGCGACGGTCCGCTCCCCGAGCGCGGTGTGCTCGGCGGCCACGAGGACGGCTTCCTTGGAGAAGAAGCCGGCGAAGGGCGGGACCGCGGCGAGCGCGAGCAGGGCGACGGTCATCGTCCAGTACGCGTCCGGGACGCGCTTCGCGAGGCCGCTCATCCGGGACATGGCGGTCAGCGAGTTCGTACCGGCGGCGTGGATGACCGTGCCGGCGGCGAGGAACAGCAGCGCCTTGAACGCGGCGTGCGAGAGGAGGTGGAAGACGGCGGCCCCCCGGTCGCCGACGGCGAGCGCACCGGCCATGTAGCCGAGCTGGCCGATCGTCGAGTACGCGAGGACCCGCTTGATGTCGTCCTGGGCGAGCGCGGCGAGCGCCGAGCCGACCATCGTGATCGCGGCCATCACCGCGAGCACCGTCAGCGCGGCGGCGGAGGCGGCGAAGACGGGCAGCAGCCGGGCCGTGAAGTAGATACCGGCGGCGACCATCGTCGCCGCGTGGATGAGCGCGGAGACGGGGGTGGGGCCGGCCATGGCGTCCGGGAGCCAGGTGTGCAGCGGGAACTGCGCCGACTTGCCCGCCACACCGGCGAGCAGCAGCAGGGCGATCAGGGTGGGGTGGTCGAGGCCGCCGCTCGCGACGGCGCCGAGGACGCCCGTGATGCGGAAGGTGCCCGCGTCGGCGGCGAGCGCGAAGAGGCCGATGAGGAAGGGGACGTCACCGAGCTTGGTGACGAGGAAGGCCTTCAGGGAGGCGGAGCGCGCCTCGGGGGTCTCCCAGTAGTGGCCGACGAGGAAGTACGAGCAGATGCCCATGATCTCCCAGCCGACCAGGAGCACCATCAGGTCGCCGGAGTAGACGACGAGCAGCATCGCGGAGGTGAAGAGGGAGACGAGCGCGGCGTACGAGGGGTAGCGGGGGTCCTCGCGGAGGTAGCCGGTCGAGTAGATCTGCACACAGGTGGCGACGACGCCGACCAGGACGGCGACGAGGGCGGCGAAGCCGTCGATGTGCAGGGCCAGGTCGATGGGGACCGAGCCGGTGGGGGTGAGCTGGGTGGCGGCGTCGATCGCCTTCCCGCCGCCCTGGCGGGCGGCGACCACGGCGGCCAGGACGGCGGCGGCGAGCGTCGGCAGTACGGCGAGCGGACGGACGAAGCCGGGCGCTGTGCGGCCGAGCAGCAGTCCGGCGGCGGAACCGAGGAAGGGCAGGAGGGGGACCAGGACGGCGAGGGTCGTGGTGGTCACGCGGTGGCCTCGGCCTTCTCGCCGGTCGGCGTGGCGTCGTTGTCGTCGTCCGGAGGAGTCGCCGCCGCGGCTTCGTCGTCCGGGGGCGAGGGGTGCTCCGCCGTGTCGCGGAGGCGGTCGATGTCGGCGGTGCCCTTGTCGCGGTGGACCGCGAGGACGATCGCGAGGCCGATGCCGATCTCCGCGGCGGCGATGGCGATCGTGAAGAGGGTGAGGGCCTGGCCCGCGTGCAGGGTGTCGCGGAGCCAGACGTCGAAGGCGACGAGGTTGAGGTTGACGGCGTTGAGCATCAGCTCGACGGAGATCAGGACCAGGATCGCGTTGCGGCGCGCGAGGACGCCGTACACGCCGATGGCGAAGAGGAGGGCGGCGAGGACGGCCGGGTAGACGAGATGCATCAGCGTTCCCCCTCCTTCTTCTTGCGGGAGAGCACGATGGCGCCGACCAGGGCGGCGAGGAGGAGGACGGACAGCGCCTCGAACGGCAGCACCCAGTGCCGGAAGAGGGTCTCGCCCGACACCTTCGTCGACCCCTGCACGGCTCCGTCCAGGTCGATCCACGTCGTGCGGAAGGCGTCGACGACGACCCAGACGAGCGCGGCCCCGGCGGCCAGGGCGACCGCGAGCGCGACCGGCCTGTTGCCGGAGTCGGCGTCCGGGGAGCGGCCGATGGGGGCCTTGGTGAGCATGAGACCGAAGAGGAGGAGGACGACGACCGAACCTACGTAGATCAGGACCTGCACCCAGGCGATGAACTCGGCCGTCAGGAGCAGGTACTCGACCGCGAGCCCGCCGAGCGCCACGACCAGCCAGAGCGCGGCGTGCACGAGCTGGCGGGTGGTGACGGTGACGAGGGCGGCGCCGAGGGTGACCAGGCCGACGAGGAGGAAGAGGATCTCGACGCCGGTGGGCGAGAGGAAGCCGTGGGCCTGCTGTCCTGCCTGCGCCGCTTGGGTCGTGTGTGCTGCCAGGATCACCGCTGCTCCCCCTCGGCGGCGGCTGCGGCGGCTGCCGCGGCCTTCTCCACTGCCTTGCGGGCCGCCGCGATCTCCTTCGGTTCCTCCGCGCGCGGGTCGAGCGCGGGCGGTTCCGGGACCGTCCACATCCACTCGCGGAGCTTGTCGCGCTCGTGGGTCAGCTCGTGGATGTCGGTCTCCGCGTACTCGAACTCCGGCGACCAGAACAGCGCGTCGAAGGGGCAGACCTCGATGCAGATACCGCAGTACATGCAGAGCGCGAAGTCGATGGCGAACCGGTCCAGGACGTTCCGGCTGCGCTCGCGGCCTCCCGGGACCGCCGGCGGCACCGTCTCCTTGTGGGAGTCGATGTAGATGCACCAGTCGGGGCACTCGCGGGCGCAGAGCATGCAGACCGTGCAGTTCTCCTCGAACAGTCCGATGACCCCGCGCGTGCGGGGCGGCAGCTCGGGCTGGACCTCGGGGTACTGCGCGGTGACGGTCTTCCGCGTCATCGTGCGGAGGGTGACGGCGAGGCCCTTGGCGAGGCCGGAGCCGGGGATGCCGGGCCGGGAGGGAGGGAGGAGGGGGGACATCAGCTGATCGCCACCTTCACGATGCCGGTGAGCGCGATCTGCGCGAGCGCGAGCGGGACGAGGGTCGTCCAGGCGAGCTTCTGGAGCTGGTCCTCGCGGAGGCGCGGGTAGCTGACCCGCAGCCAGATCACGACGAACGCGAGGACGGCGGTCTTGAGGAGGGTCCAGACCCAGCCGAGGCCGTCCGCCCCGAACGGGCCGTGCCAGCCGCCGAGGAAGAGGACGGTGGTGAGACCGGCCAGGACGACGATGCCGGCGTACTCGGCGAGCAGGAACAGCGCGAAGCGGAGGCCGGTGTACTCGGTGTACGCGCCGAAGATGATCTCCGAGTCGGCGACGGGCATGTCGAACGGGGGCCGCTGGAGCTCCGCGAGGCCCGCCACGAAGAACACCAGCGCGCCGATGATCTGCCAGGGCAGCCACCACCACTCGAAGGCGTTCAGGATGCCCGGGAGGGAGACGGTGCCGGCGGCCATCGCGACGGAGGCGGCGGCGAGGAGCATCGGCAGCTCGTACGCGAGGAGCTGGGCGGCGGTACGGAGGCCCCCCAGCAGCGAGTACTTGTTCGCGGACGCCCAGCCGGCCATCAGGCTGCCGAGCACGCCGACGCCCATCACCGCGAGCGCGAAGAAGATGCCCGCGTCGACGACCTGGCCGACAGCGCCCTCGCTCGGGCCGATCGGGATGACGACGAGGACGAGGAGGTACGGGAGGAGGGCGACGGCCGGGGCGAGCTGGAAGATCCGCCGGTCCGCGTCCTTCGGGACGATGTCCTCCTTCTGCGCGAACTTCACACCGTCGGCGACGAGCTGGGCCCAGCCGTGGAAACCACCGGCGTACATGGGCCCGAGGCGGCCCTGCATATGGGCCATGACCTTGTGCTCGGTCTGCCCGACGACGAGCGGCAGTACGAGGAACACGGCGAAGACGACGAGCAGCCGGAGGGCGACGTCGAGTACGTCGTTCACGCGGGATCGCCTCCGGCGGGGGTGGTGGGGTCGGCGGGGTCGCCTTCGGCGGGGGGCTCCGGGGCCGGCTCGGTGGCCGGGGCTGCCGGCTCGGCGGCCGGGGCTGCCGGCTCGGCGGCCGGGGCTGCCGGCTCGGTGGCCGGGGCGGCCGGCTCGGCGGCCGGGGCTG
>NZ_JBEOZK010000017.1:0-170404 GCF_040297565.1 Streptomyces sp. NPDC001728
AGGATGTCTTGGAGGACAAACCTCTTCTACAGCAGCTCCGCTGCCTCGTTCACCGGCCTTGACGAACAGCCTCTACGCCTAACTGAACGGCGTTGCGTCTAGTACTCCAGCAGGACTTCACTGTCCGACCTGGTCTTTCGCCGGGTGGCGGGAGTGTAGCGGGTCTCCATCGCGCCTTCAGGACGCCGAGCGAACCATGCGGAAGAGGCCGTCCGGATCCTGCCGGACAGCCTCTTCACTCGTTACCCGCCCGCCCGGATCACTCCTTGCTGCTGGTCAGCCACAGACCGAGGGCCGAGCCGACGAAGACGACGCCCGACCCCACCGAGGCCAGGACCCGGGTGGTGCCGATGTAGTCGGCGAAGGTGCTGACGTAGACCGCGGCGGCGGTGGAGATGGCGAGCAGCAGCCAGAGTGCGGGCCTCATGGGGGTTCCTCCTGAGTGTGTCCCCGACGTCCCCCCGAGGGACGGCGAGAGCGGGTCGTTTACGTCGTCCACTCTCGCCGCCGACCCCCTGTCGGCACATCGGGTCCTGCTCCCACCCCGCAGGTGTAGCCCGCTACACCTGCGGGGTGGGGACGGCGACCGCCGTCACGGTCCGTGCGCGCGAGGTCATGCCTTCAGGTAGGCGAGGACGGCGAGGACCCGGCGGTGGCCGCTGTCGCTGGGGGGCAGGTTCAGCTTGGCGAGGATGTTGCCGATGTGCTTGCTCACCGAGCGCTCGGTGATGAACAGGGTGGTCGCGATCGTCGGGTTGTCGAGGCCCTGGGCCATGAGGCTGAGGACCTCGCGTTCACGCGGGGACAGCTCGTCCAGGGGGTCGCGACGGGTCATGAGCTGGGAGACCACGTCGGGGTCGAGCGCGGTGCCTCCGGCGGCGACCCGCTCCAGGGCCTGCTGGAACTCCTCGATGCGGGAGACCCGGTCCTTGAGCAGATAGCCGACGCCGGAGGCGCCCTGGCCCAGCAGCTCGGCGGCGTAGCTCTCCTCGACGTACTGGGACAGGACGAGGATGGGCAGGCCGGGCATCAGCCTGCGGGCCTCGATGGCCGCTCTCAGGCCCTCGTCACGGAATCCGGGGGGCAGCCGGACGTCGAGGACGGCCGCGTCGGGCCGGTGTTCCAGCAGGGTGGGCACCACCTCGGGCCCGCTCCCCACGACGGCGACGATCTCGTGGCCGACGTCCTCCAGCAACAGAATCAGGCCCTCGCGGAGAAGGACGTTGTCCTCCGCGATCACGATCCGCACGGCAGTACCACCTCAATCGTTGTTCCGGAACCGACAGGGCTGTCGATCCTCGTCGCACCGTCCAGGGCGGCGACGCGCTGGCGTACGCCGTCGAGTCCGCTTCCCGCGCCGGCGCCCGGCACGGCGCCGCCACGCCCGTCGTCCTGGACGAGGACGCGCAGGCCGGTCCGTTCGTACCGGAGGGACACCCGGGCCTGAGCCGCTTCGCTGTGCCGGGCGATGTTGGTGAGGGCCTCGGCGACCACGAAGTAGGCGGCGGCCTCGACGGCGGCCGGCGGACGGCGGACGGGCTCGGGCAGGTCGAGGGCGATCGGGATCGTCCGTCCCGTGGCGAGCGAGCGGATCGCGCCGTTCAGTCCGCGGTCGGAGAGGATCGGCGGGTGGATGCCGCGGATCACCGTGCGCAGCTGGACGAGTGCCTCGTCCACCGTCGTCCTGGCGTCGAGCATGAGCTTCCTGGCGCTCTCGGGGTCCTTCTCGAACCGGCGGTCGGCCAGGCCGAGCCGCATGGCGACCGCGACGAGTTGCGCCTGGGTGCCGTCGTGCAAGTCCCTCTCGATCCTGCGGAGTTCCGCCTCGTGCGCCTGGAGCGCCCCGGCCCGGGAGGCGGTCAGCTCCTCGATCCGGCGTCCGGAGCCGGTCCAGTTCCCCAGCAGCATCTCCGCGACGCGGGTCTCCAACAGGGCGGCGGCGGGGGCGAGCCAGAGGAAGAGGAGGACGAAGATCCAGACGCAGACGGCGGACAGGACGATCGCCTGCAGCCAGGTCGTGAGGGGGGCGGCCAGGAGGGTGAGGGTGCCGCTGGGGAGGGTCCACCACCACATCGGGATCGAGAGGGTCAGCAGGAGGCTGAAGAGGGCGCCGAGGACGAGGACGGGCAGGATCAGGCCGACCATGCCGTGGAGCAGCATCCACGCCACGTCCTTGCCGGTCCCGGAGGATCGCAGCAGCTGGAGGGTCTGCCGGCGGGCACTGCCCTGGAGCGTCGGGTACGGGCGTCGTACCGCCCGGCCGAGGCGTCGTTCCGTGCGGCGGCGCTCGGCGTCGGCGAGGGACCGCAGGGGGCGGATCGCCCAGGGCAGGACCGGCGCGACGATGAGCGCGACGGCGACCAGCGGCAGCAGCACGTAGCCGGCCAGGGCGGGCAGGGCGGTCGTGAGGCCGCCGAGGACATACCGCGTGGAACGCAGGCTGTGACGTGCGCGTGCCTTCAAGTCCATGGGTCACGACGGTACGTCACGGTTGATTCCTTGTCATAAGTGCCCGCTCCACCTTCGTGGTGGAGCCTGCTACACCCCCGGAGCGGGGGGCCGACCGCTGCCGGCCGCCCCTGTCCCGAGCCTAGTTTCGAAGCCTGATCATGACCGACCAAAAGCATCGAAGGGCCACATCATGCGACGGACGACGACGAACGGGGACACACCGTACGCCGTGTCTCTGGACCAGGTCTCCAAGTCCTACGGCGACGTGACCGCGCTGGAGCAGGTGAGCTGGGGGTTCCGCACCGGCAGCTTCACCGCGATCATGGGCCCGTCCGGCTCGGGCAAGAGCACGTTCCTGCACTGCGCGTCCGGTCTCGACCGGCCGACGAACGGGTCGGTGCGGCTGGGCGACGTGGACATGGGCGGGCTGCGCGAGGCCGAGCTGACCCGGCTGCGCCGCGAGCGGATCGGCTTCGTCTTCCAGGGCTACAACCTGATGCCGTCGATGGACGTCGAACGGAACATCACCCTCCCCCTGTCACTCGGCGGCAAGAAGGCCGACCGGCAGTGGCTGACGGAGATCGTCCACCGGGTGGGCATGGCGGGCCTCCTCAAGCACCTCCCGGCGCGGCTGTCGGGTGGCCAGCAGCAGCGCGTCGCGGTCGCCCGGGCGCTGGTGACGCGCCCCGAAATCGTCTTCGCCGACGAGCCGACGGCCGCGCTCGACCCGAGGTCGGCCGGGCACGTCCTGAAGCTGTTGCGCGAGGCGGTCGACGAGATGGGGCGGACCGTCGTCCTCGTCACCCACGATCCGGTGGCGGCCTCGTGGGCCGACAGCGTCGTCTTCCTCGGAGGGGGCCGGATCGTCGACGAACTGACCGCGCCGTCCGCGGAGGCCGTCCTGGCCCGCTGGGACTCGCTGTGAGGCGCGGGATCGCCGCTGGCGTGGCGGCGGCGCTGCTCTTCGCCGCCGCGCTGACGGGCGCGTTCGGCGTCCTCCTGGAATCGGCGCTGCGGGCGCACGGGGCGGTCGACCGCTACGCCCCTGCCGTGGCCGTCGTCGCCGCGAGCCAGCGGGTCGAGAAGATCGTGGACTCCGGCGAGTCCCAGCGCACGGAGGTCAGACCCCTGCTCGAACGGGCCCGGGTGTCGATCGCCCCGGCCGAACGGCTGGCGGAGGTGCCGGGGGTCGTCCGGGTCGTCGCGGACGTGTCCGTGCCCGTGGTCACCGCGGACGGCACCGTGCTCACCGGTCGCGGATGGGAGTCGACCGCGCTCGGCCCGGTCGAACTGCGGTCGGGTCGTGCCCCGCTGGCACCGCACGAGGTGGCGATGGCCGCCGGGAGCGGCGCGGAGGTCGGGGACACCGTCCGGCTGCAGGCGGGCGGCCGTGCACCAGAGTCGTACCGGGTCAGCGGGCTGGTCTCGGGCGGTTCGGGGGCGGACAGCGCTGGCCGTGCGGTCGTGTGGTTCGGCGACCGGACGGCGCGGACGCTCGCCGGCCATCCCGGCCGGGCCGACGCGCTGGTGGTCCTCGGCGAGGACGGCACGTCCTCCGAGGCGCTCGCGGCGGCGGCCCCCGGTCTGCTGGTCGCGACCGGTGCCTCGCGCGGAGACGTTGAGAACCCGGGGGTGGCGGCGGCGCGGCTCGACCTGATCGGGGTGAGCGCGTCGATCGGCGGCATCGCCCTGCTGGTCGTGCTGCTGATCCTGACCGGGCTGCTGGACATCTCCGTACGGGACCGGACCCGCGAGCTCGCGGTGATGCGCGCCATCGGCGCCACCCCCCGGCAGGTGCGGCGGCTGATCGTCCGCGGCACCCTCAAGGCCGCCGTGCCCGCCGCGTTCCTCGGCGGCCTGGGGTCGCTCGGGCTCGGAGCGGTCCTGCACCGCTTCATGGCCGATCACGGTGTGCTCCCGCGGGAGTTGTCGCTCGTGCTGGGTCCGCTGCCCGTCGCCGGCACCGTGCTGCTGACCGTGCTCACCGCGGTCGGCTCGGCCTGGCTCGCGGCCCGGCGCGTCTCCCGCGTCCGGCCGGTCGAGGCCCTGGGCGAGGCGGCGACGGAGCCGGCGCGGCTGCCGCGCTGGCGGATGGTCACCGGGCTCGTCTTCCTGGCCGTCGGGCTGGGCGCGGCCTCCACGGCGCTCGCCTTCGGCGGGCAGATCGCCAGGGCGGCCATGGGCGGACTGGCGCTCACCCTGATCTGGGCCGCCGCGCTGCTGGGGCCCTGGATCGCGCGGGCCGGCATCCGGGTCCTGAGCCCTCCGCTGCGGCTGCTCTTCCCGGTCCCGGGCCGGCTCGCCGCGGAGACGGCCTCCGTCGCCGCCGTCCGGCTGGCGTCGGTGATCACGCCGATCGCGCTGGCGCTCTCCTTCGGGGCCGGCCAGCTCTTCGTCCAGAACACGGCCGTCAACGCCACCCGCACCCAGTCGGCCGCCGGACTGCTCGCGGACCACGTGCTCGTCGCGGACGGTCCGGGCGTGCCGAGCGCGGCGTACGAGGAGGTGCGGAGGATGCCGGGGGCGGAGGCGGTGACGGCCGTCAAGCGCACCACCGTCGTGAAATCGGTCGGCGACCAGCTCCAGTCGCTGCCCGCGCAGGGCCTCAAGGGCGCCCTGTCGAACCTGGATCCGGGCGTCACCTCGGGTTCGCTGGCAGATCTGCGCGGAGACGACACCGTCGCGGTCAGCTCGAACGTCGGCGACGCCGACGACCTCGGCGAGACCATGACCCTGTGGCTCGGCGACGGCACGCTGACCCACCCCCGGGTGGTCGCCGTCTACGACCGCGGGATGGGCTTCGGCGACGTCCTGCTGCCGCACGACCTGGTCGCCGAACACGTCACCGACGCCGGTCACGACGACTACCTGCTGGTGAAGGGGGACGCCGACCTCCGGCCGGTGACCGAGCGGCTCCCCGGGGTACACGCCACATCCGCGTCCGCGTACGGCGCGGCGCTGACCGAGCAGGCACGGAGTCAGGGGCTTCCGGGGCTGATGGCGGTCGCGGCCATCGCCCTGTTCACCCTGATCGGCGTGGTGACCACGCTGGCCGTCGCCACCGCGTCCCGCCGGCGCGAGCTGTCCCTGCTCCGCCTGATCGGCGCGACGCGCCGCCAGATCCTGTCCATGCTGCGCCTGGAGACGCTGCTCGTCCTCGGGACGGGCACGATCGTCGGCACGCTGGTGGCGGCCCTGACCTTGCTGACCTTCGCCCTCGCGGTGACCGGGCTGACCGCCCTGTCCGTCTCCCCCGCCGTCTGCGCCGCGATCCTCGGCGTGGTCTGCCTGGCGGGCATGTCGGCGGTCATGCTGCCGGCACGGCGGCTGGTACGTCGTCGCGGCTCGCCCCGGATCGAGTAGGAGGCCGCGCGCCCCTGACGCGCCCGTCTTCGGACGGGGGCACCACAGGGGATCCGTTCCTTCGTGCTCCACGACGATCACAGGCCGGGTGCCCGCTTCCTACCGTTCACCCATCACCCCGGACGGTTCCCACGGCACGGCGGGATCCGACGGCGGATCCCGCCCCCCGCCCTTCCACTTCCCCGCCCCTCGACCACGAGCGGCTCTCTGTTTCGGAGGCACTTCCATGAATTCCGAGGATCTGCGCGAACGGCTCGCCGAGGTGGCCGTGCGGCACGGCATTCCGGGCGCGAGCATCGCCGTCCTGCACGGCGACGAGGTCACCGAGGCCGCCTACGGCGTGCTCGACCGGGACTTCGGCTACCCGGTGACCACCGACTCGGTCTTCCAGACCGGATCGATCACCAAGGTGTGGACGGCCACCCTGATCATGCAGCTGGTCGACGAGGGACTGCTCACGCTGGACTCCCCGGTCGCCGACCACCTGCCCGGCTTCCGGGTCGCCGACGCACACACCTCAAAAACTGTGACGGTGCGTCAGCTCCTTTGTCACACAGGAGGGTTCGAGGGTGACATCTTCTCCGACCACGGCCCCGGCGACGACGCCGTCGAGCGTTTCGTGGCGGCGCTGCCCACCCCCGCCCGGCAGCTCTTCCCGTCCGGCGAGATGTTCTCGTACTGCAACAGCGGCTACGTCGTCCTCGGACGGATCATCGAGGTGCTCACGGGCCTGACGTGGGAGGCGGCCCTGCACGAGCGGATCGCCGCGCCCCTCGGGATGACCCACGCCGTCACCTCGCCGGGCCGGGCGATCCGGCACCGGGTGGCGATGGGCCACGTCTCCGGACCCGACGGCGAGCCGGTGAAGGCGCCGTTCTGGGAGATGCCGCGCTCCAACGCCCCGGCCGGCGCCACCCTGACGCTGACCGCCCGCGACCAGCTGCGCTTCGCCCGGCTCCACCTCGCCGACGGCCTGGCCCCCGACGGCACCCGGCTGTTGAGCGAGGAGTCCGTCGCCGCGATGCGACGCCCCGAGGTCGTGGTCCCGGGCGCGGGCCGGCTGGGCGACCACTGGAGCCTCGGCTGGGAGATCTTCGACTGGGAGGGGGGTCCGGTCATCGGCCACGACGGCGGCACCATGGGCCAGACCGCCCTGCTCCGTGCCGTCCCGGGCAAGGACGTGGCGGTGGTGATCCTCATCAACGGCGGTGAGTTCTTCGGCCTGCACGGGCTGGTCACGGAACTCCTCGCCGAACTCGCCGGGGTCACCGTCCCCCCGATGCCCACGCCGCCCACCGCACTTCCCGCGGTCGACCCCCGGTACTTCGCCGGACGGTACGAGTCGGTCACCCAGAGGGCAGAGGTGACCGAGACCGAGGACGGTCTCCGGCTCGTCCTGTGGCCGCTCGGCCCCAGCGCGGAGCTGCACGGCACCGACCCGCTGAGCGACCTGACGATGGTCCCGCTCGACGCGCACACGCTCATCGGCACGGCGCAGGAGAACGGCGAGTTCCCGACCGTCACCTTCCTCGGGGACGGCGACCGGGCCGAGTACCTGCACGGGACCCGTGCCATCCCCCGCGCCTGAACGACCGCACCGCACCCGGCCACCGGCCCTTCCGCCGGTGGCCGCCCGGGCCGGCCGCCGCGCCGGCCCCAGCACACCGTCCCGCCCCGCCCGGCCGACGGGCTCCAGGTCCGTCATCAGTAAGGAGACACACCATGACCTCACCGAGGAGGGCCGCTGGACGGCGCGAGCGGGTGGCCAGCGCGCTCGCCGTGGTCACGGCGACAGCGCTGATGTCCACCTCCTGCGGCGGCGGGGCGTCCGCCGACGGGGCGCGGACGGTCACCCTCGCCATCCGCACCGACCCGGGCAGCCTCAGTCCCCTCGGCACCGTCGACAGCACGGCGCTGATGATGAACCGGTTCGCCTACGCGACCCTGGTGCGCCTCGCCGCCGACGGGTCGACGACCGCGGGGGCGGCCGAGAGCTGGTCGGTCCGCGACGGCCGCGCACGCTTCGTCCTGCGGCCCGGGCTGACCTGTGAGGACGGCAGTCCGCTCACGGCAGCCGACGTCGCCGCCGGATACAACCACGTCGCCGACCCCGCGAACCGGTCTCCGCTGCTCGGTCTCGCCGTGCCCGCGAACGCGGGGGCGAGGGCCACGGCGGACGAGTCGACGCGGACGGTCACCGTCACCACCTCGGGCTCGGCCCCATTCCTCATGGAGATGGCCCGCATGCTGCCCCTGGTGTGCCGGAAGGCCCTCACCGATCCGTCCCGGCTCTCGCGGGCCACCGCCGCCACGGGCGCCTACCGGCTCACGGAAGCCGTCCCCGGCGACCACTACACGTACATGCGCCGGACGGATCCGGCCGGGACGGGCTCGGCACCGGCGGACGCGGCCGGTCCCGAGAAACTGGTGTTCAAGGTCGTGGCGGACGAGTCGACGACCGCCAACCTGCTGCTCGGCGGGCAGATCGACGCGGGGCAGGTCAACGGGCCGGACGCGGAACGGCTCATCGCGGCGGGCGTTTCGTGGAAGGGCACCCGGACACCCACCGGCCAACTGCTCTTCCACGAGTCCGCGGCCCGGCCCACCGCCGCGCAGGCCGTTCGGCGGGCCCTGGTCGGCGCCCTCGACCTGGAGCGGATCGGCTCCGTCGCCACCGGTGGCACCGGAACGCCCGCCACCAATCTCGGGGAGACCCCGCCGACCCCCTGCACCGGCGACACCGTGACCGGGAACGTGCCGCCGCACGACCCGGCGAAGGCCGCGGCCGAACTGACCGGTGCCGGCTGGAGGAAGAACGGCGGCGTCTGGGAGAAGGACGGCCGGCCGCTCTCCGTCACCCTGGTCCACCCCGTCATCGCCGGGCCACAGGTCACGGCGGCGGTCGAGCTGACCGTCAAGGAGTGGAACGCCTTCGGGGTGAAGGCCACCGCCGAGCCGATCGACGGCTCCGGCCTGCTCGCCGCGCTCTCGCGCGGTGACTGGGACGTGGCCTGGAGCCCGATCAGCGTGCCGCTGCCCGACCAGCTGACCCGCTTCTTCGACGGCCCTCCCCCGCCGGCCGGCAGCAACCTCGGCTCCGTGGACAACCCGGACTACCGACGGCTGGCCGCCGAGGCCGCCGCCCGCCCCGGCCGGGCCGGCTGTCCGCTGTGGAACCGGGCCGACGCCGCGCTGATCCGGCGCACCGACGTCACCCCGTTCGCCGACAGCACGGTCCGGACCTTCGGCAGGGGCATCCGCTTCGAGGTCGACGGCGGCGGCATCGTCCCCGACAGCCTGCGCAAGGGGTGACGACATGAGGAAGCCCCCTGTGCCCCACGATCCCGCGGACACCCGGCCCGCCGCCGCACCGGCCGGAGCCACGGCCGGGACGCCCCGGGCCACCGCCACCACGGCCCGGAGCGGCGCGGAGACGAACCCGGTCGACGCGCCGCCGGCCCGGCCCCGCCGCACCGCGCCGGGACCGTGGACCGTCTTCGCCCTGCGCCGTACGGGACGGCTCGTCGTCTCGCTCGCGGCCCTGGTCACCGCCTCCTTCGCCATGATCCACCTGCTCCCGGGCGACCCCGTCCGCACGGCGCTTGGCCCCACCGCCGACCCGGCGCTGGTCGAGGCCCGCAGACAGGCGCTCGGCCTGGACCGGCCGGTGCCGCAGCAGTTCGCGCACTACCTCGCCGAGCTGTTCCAGGGCCGGCTCGGCAAGTCGATCGGTGCCGGGCTCCCGGTCTCCGACGTCATCGCCGCCCGCCTGCCGGCCACGCTGTCACTCGCCCTGCCGGCCTTCCTCGTGGTGGTCCTGACCGCCGTCCCCGGCGGCATGTGGGCCGCCGTCCTCACCCGTGACGGGCGCCGTCGCCGAGGTGAGCTGGCCTTCGGCTCGGTGACCGGCGCCCTCGCCGCGGTGCCCGAGTTCCTGCTCGCCGTCGCGCTGGTGGCCTGCTTCGCGGTCGCCTTCCCCCTCTTTCCCGTGGCCTCCCGCGGCGGTCCCGACTCCTACGTGCTGCCCGTCGTCGCGCTGTCCGTCGTCCCCGCCGCCGCGCTCGCCCGGATCGTCCGGGTGGAGACGCTGCGGGTCCTGGGCGAGGAGTACATGCGCACCGCGTACGCCAAGCGGCTGCCCGCCCGGCTGCGCTATCTGCGCCACGCCCTGCCCAATCTGCTGGCCTCCTCCCTGACCGTCGGCGGTCTGACGCTGATGGCGCTGCTGACCGGCACGGTCCTGGTCGAGAACGTCTTCGCGTGGCCCGGCCTCGGCGCCACGATCGTCCAGGCGATCACCGAGAAGGACTATCCGATGGTTCAGGCCGTGGTCCTGGTCTACGGGGCGGCCGCGCTGCTGATCACCTTCGCCGTCGACGTGGCCGTGGCCGTCGCGGACCCCCGATCCACCGTCCGAGGGAGCTGACGATGTCGTACGCATGCCGACTCCGGCACGCCCTGCGCACCCCCGTGGGGCTGACCGCCCTCACCGGCGTCCTGGCGCTCGCCCTGGTCGCCCTCCTCGGACCGGTCGTCCTGGGCCCCGCCGCCGAGCGGGTGGATACCGGGGCCATGCTCCAGGGGCCCGGTGCGGTCCATCCGCTCGGCACCGACAACCTCGGCCGGGACATCGCCGCCCGGGTGGTGGTGGCGACCCGGCTCACGCTCGGGCTCACGCTCGCCGCGACCACGATCGGCGTGCTCGGCGGCCTGCTCCTCGGCGTCGCGCCGGCGGTCCTCGGCCGTCGCGCGGGGCGTGGGGTGACGGCGGTCGTGGGTGTCCTGATCAGCTTCCCCGGTCTGCTCTTCGTCCTCTTCCTCGCGACCGTCTTCGGCGTCGGGGCCACGGGCGCGGTCCTGGCCGTCGGGCTGGCCATGGTCCCGCCCGGGGCGCGGCTGGTGCAGAACCTGACCGCTTCCGTCGCCGGGTCGGAGTACGTGGCCGCGGCCCGGATCCTCGGGGTCGGCCGACTGCGCATGGTCACCCGTCACCTGCTGCCGAACATCGCCGAACCCTGTCTGCTCTTCGCGGCCCAGGCCGCGGCGGGCACCCTGGTCGCCTTCTCCGGGCTGTCCTTCCTGGGCCTGGGGGTGCAGGCGCCGTCGTACGACTGGGGACGGCTGCTCGACGACCAGCTGGACCGGCTCTACCTCAACCCGGTCGCGGCGCTCGCTCCGGGCGCGGCCGTGGTCCTCACCGGGGTGGTGTTCGCACTGGTCGGCGAGGTGTTCGCCCAGGCCGGCCGCCCGGTGCGGCCCCCCGCCGGCGGTGCCGTGGCGGCGCCGGGTCCCGCGCCGCGGCCGGCCCGCCCCGACGGGGCCCTGCTCCAGGTGCACGACCTGCGGGTCACCTTCCCCGATGGGCGGCGGCCGGTGCGCGGCGCCTCTCTGAGCATCGGGGAGGGCGAGGCGATCGGTCTGGTCGGCGAGTCCGGCTCGGGCAAGAGCCTGACCGCGCAGGCCGTGGCCGGCCTGGTGCCCTCGCCCGGCCTGGTGGAGGCCGGCACGCTCCGCTTCGAGGACCGGGACCTGCTCGCCGAACGGCCCCGCGGTACGGCCCTGGCCATGGTCTTCCAGGATCCGATGGCCTCGCTCAACCCGGCGCTCAGCGTCGGCCGGCAGCTGTCGGAGGTCGTCGAGGTCCACGAGCGGGCCGCCCGCTCGGCGGCCTGGGCCCGCGCCGTCGACCGGCTGCGCGCGGTCCGGATCCCCGACGCGGCGCGCCGGGCGCGGCAGCGGCCGCACTCCTACTCGGGCGGCATGCGCCAGCGGGCCGTGATCGGCATGGGTCTGATGGGCACGCCGCGGCTGATCATCGCGGACGAGCCCACGACCGCGCTGGACGTGACGGTCCAGCGGCAGGTGCTCGACCTGCTGGGCGAGGTCCGGCGGGAGTCCGGGGCGGCCCTGCTCCTGATCTCCCACGACCTGGCGATCGTGGCCGGGGTCTGCGATCGGGTGCTGGTGATGTACGCGGGCCGGATCGTCGAGGACCTGCCGGTCGCGGACCTGGCGGGGCGGGCCGCGCATCCGTACACCCGCGCCCTGATCGGGGCCGTACCGACCCTGACCACCGACCGGGACCGCGAGCTGGCGACGATCCCGGGCCGGCCTCCGGAACCCGACGACGCACACCCGGGCTGCCCCTTCGCCGCCCGCTGCGCGCACGCCGACGGCCGCTGCCGCACCGACGCCCCGGAGCTCGTCCCGCACGGGACGGCCGCCCGTGTCGCCTGCTGGCACCCGCTGACGCCGGCCGCTCCCGGCCCGGGCAACCCGATCCCGGAGGTCCGGGACGCGTCCACCACCGAGGAGGCCACCGCATGAGTTCCCTCGAACTCCGACAACTGCGGGTCCGTTACGGCCGCTTCACCGCCGTCGACGGCGTCGACCTCCTGGTCCCCGACGGCGGGATCACCGGCCTGGTCGGCGGCTCGGGGTGCGGCAAGTCCTCGCTCGGCCGCGCCACGGTGGGACTGGCGCCCATCACAGGGGGCCAGATCCTCGTGGACGGCACGCCCGTGGCCCACCGGCCCCGCCGTGGCCCGGTGCAGCTCGTCTTCCAGAGCCCGTACGCCTCGCTCGACCCGAGGATGACCGTCGGCGCCGCCGTCGCGGAGGCGCTGCCGCCGTCGCGGTGGTCGCCCCGGCCCGGGGCGACCGCGCGGGCCCGGGCGGAGGAGGCGGCACACTACCTGGAACTCGTCGGGCTCGATCCCGGCCGGGCGCCCCTCACCCCGGCAGAGCTCTCCGGCGGCCAGCGGCAGCGCGTCGCGCTGGCCCGGGCGCTGGCGGCCCGGCCCGGCGTCCTGGTCGCCGACGAGATCACCTCGGCGCTCGACGTCTCCGTCCAGGGCGCCGTGCTCAACCTGCTGCGCCGTCTCCAGCGGGAACTCCGCTTCTCCCTGCTCTTCATCTCCCACGACCTCGCGGTCGTCCGCTACCTGGCCGACCAGGTGGCCGTGATGGACCGCGGCCGGCTCGTCGAGCACGGGCCCGCCGACCGGGTCCTGCACGCCCCCGGCCACGCGGTGACCGCGTCCCTGCTGTCCTGCGTTCCCACACTGGAGGAGACCCCGTGACCACGACCAGGCCCCTGCGCATCGACGACCTGTACCGGTTCGCGATCCCCGACCAGCCGGCGCTGGCGCCCGACGGCAGCCGCGTCGCGTACACCCTGACGACCCAGGACGCCGGGCTCGACCGGCCGGTGCGTTCGCTGTGGCTCGTCTCCACCGGCGGCGGGCCGGCGGGCCCCGCTCCCCACCGCCTCACCTCCGGGCCGGACGACCACACCCCGAGCTGGTCCCCGGACGGCACGACCCTGGCGTTCCTGCGCGGCGGGCAGCTCCATCTGCTCCGCCTCGACGACGTCGAGGTCCGCCGGCTGACCGAGCTCGACCACGGCGCGACGATACCCGTGTGGAGCCCGGACGGCTCGCGGATCGCCGTCACCGCCGAGGTCCACCGCCAGGCGCCGGACGAACCCGTCATCGTGGACCGCCTCGGCAAGGTGGACGGGCAGGGCATGCGCGGCACCGCCCGCACCCAGCTGTTCGTCGTGGAGACCGCCTCGGGCCGGGTCACCCGGCTGACCCTCGGCGACTTCCACGTCACGGGTACGCCCGCCTGGTCGCCGGACGGCACCCGACTGGCCTTTCCCGCCGTCGTCGGCAGGGACTACGACCTCACGGGGACCGTCGCCGCCCATGTCGTCGACGCCTTCGGCCCTTCGCCCCTGCCGACCCCCGTCGGGCCCGCCGTCGGACCGGTCCGCGCGGTCGCCTGGCACCCGGGCGGCGACGCCCTGTTGCTGACCGGCCGCACCGCCCACGGGGCCGGCCACGAGTCGCTGCGGCTCCAACCGCTGGACGGCTCGGCGCCCACGGCGCTCGCCGTCGGACTGGACCGCAACGTCATGTCCGGCGGCTCGGGCTATCCGGGCGCCCTCCCCCAGTTCCACGGCTCGAAGGGCGAGAGCGTCGTCTTCTGCGCCCGGGACCGGGGCGCCACCCGGCCGTACCGGCTGCCGCTGGACGACGGACCCGGCCTCGGGAGCGCCGCGGCCGTGGAGCTTCCGCTTCCCGCGGGCAGCGGGGTGTCGGGCTGCTCGGTCGCGGCGGGGAAGGCAGCGCTCGCCGTGGCGGACGGCGCCTCGTACGGGGAGATCGCGCTCCTCGACCTGGAGACCGGCGCACTCGCCCGGCTCACCGCGCACATGGCCGGGGCGCTCCCCGAGGTGACGCTCGCGCCCGTCACCGAGCGGGAGTTCGTGATCTCGGACGGCACGCGGGTGCACGGTCTGGTCACCCGTGACCCCCGGACACCCGCCGGCGGGCCGCTGCTCGTCGATCTCCACGGCGGTCCGCACAACTGCTGGGCCCCGCACGCCGACCCCGTCCACCTCTACCACCAGGAGCTGGTCAGCCGCGGCTGGACGATCCTCGCCCTCAACATCCGCGGCAGCGACGGCTACGGCGAGGACTTCCTCACCGCCGCCGTCGACGCCTGGGGCGAGGGCGACGAGCGCGACGTGCTGGAGCCGGTCGGGGCGCTGGTCGCCGAAGGGCTCGTCGATCCGGAGCGGATCGCCCTCACCGGCTACAGCTACGGCGGCTACCTCAGCTGTTGGCTCTCCGCCCGCAGCGACTTCTTCGCCGCGGTCGTGCCGGGCGGTCTGATCGCCGACCTGCCGTCACTCGTCGCCACCTCCGTGGAGGGCCTGGAGATCGCGCACGAGGAGATCGCGGACGCCGACCGGCGGCGGGAGCTCTCCCCGCTCGCCCACGTGGACGCGGTGCGGGCCCCCACGCTGATCCTGCACGGTCTGGCCGACGACGTCTGCCCGGCGGGCCAGGCCGAGCAGTGGTTCCACGCGCTGCGCACCCGCGGGGTGACCGTCCGGATGGTCCTCTACCCCGGCGGCTCGCACCTGTTCGTCCTGAACGGCCGGCCGTCGCAGCGCGCCGACTACTGCCGCCGTGTCGTCGACTGGGTCACCGGGCACACTCTCCGCCCCTTCGGCGGCCCGGTCCCGCACGCCGCTTCGGCCCCCGAACCCGCCAGCTCCCGCTGACCTCCGGCACCCGCCCGCCGGGCTCCGCGCTCACCGGCGCCCGGCCCCCGACTCTCGGCGCTCCGCGTCGCCCTGACGCCGACTCCGCCGAGCCCGGAGCCGCCCCCACGAGGGGCACCGGCTCCGCCCCGTACGGACCCCGCCCCATCCGGCCGGCCTCCGCACGGCCGGTCGCGGCCCTCCGCCCCACCAGGCAGGGGAGCCGCGACCGGCACCCGCCCTCCGCGGCGGCACACCACCCGCGCCACGCACACCGTCCGCGCACCCACACGAACCGCGCCACCCACACGATCCACGCGCCCCTCAGGAGTTCATCGTGACCGCGAAACCGACCGTCCCTCCCGACACGGCCCACTGGACCGCACGTCTGACCGCACTCGCCGCCCGCCACTCGGTGCCCGGAGCGGGTCTGGGCATCTGGTACCAGGGGCGGCGGATCGAGGCCGCCGCCGGCCTCGCCAACGCCGGTGCCCGGATCGAGGCGACCACCGACACGCTGTGGCAGATCGGTTCCATCACCAAGGTGTGGACCGCCACGGCCGCGATGGGTCTCGTGGACGAGGGGGCCCTGACCCTGGACCGCCCCCTCGTCGAGGTCATGCCGGAGCTCCGCCTCGCCGACGAGCACCTGACCCGGAGCGTGACGCTGCGGCATCTGCTCGCCCACACCAGCGGCATCGACGGCGACTACTTCCCGGACACCGGCCGGGGCGACGACTGTCTGGAGCGGTACGCGGAACTGCTCGCCGACCTGCCGGCGTGTCATCCGCTCGGTGCCACCATGTCGTACTGCAACGCCGGATACACGCTGATCGGCCGGGTGATGGAACGGGTCACCGGAATCCGCTGGGACGCCCTGATGCGGGACCGGCTCTTCCGGCCCCTCGGGCTCACCCACACCGCGACCCTCCCCGACGACGTCCTGCGCCACCGCGCCGCCACGGGACACTACGGCGACCCGCCGCAGGTCGTCGCGGAGTGGTCGATGGCACGCTCCACGGGCCCGACCGGTCTCATCTGCTCCACCACCGCCGACGTCCTGGCCTTCGTCCGCCTCCACCTGGACGGAGGCTCCACGGGGGACGGCACCCGGCTGCTCAGCGGCGACTCCGTGCGGGCCATGCAGACCCCGCAGGTCGAACTACCCGGTCCGTACCCGGCCGGCCGTGCCTGGGGCCTCGGCTGGGTGCTCGGCGAGTGGGACGGACTCGCGACGTACGGGCACGACGGCAGCACCATCGGCCAGAGCGCGTACCTGCGGGTGCTGCCCGAGGTCGATCTCGCGATCTGCCTGTTCGCGAACGGCGGCAACGCCGGCGCCCTGTACGCGGAGCTGTTCCGGGAGATCGCCGACGAACTCGCGGGCGTGTCCATGCCGGCTCCCCTGCTCCCCGCCGAAGCCCCGGTCGACGTGGACCCGGCCGACGTGACGGGCGTGTACGAGCGTAGCTCCACCCGGATCGAGGTCGTCGAACGGGACGGCGGGCTGCTGCTGCGCGACCGTTTCACCGGGATCCTGGCCGGTCTGGCGGAGCGGCCCGAGACCGAGTATCCGCTGCGCCCCCTGTCGCCCGGGACCTTCGTGGCCCGGCGCCCCGACGACGGCGGCTGGATGCCGGTCGCGTTCTTCACCCTGCCCGACGGCTCGCGCTTCGTGCACCACGGCGGCCGTGCGACCCCGAAGGTGAGCTGAGATGAACCCCTCCACGGCCCGGCCCCGCACTCCCGCGCGCCCGCGCTCCGCCTCACCCGCCGCCGTCGCCCGGCTGCGGGCCCGGCTCCCCGAGATGATCGACGACGTCGAGGCCCTCGTCACCGCGGAGTCCCCGACGTCGGACGTCGACGCCGTCGCCCACTGCGCCGCCGTCCTGGCCGCGCTCGGCACCCGGCTCACCGGCCAGTCCCCGCAATGGCTCCAGGACACCGGCAGGCCGCACCTGCGCTGGCGCTTCGGCAGCGGCGACCGGGTCCTGCTGCTCGGTCACCTCGACACCGTCTGGCCGGTCGGCTCCCTGGCCACCCACCCCTTCGCGGTCACGGACGGCGTCCTCACGGGGCCCGGCTGCTTCGACATGAAGGCCGGTCTGGTCCAGCTCTTCCACGCGCTGGCGAGCCTCGACGACCTGGACGGGGTCACCATCCTGGTCACCTCCGACGAGGAGGGCGGCTCCGCCGACTCCCGCGCCCTGATCGAGGACGAGGCCCGCCGCACGGGGGCGGTCCTGGTCCTGGAGGCCGCCGAGGACAGGGCGCTGAAGACGGAACGCAAGGGCGCCTCCCTCTACGACCTGACGATCACCGGGCGCGCCGCGCACGCCGGCCTGGAGCCGGAGCGGGGCGTCAACGCCACCACGGAGCTGGCCCATCAGGTCCTCGCCGTCGACGGTCTGACCGACCGGGCGGCCGGCACCACCGTGACGCCCACCGTCGCCGGCGCCGGCACGACCCGGAACACCGTGCCCGACACGGCGTCCCTCCAGATCGACGTCAGGGCACGGACGAAGCGGGAACAGCTGCGGGTCGACTCCGCCCTGCGCGGTCTGGCGTGCACGCTGGACGGCGCCCGGCTCACCCTCACCGGCGGCCTCAACCGGCCCCCGCTCCCGGCCCGTTCGTCGGCCGGCCTGTTCGGCCTGGCCGAGGAGCTGCACACGGCGCTCGGCCTGGGGCCCTTGCGGGGCGCGGCCGTCGGAGGCGGCTCCGACGGCAACTTCACCGCCGGTGTCGGCACCCCCACCTTGGACGGCCTGGGCGCGGTCGGCGGTGGCGCGCACGCTGACGACGAGCACGTCCTCGTCGCCGAACTCCCGACGCGTGCCGCGCTGCTGGCCGCGCTCGTCGACGAGCTGTGCGGGCGGTCGTGATAGCCGGCCCGCGCACCACTCCCTCGAAGGAGCTGGGTCCCGCCCTGTTGTCTGCCGAGCGCGCCGCGCTGGCCGCCGGGGTCACCCTCCGCGAGCTGCACGACCTGGACGCCATGCGCGAGGCGCGCGACCTGCTCCACCGCGTGTGGCGCCCGGCACCGGACAACCCCGTGATGACTCCGGAACTCCTCCTGGTGCTGGCCCACTCCGGCAGTTACGTCGTCGCCGTCGAGCAGGACGGCCGGATGATCGGCACGTGCCTCGGGCTGCTGTCCACCACGGGGCTCCACTCCCACATCGCCGCCGTCGACGTCGGGGCCGTCGGCCGCAGCATCGGCTTCGCGCTCAAACTGCACCAGCGTGCCTGGTCGCTCGCCCGCGGCATCTCCACGATCACGTGGACGTACGATCCGCTGGTCAGCCGCAACGCCTACTTCAACCTCCGCAAACTCGGCGCCGTACCCACGGAGTACCTTCCGAACTTCTACGGCGCCATGCGGGACGGCGTCAACGCGGGCACCGACTCCGACCGGCTGCTCGTGCGCTGGGACCTCACCGCCGGGCAGGCCCCCCGTCCCACGCCGAGCAGCGGGCGCACCGGAGAGCCGCCCGTGGTGGCCCTCGACATCGGCCCCGACGCCCACCCCGTCAGGGGCGGGCGGCCCGGCGACCTGTCCGGGCGGACCGTCCTGGTCCGCGTCCCGCCCGACATCGAGGCGCTGCGCGCCGGCGACCGCGCGGTCGCCGGCGCCTGGCGCCCGGCCGTGCGCGACGTCCTCGGCGGCCTGATGGCCGACGGGCGACACACCGTCACCACCTTCACCCGGGACGGCTGGTACGTCCTGTCACCACGTCTGGAGTTTGACGCATGAAGATCCTCGGAGCGGAACTGCGCCGGATCGCGATGCCCCTGGTCTCGCCGTTCCGGACGTCCTTCGGCACACAGACCACGCGTGACCTCCTTCTGCTGCGGATCGAGACCACCGGAGGGGACGGCTGGGGCGAGTGCTCCACCATGACCTCCCCGGTGTACTCCTCCGAGTACACCGCTGCGGCCTCCGACGTGCTGCGCCGCCACCTGCTGCCCGCCCTCTTCGCCCGGCCGGAGGTGACCCCGTGGACGGTCGCCCCGGCACTGGCCTCCTTCAAGGGGCACCGGATGGCCAAGAGCGCGGTGGAGATGGCCGTCCTGGACGCGTGGCTGCGGGCCCGCTCGCTGTCCTTCGCCGGGTGGCTCGGCGCCACCTCGGACCGGGTCCCGGCCGGCGTCTCGGTGGGCATCATGGACTCGGTCCCCGAGCTGCTCGACGCGGTCGACGGATACCTGGAGGAGGGCTACCGCCGCATCAAGCTCAAGATCCAGCCGGGCTGGGACGTCGAACCCGTGCGGGCCGTGCGGGAGCGGTTCGGTGCGGACGTGCCGCTCCAGGTCGACGCCAACACCGCGTACACCCTGGCCGACGCCCCCCACCTGGCCCGGCTGGACGAGTTCGGCCTGCTCCTGATCGAGCAGCCGCTCGACGAGGAGGACATGCGCGCCCACGCCCTGCTCGCGGAGCGGCTGCGCACCCCGGTCTGCCTCGACGAGTCGGTCGTGTCCGCCCGCTCGGCGGCCGACGCCATCGCCCTGGGCGCGTGCGCGGTCGTCAACATCAAGCCCGGCCGGGTCGGCGGCTATCTGGAGGCCCGGCGGATCCACGACGTGAGCACCGCGCACGGGGTGCCCGTGTGGTGCGGCGGCATGCTGGAGACAGGGCTCGGCCGGGCGGCGAACGTCGCGCTGGCGGCCCTCCCCGGCTTCACCCTCCCCGGCGACGTCTCGGCGTCGGACCGCTACTACCGCACGGACATCACCGAGCCGTTCGTCCTGCGCGACGGGCACCTCGACGTGCCCGACGGCGCGGGGCTCGGAGTGACGCCCGTTCCCGGGCTGCTCGCCGACGTCACCGTGTCGACCGAATGGATCACGCCATGAGCACCGTCCTCACGGCCGTCGCCGCGCGCCGGGCGATGGAGGCCGTCTTCGCGGAAGCCGGGGTCCGGGGGCACCTCTTCGCCCGGGACATCGACGGCCGGGCGGCCGTCGGCCTCGATGAGGACGCCCCCGTCGCGGCGGCCTCGGTCTTCAAGATCCCGATCGCCCTGGCGTACGCGTGCGAGGCGGAGGCCGGCCGGCTGGACCGCACCGAGCGCCATCCCGTGCCGCTACGGTTCCGGGACGGCGGCATCGGCACCTCCGGCTGCGTGGATGCGGTGGAGATGAGTCTGCGCGACCTCGTCGGCATGATGCTGACGATGAGCGACAACGCCGCCACCGACGTCGTCCTGCGCCAGGTGGGTCTCGCCCGGGTCAACGGGCTCCTCGCCGCTCTCGGCCGCCGTCGGACCCGTCTGGTGGGGGGCTGCTCCGACCTCGTCGGCGCGCTGCTCGCCGACCTCGGCGTCACCTCCCTGGCCGAGGCGCAGCCCGTACTCGCCGCTCTGCCCGCCGAGGAGGTCACGCGGTTGTCCGTGTGCGACCCGGGCCGTACCACCCGGTCCACGGCCCGCGACACGGCCGACCTCCTCACCCAGATCTGGCGGGACGAGGCGGGCCCGGCCGCGGCCTGCCGCGAGGTGAGGGAGGTGATGGCCCGCCAGATCTGGCCGCACCGGCTGGCGTCCGGATTCGGCGACGGCTACCGCGTCGCGGGCAAGACGGGCACCCTGCCGGGTTGGCGCAACGAGGCCGGAGTCGTCGAGCACCCCGACGGCGGCCGTTACGCGGTCGCCGTGTTCACCCGGGCCGCGAGGCCACGGGAGCTCGCTCCCGCGGCGGACCGGGCCATCGGGCGGGCGGCCCGGATCGCGGTCGACGCGCTGCGGGCCCCGGTGGCGGCGGGACGATGACCACGGCCCCGGTCGTCCTCGGGCGGGTCCTGGCCGATCTCGGGTCGACCCTCGTGGAGCTCGCCGCCGGCACGCCCGACCCGTCCCGTCCGGTGTCCGGCGTGCTGATCCACGATCCCCTGGAGGAGCCCGCGCGATGGCCGGGTGCCGTCGTCCTCGGCGTCGGCGTCGCCGGCTCCGACTCGGTCGCCGCGCTGACGGAGCGGGCGGCCGGGCTCGGCGCGGCGGCGGTCGTCGTACGGTCCCCGGTGGCCGTCGACGAGACGGTCACGGCGGCCTCGGACCGTACCGGCGTGCCCGTCCTCGGACTCGCCCCGGGCGCCTCCTGGGCCCAGGCGGCCGCGCTGCTGCGCGGACTGCTGGCCGTCGACGACTTCGCGGACGAGGACCCCGGCGGCGCGCCGTGGGACAACCCGCTCTCGGGCGATCTGTTCGCCCTCGCCAACGCGATCGCCGCGCTCCTCGACGGTCCGGTCACGGTGGAGGACCGCGGCGGGAAGGTCCTCGCCTTCTCCAGCCGTCAGGACGAGGGCGACCCGGCCCGGATCACGACGGTCCTGGACCGTCAGGTGCCGGCCGACAAGCTGCGCGACCTGGAGGCCCGCGGCGCCTTCCACGCGCTCTACCGCAACGAGGGGGTGCTGTACGTCGCCGGTCCGCACGACAAGCCCCGGGCGGCGATCGCCGTCCGGGCCGGCGGGGAGATCCTCGGGTCCATCTGGGTGATCATCCGGGACCGCCTGGGCCCGGACGGCGAACGCGCACTCGCCGAGGCCGCGAACGTCGCCGCGCTGCATCTGCTGCGTCGCCGGGCCGGTGAGGACGTCGGACACCGGTTGCGCGCCGACCTCGTGGCCACCGTCCTGGAAGGGGGCGCCGCCGCGCCCCGGGCCGCGGCCCGACTCGGGCTGACCCACCAGCCGGCCTGTGTCCTGGCACTCGCCGTGCTCGGCGACGACATCGCTCCCGACCTGCTCGCCACGGGCCGTCGCGCCGCGGAAGCACTCGCGCTTCACCTCTCCGCGGTCCATCCCCGGGCCGCCACGGCGTACCTCGGCGACGTGACGTACGCCGTGCTGCCGGGCAGCGCCGAGGAGACGGCCACACGCGTGGCCGACGCGTTCCTCTCCCGGGTGGGCAGCAGGGTCCCGGCCGTCATCGGAATCGGCCGACCCGCCGCCGACCCGAGCCATCTGCCCCGCTCGCGCGCCGACGCCGACCGCGCCCTGCGGGTGCTCACCGCCACCGGCACTCCCCACCGCGCCGCCGCGCTCAAAGACGTCTACCTGCCCTCCCTGCTCCTCGATCTCGCCGACCAGGTCCACACCGACTCCCATCCGTCCGACGATCCCGTCACCCGTCTCCGCGCGTACGACGCCGAGCACCACAGCGCGCTCACCGAGACGCTTGCCGCCTGGCTCGACAACTTCGGCGATGTCATCGGCGCCTCCGCCGCGATCCATGTCCACCCCAACACCTTCCGCTACCGACTCAAACGCCTCGCGCAGGTATCGGGCTTCGATCCCGGCGACCCGGCGGCCCGCTTCGAGGCGATGCTTCACCTCCGCCTGACACCGCCCACCCCTCCAGGAACGGCTCCGTCCCGTCCGGCCCAACCCGCACGCCACCAACGGAAGGGGCAGGGGGAGACGGATAACACCGGGCCATGACGTGGTCGATCCGGACAGCGCGCCGTGGCCCGAACGCGTTCGGCGAGGTACCCACCGCTCAGGCGACCGGCCTCGGTGACGCTCCGCGGCCCGAGTCCGTCGAGAAACACAGCCACTCAGGCAGCGAAATCCTGTCGGCTAGGACCGGCCGGGCAGGGTCGGGAGGTAGGTGGGCGCCTTGCGGACCGGGGTGGCTCGCTCGAAGGCGTACGCGTAGCTGAGCAGGTTCGCGTCGCTGTAGCGCGTTCCGAGGAAGGAGACGCCCAGCGGCAGCGTGTCCCGTGCGTAGCCGGCGGGCACGGTGATGTGGGGGTAGCCGGCCACCGCGGAGTTGCGGGTGGAGCTTTCGAAGGGGGTGGGGTCGAGCGCTTCGACGGTGGGAGCGGGGATGTTGGTGGGGGTGACGATGGCATCGAGCCGGTGGTCGGCGAGCACGTCGTCAATGGCTTGACGGGCCTGACAGGTCGCGGCGCTGCGGTGCCGGCGGTAGGCCGGGGCGTTGACGTCTCCGTCGGTCTGGTCGGCCATCTCGAAGAGTTCCTGGCCGAACTTCGGCATCTCGACGGTGGAGTTCCGCTTGTTGAACGCGATGAGTTCGGTGAGGTTCTTGGGGTGGGGGCCCGGGGTGGCGGCCAGGTAGGCGTTGAGGTCGTGCTTGAACTCGGTCAGCACGGCTGGAAGCATGTCCTTGCGCATCATGTCTTGGGAGTCGGCCACGTCCGCGCCCTCGACGACGGTCGCGCCGAGCTCTCGGAGCCGCTGGACAGCAATGTCGAAGGCGCGGTCCACGTCCGGGTCGATGCCGGTGTGTCCCTTGCGCCACACGCCGATGCGCTTGCCGCGCAGGGCGTTCGGGTCGAGCACCTCGCGGTAGTCGGAGGGGAGGGCGGTGTCGGCGTCAGAGGTGGCCGTGTCGGCGGCGTCCGATCCATGGACGGCCCAGAGCGCCAGGGCTGCGTCCGTCGTGTTGCGGGCGATCGGGCCGGCGGTGTCGTGACTGCCGGTGATAGGGATCATGCCGCTGCGGCTGACCATGCCGAGGGTGGGCTTGACGCCCACGGTGGAGGTGACGCTCGCGGGGCACACGATGGAGCCGTCGGTCTCGGAGCCGATGGTCACGGCGGCCAGGGCGGCCGCGGCGGCGACCGCGGAGCCACTGGACGATCCGCAGGGGCTCCGGTCGAGTACGTAGGGGTTTCGGGTCTGGCCGCCCGTGGCACTCCATCCGGCCGTCTGCCGGGGAGACCTGAAGTTGGCCCATTCCGACATGTTGGCCTTGCCCAGGACCACCGCACCCGCGTCGCGCAGCTTCTTCACCAGGAAGGCGTCCTGTGTCGGCTTGGAGTGCAACAGGGCCGTGGAGCCGGCGGTGGTGGGCTGGCGGTCCGCGGTGTCGATGTTGTCCTTGATGAGAACGGGGATGCCTTCCAGCGGCCCCCGCACTTCACCGGTGCGGCGCCGCTCGTCGCTCTTGTGCGCGAGGTCCAGCGCGTCCGGGTTCACGGTGACGACGGCATGGAGGCGGGGGTTGAGGCGATGGATCCGGCCCAGGTACGCCTGGGTCAGTTCTTCGGACGTCAGCCGCTTGTCCTTCATCTCCTCCTGGAGTTCGAGGATCGTGGTGCGGTCCAGCCGCTCGTCCAGTCGTCCGTCGCGTTTCCCGTCGTTCTTCGGCGCGTACGGGGCTGCTGCGCCGGTCGAGGTGGTGGAAGCGGGCGGTCGCGGTCCGCCGTCCGGTGCGCAGGCCGCCAGTGGAACGATCAGGCAGGCTGCCGATACCGCGATCACCGTGTGTCGTCCGGTGGTTCGAGTGAGTGAGCGCATCAGTTGCTTCTCCGTAGAGGCGAGGGAAGGAAGGCCCTGTGTCCGTACAAAGGAACCTATGAACGGCGTCCTTTCGGAACGACAGGGATGACTCCCGTTTCGGGAGGGGTGCGGACTACACCTCCCGAAGGGGTGGCCGTTCTCCCCACGACGGCCACGATCTCGTGCCCGACATCCTTCAGGAGCGCACGGTCACCGCCGCCAGGGACCGCAGTAGTTGCAACGGCCGCACCGCCCACGGCGGGGCCGGGGCGGGGATCAGCGAGAAGCGGACGAGCGGCGACAGAACGTCACCGGCCGGCGAAGGCAGAGGGGTGGTGAACCCCTCCAGCAGATACCTCGCGGATCGTAGGCTGTGGAGCGCCCTTGCGTTCAGGTCCCTCGGTCGGGACGGCACTTCACGGGTGTTCCCCTGTCATGGGCCCGCGCTGCACCGGGCAGGTGGAGCCCGCTACACCCCCGGTCGGGGAGAGGGACCGCTGCCGTCCACTCGTCTCGCGCGGTTACGTTCGGTATCCGTTCTGACCGATCAAGGAACCGGGGGACCCACCATGCAACCGATGACGACGCGGGCCAACGCGGTTCACCGTGTCCCTTGAGGAAGTCTCCCGGTCCTACGGCGAGGGGACCGCGCCGGACGGGGTCGGCCGCGGGTTCCACGAGGCCCGCCGGCCGCTACACCGCCGAAAGTCTCCTCGCACCACGTAGAGGCACCAGGTCCCGCCTCTCTCGTGCTCCCCGTCCTCGGCGGGGGAACGGGCGGAAAGCCGTTCCTTCCTGAGCCGCGCCCATCACAGGAGCAGGCCGAGCCACCGGCGGGCCCGTCACACCACGACCGCCTCTCACTGACCCACTGATGTCGTTCCCTACCGACAGGAGTTGTTCCATGCATGCACGTGTATCGCCGAGGTTCCGCCCCACTCTTTCGCGAGGCGGCCGACGGAGGCTCGCCGTGACCGTGCTCACCGGGGCCGTCATGACCACCGGCGCGCTGTTCCCGTCCGCGGCCTCCGCCGCCAAGCCGAACCCCGTCCAGAAGAGCCTGAACACCTTGGTGGTCGACGACCAGATACCCTCCGCTTCGGCGAGCGTCGTGGACCGCGAGGGCCGGACGCGTCACTACACCGCGGGCTTCGGCGACCTCAGGACCGGCGCGAAGGTACCCAAGGACGGGCAGGTACGGGCGGCCAGCAACACCAAGGCCTTCACAGCCGTGGTCACACTGCAGCTGGTCGCCGAGAAGAAGCTCGACCTGGACGCCCCCGTCGACACCTATCTGCCCGGCCTGCTGCGCGGCGAAGGCATCGACGGACGACACATCACCATCCGCCAACTCCTCCAGCACACCAGCGGTCTGCCCGAATACCTGGACAAGCGCGCGGTCCTCAAGGATCCGCAGAGGTACTACGAGCCGCGCGAGCTCCTCGACAGCGCCCTCGTACAGAAGGCCCACTTCTCCCCGGGCGCGAAGTGGGAGTACAACAACACGAACTACCTGGTCGCGGGCCTGATCATCCAGAAGGTCACCGGCCGCCCGCTGGGCGAGGAGATCAACCGGCGCATCGTCGACCGCATCGGGTTGCGCCACACCTACTTCCCCACACCTGGAGACATGACCATCCATGAGCCCCACGCCAAGGGCTACCACCGGGACACAGCCGACTCGCCCTGGCGCGATGTCACCGAACTGGACCCGTCCTGGGGCTGGGCCGCGGGTGCGGTGATCACCACCAACAGCGACCTCAATCGCTTCTACACCGCACTCCTCGGCGGCGAACTCCTGCCCCCGGCCCAGCTCGCCCAGATGCGCACCACCGTCCCCGCAGGCGCCCCGGGTGTCCGTTATGGACTGGGCCTGAGCAGCACGCCGTTGCCGTGCGGCGGCGTCTACTGGGGCCACGGCGGAACCATTCCGGGATACGCCACCTTGGGAGGTGTCACGGAGGACGGCCGTGCCGTCAACATCGCGCTGACCGCCATGCCGGCCGACAGCGCCACCGATCAGCACGCCCAGGCCGCCGTCGAAACGGCACTGTGCCGCTGACCCCCTCACCGACCCAACCCGGAAAGCTGCCGCTCCTCCGCCGCGGCCGCAGACGCCCGATGAGGGCGGGTCAGGCCGGTGGGTGGCCCCCTGCCGCCACCGGCGCTTGACGGTGTCGGTCGCCGCTCCCGCTCGCGGGACCGGCGACCGATGCCCCGGCGGGCCCATGCTCACGAGCGTCACCGGGCCGCCTCTCGGACGCAGGACCAGAGGCGGCTGTTCTCCTCGATTCAGCCGGACCGCCTTGCGAAGGAAGACCTCCGATTCAACCTCCCCGCTTGCCGGTCGCAGGCCGGCAAGCGGGGACGCATGCTGACCGTTTGCTGACCTGAGGGGCATCTCCCGCATCTCGTAGGCGCCCTGGTGGCCGCTGACCGAGCGGTGCCGGTCCTTCCACGCGGTGATCACCGGCTCGATCAACGCCCACTGCTCGTCCGATAAGTCGCTTGGGTATGGCTTGCGTTCACTCACCCCACCACATCAGGAGGCCACCGGCTGCGGACCGGAAGATTCCGTCCGCACCCACACCATCAGGCGACGACAGAACCCCTCAAAACTTCACGAACCGCCCTCTCATGCCGGGCAAGGGCTTGAGACCGTTCTGCTCGGCTGTGTCTACATCGACCCACCGGAGAGGGCCGGCTCGGACGGAGAGATCTCCTGGTGGGTGGTGGACGAGCTGGTGGGCAGCGAGGTCGAGCAGGCCCTCGACGCGCTGGTGCCGCAGTGGATCGCCGCTGACTGGCCGTTCGAGGAGCCGCGCTTCCTCGGCCGCGAGATCTCCTGGTCGGACTGGCTCGCCCTGCCGGAGCATCCCGACACGTAAGTGGTCGTGGCCCGACTCCAGCGGCGGCGATCCACAGCGGGACGTCTTCGCTCCAGGCACGGCCGGCCAGAAGCACGCACACCCTCCGGCCCGCCGCTCAGCCGCACGGCCAACTCCCCCAGCTCCCGGGCGAAGTCGGCGGCCTGCCGCACCCTCACCGGCGTACTGGTGCCGGTGACGCAGGCCGCCGGTACGACCCCGGCATCCTGGGCCAGCCGATCCAGCGGCCGCTCGGCCCTCCGCCACCGAGCCGGTTCCCGCGCTGATACGCCTCCGCCATGGCACCCAGGTCCAGCTCGCCCGGCGGCGTTGTCCTGCCGCCCCCGCGCAGCTGTTCCTCTGTCGGCTCGACCGTCCGCGCCAGCGGATTCCACGACCGCTCGCCATAGAGCGCCTGGCTCACCGCAATCCCGTACTTCTTACTTGCTGACCGCGAAACGCATCAGGGCGTGCTCGTCCCCCTGCTTGATCTTCCCCGTCGCATTGATCACTTCGAGCTTCCACGCGTCGCCGACGCGCATCGCCTTGGCCACCGCGCAGCCGTTGTCCTGGGTCAGCAGGCTCGGCCAGATGTCGGCGACCTGCTGGGAACTGCCCCCGGTCGCGTCATAGACCTTGAAGCTGATGTTGCGCGCCTTCTGGAAGGAGCTGCCCTTCTTGTACGCGGCGGCGACGAAGACGATCGACGTGATGTTGGGCGGAACGCGGGCGAACTCGACGGTGACCATCTCGTCGTCGCCGTCACCGTGCCCTGTCTGGTTGTCGCCGCTGTGGACCAGCGAGCCGTTGCCCATCGGGTCGAGCGAGTCCAGCCCCGCGAGGCGCACCGGGTCACCGCCCTGCATCGCGACGGCGATCAGGTCGAGGTCGGTGCCGGTCTTGCGGCGCAGCTTGCCCAGCACTCCGCCGGAGCTGCCGGCGGTGGGATCCCAAGAGACGCCTATGGACAGGTGCGTCACCCCGTCCAGGTCCGCGGGGCCGTCTTCCTTGGTCAGCGTGATCATGCGCGTCATCCTTTGTCGAAGGTTCTACACCCCAGAGCGTGCCAGGGCACCTGACGGTTCCTCGACCAGGGTGGGTCCAACGGTTCTGAAGGTGCGTGCGCCCCCCCCTGGACCCGCACATTCCTTGCCGCCGGCGCCCTGAGCACCGCTCTTCGCCAGATAGTCACCCCGGCGGACGGGCGACAGGAGCCCTGGGCGCCGTCAGTCGCGGCGGGGCAGTTCGACTCGGACGGTGAGGCCTCCGTCGGGGCGGGGGTGGGCGGTGACCTGGCCCTGGTGGGTCAGGGTGATCGCGCGGGCTACGGCGAGGCCCAGTCCGGAGCCCTCGCCGCGGCACTCCGGGCCGCGTTGGAACGGTTCGAACAGTGCGGGGACCTCCTGCGGGTCGAGGACCGGGCCGGTGTTGGTGACTTCGATGAAGGCGCGGCCGTTCGTGGTGCCGGTGGTCACCGTCGCCGTGCCGTCGGGGTGGTTGTGGCGCACCGCGTTGGTCAGCAGGTTGAGGGCGATCTGCCGGAGCAGTGAAGGGTCGCCCGCGACCGGGGCCGGCCGCAGGTCGGCGGTGATGCGGGTGCCCGACGCCCGCGCCTCGTCGGCCACGTCCGTCAGGGCGTCTCCGGCGGTGTCGGCGAGGTCGGCCGACTGAGGCGTCAGCTCTTCGCTCTCGCCCCGCGCCAGGGTCAGCAGCGCCGCGATCAGGCGTTCGGTGCGCGCGTTGGCCTCCAGGGCCCGTTCGATGGAGGGTCTCAGATCGGCCGGGACCCGCCCCTGGGCGAGCGGAATCTCCAGGGCGGTGCGCTGAACGGTGAGCGGGGTGCGCAGTTCGTGCGAGGCGTGGGCGGTGAAGCGGCGCTGGGCGGTGAAGCTGCGGTCCAGGCGGCCGACCATGGCGTCGAAGGTGTCGGCGAGCTCGCGGACCTCGTCGTTGGGGCCGGTCAGGGCGAGCCGTTCGTCCAGGGTGCTGCCGGTGCTGATCCGCCGGGCCGCCGCGGTGACCTGGCTGAGGCGGTGCAGCGAGCGGCGGCTCGCCCACCAGGCGAGCAGGGCCGCGAGTGCGGTGAAGACGACGAGCAGGAGCAGGGACCGCACCAGCAGGTCGCTGAGGACGACGTCCTGGAAGTTGGCGAAGCTCTCGGCGGGGGTGGTGGTCGCGGCGGGCAGGGAGGACCCGGGCGGGAATCCGGAGGGAGTCGGCGACGGCTGGGAGGATGGAGCGATCAGATCGCTCTCGGATACGACGAGACCGCGGTTGGCCTCCAGGAGGTCGCGGGAGCTCAGCCAGTTCAGCAGGAGCAGCCCGCAGCCGAGTACCGCGAACAGCGACGTGGTCACCAGGGTCAGCCGGCCGCGCAGGGGCAGCCTGTACGGGATCACAGCCGGTACCCGTAGCCCGGGTCGTGGGTGATCAGCGGTGGGTCGCCGAGTTTACGGCGCAGGGAGTGCACCGTCACCCGTACGGCGGTGGTGGCCGGGTCCAGCGCCGCGTCCCACAGGCTGTCCCGCAGCTGTTCGGTGCCGATCGGGGCGCCGTCGGCGGCCAGCAGCAGTTCCAGGACGCCGAGTTCCCTGGGGGTGAGCTTGAGCGGCCGGCCGTCGCGTTCGGCGGCCCGGCGTACGGTGTCGAGGCTGACGCCGCGCCTGCTGAGCACGGTGGCGCCGCTGCCTGCGGGGGCACGGCGGCCCAGAGCGCGCAGCCGGGCGATCAGTTCCAGATACGAGAAGGGTTTGGCCATGTAATCATCGGCGCCCTGCCCCAGTCCGTCGACCAGATCGGCGAGAGTGCCGGCGGCGGTGAGCATCAGGATCCTGGCGGGGTAGCCCGCGGTGTTAAGGGCCCGGCAGACGGCGTCCCCGCTCAGTTTCGGCAGGTCCCGGTCCAGAAGCAGGATGTCGTACTCGGCGGCGGCCGTCATCTCGAGTGCGCGGGCACCGTCGTGGGCGACGTCGCACGCCATGCCCTCGGCGCGCAGACCGTCGGCGAGCATCGCCGCCAGCTCCGCCTCGTCCTCCACGATGAGTACGCGCATTCCGTTCCACTCCGCTCGACCGCGACCTGAGCCCCTGTGCCCTGGGGCTCCTGTGCCCTGGGGCTCCTGTGCCCCTGGGCCGACCTGCGTACGGTCCTGCCGTCCTGGGCCAGGCCAAGGATGCCCCGGCAGATGTGAGCCAGCGGTTAGACACACTCTCACGGATGGCTAACCCGACGGTCCGTAGAACTGCTGGAGTCGAAACCGGCTTCCAGCAGGGAGAAGCAGAAGATGCGCACCAGAATCGTACGGACAGCACTGGCGGCGGCGGCCGTGACGGCGGCGCTGGCGGTGAGCGGCTGTTCCTCACCGTCCTCGGCACCCGATGTGGCGGGGGGCGGAGGTACGGGACGCGACAAGCCGCAGGACGACGACGCGGTGCGGCGGGCCTGGGTGAACTGCATGCACCAGCAGGGGCAGAACAGCGTCGAGCAGGACAAGGACGGCAACATCACCTTCCCCGCCGCCGGCGTCGGCGATCCCGCCGGAGCCGACGGTATGGAAGCTGCGAGCAAGCTCTGCGATGCCAAGGTTCCCGGCATCCACCAGGCCACGCAGAAGAACGACGCGAAGTTCGTCGAGCAGGCTCGTGCCTTCGTCGCGTGCGCGCGGAAGAACGGATACGCGGACATTCCCGACCCCGACCCCAAGACCGGGGTCCTCAAGTTCACCCCCACCACGTTCAACGTCGCCCGGTGGGATGCCATACAACCCGCCTGCGGCAAGCTGCCGATGCCCGGCTACTCGATCGGTGAGTGACCATGAGCCGCCCTGCCGAGACCACGGCCACCGAGACCACCGCCACCCGGACCACGGCCGCTGGCACCACCACCGCTGAGACCACCACGGCCGCCGCCGGCTCGCCCGCACCCGTGCGGCGCAGGGGGCGCAGGATCGTCGTACCGCTCGCCCTCGTCGTCGTGCTCGGCGGCTCGGGGGTGCTCGCCGCCACGCGCCCCTGGGAGCGCCCCGGCTCCCCCTCCGTCCAGCAGTCCGTCGACCACGCCACCGCCCCCGTACAGCAGGGCTCGCTGTCCAGCGGCATCCAGGTCGGCGGCGCCCTCGCCTACGACGGTCCCACCCCCGTCGTCGCCGCCGGGCGTGGGACCGTCACCGCGCTGCCCGCCGTCGGCAAGGTCGTCAAGGCCGGTGCGGAGCTGTACGAGGTGGACGGCCGGCCCGTCGTACTGCTCACCGGTGAGCGGCCGATGTGGCGCGACCTCGGCCCCGGTGTCACCGACGGCCCGGACGTCGAGCAGCTCAAGCGGAACCTGATCGCGCTCGGCCACGCCGACGGGCTGGGCCTGGCGGTGGACCAGAAGTTCACCACCGGCACGGCCACCGCCGTCAAGCGCTGGCAGAAGGCCCTCGGTGAGAAGCAGACCGGCACCGTCGCGCTCGGCAGGGTCGTCGTGCTGCCGCGGCCGGCCGTACGGATCCATCATCTGGGCGCGCAGCTCGGCTCGGCCCTCGGGGGCACCGCGCTGATGACCGTGACCGGCACCGAGCTGGTCGCCGTCGTGCAGCCCGCCGACAACCAGCTCTCCCAGTTCAAGCCCAACGGCCGGGTCACGGTGAAGCTGACCGACGGCTCCACCGTCGACGGCCGCATCCGGTCGCTGATCCGGGCCGGCTCCGACAGCGGCGGGGACAACGGCCAGGAGGGAGGGGGCGGCGCGGACAAGACCACCGTGACCATCGCCCTCGACAGCCAGCGGAAGGCCGCGCAGGCCGGGCCGTCCTCCGCGACCGTCACCGTCATCGGCACCACCGTCAGCGACGCGCTCATCGTCCCCGTCACGGCGCTGCTCGCCCTGGACGGCGGCGGCTACGGCGTCCAGGTCACCGACGGCTCCGCCACCCGGCTCGTCAGGGTCCAGCTGGGGCTGGTCGCCGACGCCAAGGCGCAGATCACCGGGGACGTCCGGGCGGGCGACCAGGTGGTGATCCCGAAGTGACGCTCCCCCGGCCGGCCGGCACGACCCCGGTACTGGAACTCGTAGGCGTGACCAAGGAGTACCCGGGATCACCGCCGCTGCGCGTCCTGCACGGCATCGACCTCACCGTCGAGGCGGGAGAACTCCTCGCCGTGGTCGGCCCCTCCGGCTCCGGCAAGTCCACCCTCCTCGCCCTGCTCGGCTCTCTCGACCGGCCGACGGCGGGACAGCTGCGCTTCGAAGGGCGCGACCTCTCCGCCGTCTCCGACCCCGAGCTGGCGGCCCTGCGCGCCCACCGGATCGGTTTCGTCTTCCAGCAGTTCTTCCTGCTGTCCGGTCTCACCACGGTCGAGAACGTCGCCACCGGCCTCCTCTACAGCGGTGCCCCCGCCGCACAGCGCCGGGCCCGCGCGGTCGAGGCCCTGCACGAGGTGGGCCTCGGACACCGGCTGCACCACCACCCCGACCAGCTCTCCGGCGGCGAGAAGCAGCGCGTCGCCATCGCCCGCGCCCTTGTCGCCCGCCCCGCGCTGCTGCTCGCGGACGAACCCACCGGCGCCCTTGACAGCGTCTCCGGCGCCGCCGCAGTCGACCTGTTGCGGACCCTGAACGCCAACGGCACCACCGTCGTCGTCATCACCCACGACCGTGAACTGGCCGCTTCCTTCCCCCGGCGCATCGGTATCCACGACGGCCGCATCGACTTCGACGAGCAGGGCCGGACAACCGCGGGAGCCGTCCGATGACCCCTCGCAAGACCCCCCGTGCGCGCCGTACCCGGCTGCGCCCCATGGACATGCTGCGCCTCGGCATGATCGGGCCGCGCACGCGCCGGATGCGCTCCGCCCTGTCCGCGCTCGGCGTCTCGCTGGGCATCGCAGCCGTCATCGCCGTGACCGGGATATCCGCCTCCAACCAGGCGCACCTGCTGGAGCGTCTGGACCAGCTCGGCTCCAACCTGCTCACCGTCGCCCCCGGCAACGGCAGCGACCAGAAGCCGGTGCCGCTGCCGCCCACAGCGGAGAAGATGCTCGCCAACATCGCCCCCGTACAGCAGGTCACGGCCACCGGCGCCACCAAGGCGCAGGTCTACCGGAACGACCTCGTTCCCGTCCAGCAGACCGGCAGCCTCACCGTCCTGGCGGCCCGGCTCAACCTGCTCGACGTCCTGCACGCCACCCTGAGCAGCGGGCGCTGGCTGGACAGGGCCGGGGAGCACCTCCCGGTCACCGTGCTGGGCGACCAGGCCGCCCAGCGGCTCGGCGTGACCGCGCCGGGCGAGCGGGTCTGGCTGGGCGGCCAGTGGTTCGCCGTCATCGGGATCCTGGCTCCCAACGAACTCGCGCCCGAGCTGGGCACCGCCGCGCTCGTCGGCTGGCCCAAGGCCACCGCCGACCTCGGCTCCGACGGCACCGCCGCCATGGTCTACCTCAGGGCCCACTCCGAACGGGTTCCCGCCGTACAGGCCGTGGCCGGTGCCACCGCGGACCCCGCTCACCCGAGCACGGTGGCCGTCAGCCGCCCCTCGGACCTGTACACGGCACGCGCCGAGACCAAGAACTCCCTCACCGGACTGGTCCTCGCCCTCGCCGCCGTCGCCCTGCTCGTGGGCGGCGTCGGCATCGCGAACACCATGGTGGTGGGCGTGATGGAGCGGCGCGGCGAAGTCGGACTCCGCCGCGCGCTCGGCGCCCGTAGCGGCCAGATCGCCGTCCAGTTCCTCATCGAGGCCGTGCTGTTGGGCTTCATCGGAGGAGTCGGCGGACTGCTGGTGGGCGGCCTCACCGTCTACGGCTACGCCTTCGGGCAGGGCTGGCCGGCCGCCGTCCCGCTGTACACGGTCGTCGCCGGACCCCTGGTGTCGGTCCTGGTGGCCGCCGTCGCCGGCATCTACCCGGCCCTGCGCGCGGCCGGAGTGTCCCCGACGGACGCCCTGCGCTCGGCCTGACGCCCGTGTGACCCCGGGGTGGGGGCCGGGGGGCAGCGCCTGTTCCGCCTCCCCCGCCCCTGGTCATTCGCCCGTGACGTCCAGGAGGCGGCGGGTGCGGGTGCTCGCGCCGGTGAGGGCGAGGGGGATGCCGAGGCTCGTGCACATGCGGTGGGCGCGGGCCAGGGCGCTGAGGGTGGCGGGGGTGGGGTCCGCGCTCGGGACGGCCAGGACCACCCGGGTGGGCCGGTGGGCCTGCACGAGGGCCTGGACCTGGAGTGCGGCGGCGGCCCGGTTGGTGACGTCCAGGTCGCGGTGGAGGGTCACGTGCAGGACGTGGTGACGCAGGGTGTGGCTGATGAGCATGGTGTCCCTCCGCGCAGGACGACGAAGGCCCACGACTGGATACGGCGTGGGCGGTTCGTCCGAGGATGTCACGGGGACCGCCCCGGCGACGCTCTCGTGACGCGGACGACGCGAAGTGTCCGGATGGAGGGCTTTCGGTCGTGGAGGTTGACCGGGCCCTGTGAAGGGGCCGGAGCCCGGTCGTGCAGCCGACTCGGGCTCCGGCGGGTGCACGTGTGCCGTGCACGGGCGCGTCGTCCCGCCTCATGGGCGGGCGCGCGCTCAGTGTTTTCAGTGCCAGTACTTCATGGTGTGACCTCCTCCCCCGTATGGGGGCGCAGCGTGACCTCGAAGCGGTCGAGACCGCGAAGGGTCAGATTGCGCCGGTGTTCGGGTTCCGCGACCGCCCGTGCGTGGGGGTGGTCCGTGGCCAGGGTCCCGAGGACCGATCCGGTGAGCCGGATCGCCATGGACGCGCCCAGACAGGCATGGGCCCCGCGGCCGAACCCGAGGTGCGGGTTCGGGGCGCGGTCGAGTCGCAGCTCTGTGGGGTGGCCGAAACGGAGCGGGTCGTGGTTGGCCGCGCCGAGGAAGAGCGTGACCGGATCACCCGCCTTCATCGTGACGCCACCCAGTTCGGTGTCGGTGACGCAGACCCGGGCGTCCGCCTGGACGGGTGCGTCGTACCGGATGAGTTCGTCGACGGCCGTCGACGGGCTCGCCCGGAACGCGGCGAGCGCGCCGGGAGTGGTGAGGAGGGCCGCCGCGGCGTTGCCGAGGAGCCGGGAGGCCGATTCGTAGCCGGCGTGGAGGACGGCGCGCAGACTGTTGCGAAGAACCGTTTCTGCGACACCGCTGTCCGCCGCGTGTTCGGCGACGTGGGCGATGAGGCCCTCCTTGGGCGGAGCTTCGAGCCACCCGCCCGCGTACTCCGCGAGCCGGGCCCGCGCGACGACGGCCGGCTCGTGCTTCTCCGGCCAGAGCCCGGCGTCCATGCCGTCCACGACGGTACGGGACATGGGCACGAACCAGTCGAGGTCGGGCGCCGGTACGCCGAGGAAGGCGGTGACGAAACGGAGGGCGACGGGCTCGGCCAGCTCCCCGACGAAGTCGAACGAGGGACGCTCGGCCAGCTCGGCGAGGAGTTCGGCGATCCACCGGTCCAGCTCCTCGTGGAGCGTCCGGCGGTCCTGGGCGCGGAAGCCGTCGAGCAGGAGGTGCCGGATGGCGGTGTGCTCCGGCGGGTCGAGGGTCTGGACGCTCAGCAGCGGGGCCGGGATGTCCTCGCCGGCACGGCGCCAGTCGGAGGCGAAACGGTTGCTGTCGGTGAGCACGGCGAGGCAGTCGGCGTGCCGGGTCAGCACCCAGGAACCGAGCAATTCGTGCCAGAAGACCGGGGCGGTCTCCCGCATCCGGGCGTACGCCGGGTAGGGGTTCCGCAGGATCGACGGACGGGCCAGATCCAGAATCGGGTCTACGGCTGCCGCTTGCTCCACGAAACGTCTCCCCCTGCGCATAGGGCCTGGTTGAGGCCTTGACTGCTTCCAAGTTGAGCGGTGACGAGACGCCGTGCCACCGGTGGGTGGAGGGTCTCGCCGGTACGTCACCGACGGTTCGCCGGTCCTTCTCCGTACATCATCCGAGCCGAGCGCCGGTGACGCTACCACGCAACTGGGGTGGCTGGTATGACTACCTGCCAGAGATCTTTCACAAAGCGTCGGGGAGTTACGGAAGATGACCGGTCAGGACCAGACAATCGTTCACGATGTCCCGGTAAACGTCGCCCAACAGCCCAACCCCTATCCGCTCTTCGAGCGCATCCGCGAGCACGGAGTCGTCCAGCGGGTACGACTGAATCCCACCCTTGAAGTCTGGATGGTCACCGGCTACGACGAGGCGGTGGCGGCCCTCACCGACCCCCGGCTCAGCAGTAGTCCCGTCGGCGTCAACGGACTTGAGGAGGAGATGGCCCACCAGGAGCGCACCAACGTCCTGATGGCCAGCATGCTCGTCGCCAACGGCGAGGACCACACCCGGCTGCGCACCCTCGCCTCGAAGGCCTTCACCGCCCGCCGGGTCGAGCAGCTCGCGCCCCGGGTCCAGGCCCACACCGACGCCCTGCTCGACGCGGTCGCGGCACGCGGAACCGCCGACCTGGTCTCCGAGTTCGCCCTGCCGCTGCCGATGGCGGTGCTCAGCGAACTCATCGGCATCCCGGCGGAGGGACAGCCCGACTTCGCCCGGCTCGCCGTCGGTCTCATCATGCCTCCCAACACACCGGAACGGCTCGCCAAGGGCGCTCAGGCCCGCGCCGAACTCACCGCGTTCTTCGAGCCGTTGATCGCGCAGCGCAAGGCCGACCCCAAGGACGACCTGCTGAGCGCACTGTGCGCGGCACAGGCCGAGGCGCGAATCAGCGACCGCGAGCTGACGGCCATGACCATCCTGCTCACGCTCGCCGGCCACGAGACGACGGCGAGCCTCATCGCCAACGGCGTCCACGCCCTCCTGCGCCATCCCGACCAGTTCGCCGAGCTCCGCGGCGACCCCTCGCTGCTGCCCGGCGCGATCGAGGAACTCCTGCGCTACGAGGGCCCGGTGAGCCGCGGTGTCGCCCGGTTCACCGTCGACGCGTACGAGATCGGCGGGGTCACCGTCCCGCCGGGCGAGATGATCATCATCGGGCTCGCCGCGGCCAACCGCGATCCCGCCCGCTACGACCGCGCCGACATCCTCGACGTGGCACGCCGCGAGGTTCCGCAACAGCTCGCTTTCGGCCACGGGGTGCACTTCTGTCTGGGCGCTCCGCTCGCGCGGGCCGAGGCCAGGATCGCCATCGGCACGCTGCTGCGCCGCTTCCCCGACCTCCGGCTGGCCGACCCGGACGCGGACCTGAGCCGGCGCGAGGGCATCCTGCGCGGCATGGCGACACTGCCCGTGGCCTTCACCCCGCACACCCCCGACGCCGTCGGCACCGTCGGCACCGTCGGCACTTCCGACGCCTCCGGGACCTGAGCCGCGGCCCGGACGAGGAAAGGACACAGGGATGGGACCGACCTCCGAGGTCGCGGAGTTCGACGAGATCGCCCCGGATTACGACGCCTCCCGCGGCGGTACGGCACGGGCGGCGGGTTTCGCCGGGATGCTCGCGCCGCTGCTCGACCCGGCCCGCCCGGTGCTCGACATCGGCGTGGGCACCGGCATCGTCGCGGCCGAACTGACCGCGCTCGGACACTCGGTGCAGGGGCTCGACCTCTCCCCCGGCATGCTCGCCCTGGCGCGGGCGCGGCTGGGGTCGCGGGTGGCGGTGGCCGACGCCTGCCGCCTCCCGGTGCGGACCGGGTCGGTGAGCCAGGCGGTGTCCACCTGGCTGCTGCACGCCGGGCCCGACCACGGGCGGGTCTTCGACGAGGTCGCCCGGGTGCTGCGGCCCGGTGGCCGCTATCTGGTGATCCCGGCCGGGGGCACCCGCCCCACGGACGACATCGGTCTCGTCGTCGGGGCCCTGGAGGAGCGGCTGGACCCGGACCGGACCCGCCAGGACGGCCCGTGGACGCTGGCCCCGATCGCCGAGGCCCGAGGCCTGGTCTACCGGGGCAGGGCGTCCGAACGGCCCATGACCTTCCGGTTGTCGGCCCGGGACATGGCGCGTTCCCTTTCGGGCGGCCTGTTCACCGGGGCGTGGGCGGTCAGGGGTGCGGAGGCCGGCCGGCTCGTGGAGGAGACGCGGGAGCGCCTTCTCGCCCTCCCGGACCCGGACGTGGAGCGGGTCCGGGAAATGGCGGACTACGTCATGGTGTTCGCCAAGCCCTGAGGAGGGCCGGGCGCCTGGGCCGCGCCGGGGGCACGCGTCGGGCACGGCCGGTGTGACGGGTCGCGGGCGCGTCGGACGCGGGCGGGTGAGGACCGGCCGGTGACGCGGGCGGGTGAGAACCGGGTGGGTGAGGACGGATGAGTGAGGACCGGTCGGTGAGAACCGGTGCGGGTGCCCGGTGGGTGAGAACCGGCGCTTCAAATCGCCCGTCCGGCCCCGCCGGGTGCCTCGGCCCCGGCCGAGCCCGTCAGTCCCGGCCGCGCAGGGCGGCCTCGTAGGCCTCGTCGGGGTCGAGGCGGCGCAGTTCCTCGGCGATCAACTCGGCCGTGGTCCGGACCTTCAGGGCGAGGACCCGGCTGGGCTGACCGGGGATCGAGAGCCGGGCCACCGGACCCTCGGGCCGGTCGATGCGGATCTCACCGTCCGCGGTGCCCATGCGGACGGCCGTGACGACGGGGCCGTCGGTGACGACGCGGTCGACGGTGACGCCGAGCCGGACCTCGAACCAGCGGGCGAGGAGTTCGGCGCTGGGGTTCTCCGCCTCGCTCTCGACGACCGCGGAGGTCACGGTCAACGGCGCCTGGTCGAGCGCGGCGGCCAGCATCGAGCGCCAGGGGGTGAGCCGGGTCCAGGCGAGGTCCGTGTCGCCGGGGGCGTACGAGACGGCGCGCCTCTCCAGTGCGGCGAGCGGGTCCTCCACCGCGTACATGTCGGTGATCCGTCGCTGGGCGAGCGAGCCGAGGGGATCGACGGACGGCACCTCGGGGGCGTCGACGGGCCACCAGACGACGACGGGCGCGTCCGGCAGGAGCAGCGGCAGGACGACGGAGTCGGCGCGGGCGCCGAGTTCGCCGTACAGCCGGAGCAGGACCGTCTCGCCCGATCCGGCGTCGGTGCCGAGGCGGACCTCGGCGTCGAGCCGGGTCTCGTGCCGCTCGCGCGGCGTGCGGGCGTGCCGCTTGATGACCACGAGGGTGCGCGAGGGGTGTTCCCGGGAGGCGTCGTTGGCCGCCTTGACCGCGTCGTAGGCGTTCTCCTCGTCCGTGACGACGACGAGCGTGAGCACGGCCCCGACGGCGGGGGTTCCGACGGCCCTGCGGCCTTGCAGAATCGCCTTGTTGATCTTGCTGGAATCGGTGTCCGTCAGATCGATCTTCATGCGCGGCGGCCGTCCCTTCCTCTGCGGCGAGCCTAACCCTCCCCATGTGCCGACGCGTGCGGGACCCCCGCCACGGGGGGGCGAAGGGACCCTCACGACTCTTCCAGCGCCGTCAGGCGGATTCCGGCTCCGGCTCGGAGTCCCGCGCGGCAGCCTGGTCGTCGGCGCGACGGCCGACCACGGCCGCCGCTGCGAGCGCGGTGCCGATGAAGGCGGTGGCGACGACCCAGGGGCGGTCGAGGACGTGCCCCGTCGCATGGTCGAGGGAGTAGCGCCCGGCGCCCGTGATACCGATCGCGGCGGCGACGAACCCGAGGAACGCGGGGTACTCGTAGCCGCCGCCCTGGGCGAAGAATCCGGCCGGGGCGTGGACGGAGACGGCTCCCGTCATCGCGCCGGCCGCCGCGGCGCCGGCGGCCGGCGTCGCGAGGCCGAGGGCGAGAAGCGCACCGCCGCCCGCCTCGCCGAGGCCCGCGGCGATCGCGCTCTGCCGGCCCGGCCGGAAGCCCATGGCCTCCATCCCCTTGCTGGTGCCCTCGATGCCGCCCCCGCCGAACCAGCCGAACAGCTTCTGTGTGCCGTGCGCGGCGAGCACCGCGCCGGTGCCGACGCGCAGGACGAGGAGTCCCAGGTCGCGTCGGTTGGGGTGGGCCTGCTGGGCCATGGGGTTCTCCAGGTGCGGGAGGTGGGGGGACGCGTACGCCGTCCACTGTCGTCGCCCGCCGCGACCCTCGCCGTCCGGGAGACCGCTCCGATACGCCGTTCGAGTCACCTTTTGCGGCAGTTGTCCGCCGGTGATTGGGTTGGGAGGGCCGTAGCCGTCCCGGGGCGTCCTGAGCCGCACCCGGCCGGCGGACCGAGGGAAGTGGGTACGCATGACCGCCGAGTCCACCGAGACCGCAGCCCTGCGGGAGAAGGTCCGGGCGCTGATGCCACGGGCGAAGGAGGACCTGACCGAACTCGTCGCGATGCGTTCGGTCGCCGACCCTCGCCAGTTCCCGCCCGAGGAGTGCGCGAAGACGGCCGACTTCCTCGTCCGGGCCTTCACCGAGGCGGGGCTGCGGGACATGCGGCGGGTCACCACCCCGGACGGCACGGACGCGGTCGTCGGACACGCGCCGGGGCCCGAAGGCGCCCCGACCGTCCTCCTGTACTGCCACTACGACGTGCAGCCGCCGCTGGACGACGACGCCTGGAAGACCCCGCCGTTCACGCTCACCGAACGCGACGGCCGCTGGTACGGGCGGGGCGCCGCCGACTGCAAGGGCAACATCGCCATGCATCTGACGGCCCTGCGCGCGCTCGGCGGCCCCGACGGGCAAGGCTTCCCCGTACACATCAAGTTCGTGGCGGAGGGCTCGGAGGAGCAGGGGACGGCGGGTCTGGAGCAGTTGGTGCCGCTGCAGCCCGACCTCTTCGCCGCCGACACCCTGCTGATCTGCGACACCGGCAACTTCTCGCGCGGTCTGCCCACGACGACCACCTCCCTGCGCGGGCTCACCAATGTCGTCGTCACCGTCTCCACCCTCAAGGGCGCCATGCACTCCGGGATGTTCGGCGGCCCGGCGCCGGACGCGCTCGCCGCGCTCGTCCGCATCCTCGACAGCCTCCGCGACGAGCACGGCAACACGGCGGTCAAGGGCCTGCGGGGCGACGGAGTCTGGGACGGGGTCGACTACCCGGCCGAGCAGTTCCGTACCGACGCGGGCGTGCTCGACGGCGTCTCCCTGGTCGGTACGGGTTCGGTGGCCGACGAGTTGTGGGCGCGGCCGGCCGTGACCGTCCTCGGCATCGACTGTCCTCCGGTGGTGGGGTCCTCGGCCGCCGTGCAGGCGAAGGTACGGGCCAGGGTCAGTCTGCGGATCCCGCCGGGCATCGACGCCGACACGGCCCTGCGTGCCCTCACCGGCCATCTGACCTCGGCCGCCCCGTGGGGCGCCCGGGTGGAGGTGGAGCCGGAGAGCTCCGGCCAGCCCTTCCGGGCACGCACCGACGGCCCCGCCTACCGGGCCCTCGCGACGGCGCTCCGCGAGGCGTACGGCAAGGACATGGTCCAGTCGGGGCAGGGCGGTTCGATCCCCCTGTGCAACGTGCTCGGCGCCCACTTCCCGGACGCGGAGATCGCCCTGATCGGCGTCGAGGAACCCGGCTGCCTCATCCACGCGCCCAACGAGAGCGTGGATCCCTCGGAGATCGAGCACATGGCGCTGGCCGAGGCCCTGTTCCTCAGTACCTACGCGACCCCGCTCTGAGCCCCGCCCCCGCTCCCCTCCCCGGGTCCACCCCGCCCCACCACCGCTCCCACCCCTCCACGAAAGGACCGGAACCGTCCATGACACAGACTCATGACCGCCCGCAGCGCCAGGACATACCGCTCGGCCCGCTGGGCGCGCTCGCGGGGGCCGCCTGGCAGGCGCTGCTCGTCGCCGGACTCGCCGCGATCGTGCTCGGCGTCCTGGTCCTGGTGTGGCCCGGCACCTCACTGATGGTGGCCGGTGTGCTCTTCGGTCTCTATCTGCTGTTCAGCGGCGTGACGCAGCTGGTCGCCGCCTTCGGTACGCATGTCAGCACGGCCCTGCGCGTCATGGCGTTCATCAGCGGCGCGCTCTCCATCCTGCTCGGCCTGCTGTGTTTCCGGGGCGCGATGCAGTCGATCCTGCTGCTCGCCCTCTGGATCGGCATCGGCTGGCTGTTCCGGGGCATCACCCAGACCGTGGCGGCGGTTTCCGACGCCGGGATGCCGGCGCGCGGCTGGCAGATCTTCCTCGGCATCGTCAACGCGCTCGCCGGCGTCGTGCTCATCGTGTCCCCGCTGGAGTCGGCGGCGGTACTGATGCTCCTCGGCGGTATCTGGCTGGTGGTCCTCGGTGTGATCGAGATCGTCACCGCCTTCCGGGTGCGCTCCCGTGCCAGGACACTGCCGCCGGGCGTCTGACCGACCGGTCCGTCGCTTCCCGCTCCGCCCGCCGCCCGCCCGATTCCCGGGTGGGCGGCGGGCGGTGTTGACGCGTGCGCTACATTTTGCCGGTCCTTGACCACCGATCCCCCGTGATCGCGATCTTCCGGAGCCGGCACCCCATGAGCGACATCGTCAACGGCCTCGGCCGGGCCGGCGCCTACGGCGCCCTCGGCGTGGTCCTGCTGATCCTCGGCATCGTTCTCGTGGACCTGCTGACCCCCGGCAAGCTCGGGCGCCAGATCTGGGAGGACCGCAACCGCAACGCCGCGATCCTGCTCAGCTCGGCCCTCCTCGGCATCGGCGGCATCGTCTTCACCTCGATCTGGACGACGTACGACAACTTCGGCAAGGGCCTCGTCTCGACCGCCGCGTTCGGTCTGCTGGGCCTGGTGATGATGGCGGTGGCCTTCCTGGTCGTGGACCTGGTCACGCCGGGGAAGCTGGGCGCGACGCTGGTCGACCCCGAGCCGCACCCGGCGGTCTGGGTGACCGCCTCCTGCAACATCGCGGTCTCGGCGATCGTCTCCGCCTCGATCGCCTGAAACGGCCGGGCCCTCAACCCCTCGCCGGCTCCACCTCCAGGAAGCGCCGTCCGCGCGGCCCCCGGTAGAGCAGGGCCTCCCAGCCGAGCCGCGCCAGGGCCCGTACTCCCTCGCCCAGCGCCGCCGTCTCCTCCTGGGCGGCGCCCGAGCCGGGCGGCCCCAGCCACTCCACCACGGCCGCCCCCGGCCGGTCCCCCGCCCTGACCCGGTATCCGGTGGCGGTCCGCGCCCCCGAGGCGTCGACGGCCGAGGGCGCGAGCCCGCCGGACTCCAGGGCGAGCGCCACCGCACGCACGGGCTGCCGGCGCTCCCAGTCGGCGGGCGCGGCCTTCGGGTCGCTTTCCCGGGGCCCGGTCAGCCTTCTGATCTGGAGCAGCCCTTCGAGGGCCGTACGCAGCTCCCGCGACCGCTGTTCGGCGTCGGCCGGAAGCACCGGCGGGCCGTCGCCGGTGGCGGCTTCGAAGGCGCCCGCGCCCTCGGCGGGTCCGGTCACAGCAGCCGCCGGATGTCGCCGCGGACCCGGTAGAAGCCCCCCGCTGCGGCGTGCAGCGCATCGACCACGTACCGCGCGCCTGGCTCCCGGATCGCCCTCGGGAACTGCACGTTCCACGTGGAGTCGTAGCCCTCGGAGAGAACCCGCACCCGGGTCCTGCCCGACTCGGTCAGACACTCCACGACGACCGATCCGGCGGGCACGTCACTGACGGCGCTCACGGCCGTGACGGTCGTCGCCGGCTCGTAGACCGGCAGGGCGGCGGCCAGCTTGATGTCCTTGGCGACCGGGACGGTGCCCTCCTGGGCGGCCTCGATCGCCGCCTCACCGGCGTCCACGCAGACCAGCGAGCCGTCCGTGGTCACCAGGTAGAGGCGCTCGTCGCGGTACTGCATGGAGAGCGCCGAACCGCCGCCCGTACCGAGCTTCCACAACCGGGTGCCGTCCTCGGCGAAGCAGTAGACGGAGGAGGCCCCGTCGGCCGCGAAGACGAACCGGCCGCCGGGCGAGGTCGCGCAGGAGTACACCGCGCTGTCGCAGGCGTACACCGCCTCGACGCGCCCGTCCTTCTTCGCGAGCCGCTGGACCTTCTTGCGGGCCGTGCCCGCGTAGACGGCGGTGTCCTCCTGCCAGCCGAAGAGCACGCCGCCCTCGGTGGCCGTGTGCCACAGCTCGCCACCGCCGTCCGGCGCGTGGGCGGCGACGCCCCGCGTGTCCCCGTAGTACACGGCGTCGCCGTCGGCGCGGACCATCCAGGCGTGCTCGCCCTGGCCGCCGCGCGCCCACTGGTGCTCGTCCTCGTGGTCGATGACGGTGAGCCGGCCCGAGCGGTCGGCCACGTGCAGGACGCCCTCATGGATGTCGAGCCAGAAGATGTCGACGTCGGTGGCGATGTCGTACGCGGCGAAGGGCAGCTTGGACGAGAGGTCGTAGACCTTGCCGTCGTCGCAGCCGGCGTAGATCCAGAAGTCGTCGGCGACCAGGCACTTGACGCCGTCGGGGAGGCTGAACCGGGCCCGCACCTCGCCGGAGCGGTCGAGCGTGAACACGTCCCCCGCCTGGTTGCCCACCCAGCAGTTGTCCTCGTCGACATGGATACCGAAGGCCGACGAACCGGTCCGGAAGCGCCACAGGACGGGGGCGACGGCGCGCGCGGTGGAGGGCGCGGAGGCCACCTCACGGCGCGTCACGGAGCGCGCGGCCCGCTGCCCCCGGACCGCCGGGGCGTACCCCTTGCGGACCTTCTCCCCTATCTTCTTCGCGGCCGCCGCCTGGGCCTTCGCCGCCGTGGGGAACGTGGAGCACTGGGTCTGCCCGGCCGTGCCGATGCGGCCGTAACGGACCGACACCGCGAGGTCCTCGACGGTCACTTCGTAGAACTTGTGGGCACCGCCGTCGTCCTGCGACAGCTCCAGATAGGTCGTCGTCGTCATGCCGAGAACAGTACGGACCCCCACTGACAACGACCCTCCGTGACCCCTTGGCCAAGGGACCAAAGTCCCGGACATTCAGGACCTTCGTCGCGGCAATCCGGACATTCACCCCTGTAACGATGGTACGTGAAGATCATCCGACGTGCCGTCATCTCCCGTTCGGCCGGAAGGGCCTCATGACCGAGCTACAGAAGCGGCCCCTGCCCGTCCGCATCCGCCGGCCCGCGGACGGCATACCCATGAACGACCTCTTCCGGCCCGAGAACGTCACCGCGACCGAACCCCTCACCGCATCCGTCACCTCGGCCATATCCGCGCCCGCACCCACGCCGGGACCCGCGTCCACGACCGCCACCACGGCGCCCGCACACCCGCACGCTCCCACCAAGCCCTCCCCCGCCCCCGCCCGCACCGCCCCGTCGGACACCCGCCCCCGACGTCCGCCGCCCGGCGACCCCGACCTCGTCGAGCGTCCCGGTCCCGCGCTCCCCGGCTGGGTCGCCGTCCTCACCGGGCTGACCGCCCTCGCGGGCGCCGCCGCGGTCCTCTGGCGGGCCCGCCCGCTGCGCCACGTCGAACTGCTGCCGTGGGAGTGGGCCGCGCTCGCCGGCTGCGCCGTCGTGGCCGTCGTCTCCTTCGGCGGCCTCACCCGTGGACGCACCGGCTCCGCCTGGGTGCTCTCCCTGTTCGGCCGCTACCGGGGCAGCGTGCGGCGCACCGGTCTCGTCTGGATCAGCCCGTTCGTGCTGCGCCACCGCATGGACGTACGGCTGCGGCACTGGCGCAGCGAACCCATCTCCGTCGTCGACGCCGAGGGTTCGGCGCTGCGGGTGGTGGTGCTGGTCGTCTGGTCGGTACGGGACACCGCCCGCGCGCTGTTCTCGGTGGACGACCACCTCGGCTATCTGCGCGAACAGGTGGAGGCGGCGACCGCCCGCGTCCTCTCCCAGCTGCCCGCCGACGCCTTCCGGGGCGACGCGCCGACGCTGCGGGACGCCGAGGCGGTGGGCGACGCGCTCACCCGCATGCTCGCCGCCGAGTGCAGGCCGGTCGGCATCGCCGTCTTCTCCGCCCAGCCGACCCGGATCGAATATGCCCCCGAGGTCGCCGCCGCCATGCGACGGCGGCAGATCGCCGCCCTGGACGCCAAGCACCGGGACTCGGTGCTCACCGGGGTCATCGACGCCGTGGACGACACCGTCACGCGGCTGACCACCCGAGGTCTCGTCGAACTCGACGACTTCGAACGCCAGGCCCTGGTCAAGGACTTGACCGTGGCCTTCTACACCCGGAGTGGCGGACCGGCCGACCCGAATCAGGAGTGAAGAGGATCGTGGAAACCCCCGGATTCACCGATGAGATACCCCTGGACTGCCGCTGCGCCGGCTGCGCCGACGCCGCCCGCGCGACGTCGGCGGGCGGACCGGGCGGTACGGCCCTGCACGGGGTGCGCCGCGCGGTGGTCGCGACGGTCGGGGCGGTCGCCCTGGCCGGCGCCGGGGCGGGAACGGCCGCCGCCGAACCCGCCCCGGCGCACGCCGGCTGGGACGGCTCGAAGTACTGGTTCAGGAACGCGGCCGGCGAGTGGCGCTGGACCAGCCACGCGAGCACCTACGAGCGGCGCACCGGAGCCGCCGCCCCCGCCCGGAGCGGCCGGACCGGCGAGCCGGTGTTCCGGGGGCGGCAGGGCTGGGACGCCCAGGACCACGTCTACTGGTACAGGTCCGGGGGCCACTGGTACTGGACGGGGCACGCCTCGAAGTACGAGCAGCGGACCGGCCTGTCCGCCGGCGCGGGGAAGCCCGCGCACACACCGAAGCCCGCGCAGCCGACCGGGCAGACCCCGTCGTCCGGCTCCTCGCGGGGCTGGACCGCGCCGGTCTCCTCGCACGTCTACACCGGGTACTACCGCCAGCCCGGCTCCTGGTCGAAGGGCTACCACACGGGGCAGGACTTCGCGGTGCCGACGGGGACGACGGTCCGCGCCGTCGGTCCCGGCCGGGTGGTCACCGCCGGGTACGGGCGCTCGTACGGATACGAGGTGGTGATCCGTCACCCGGACGGCCGCTACACCCAGTACGCCCACCTGTCCCGTATCGACGTGTCGCCCGGCCAGAGCGTCTCCGGCGGGCAGCGGATCGCCCGCTCCGGGGCGACCGGGCGGGTGACGGGCCCGCATCTGCACTTCGAGGTGCGGACCTCGCCGTACTTCGGCTCCGACGTCGACCCGCTGGCCTATCTGCGGAACCACGGCGTGCCGGTCTGAGCGAGCGACGGACGACCGGTCGGGCACGATGCAGACCGGCCGTCCGGCTGGCCGGGGCCTGCGGCTAAAGGGTTCTGAGGCTGCGCCAGGCCCCCGTGCCCTTCGCGTACGCCAGCGGGTCCGCCAGCACGTCGTGGAGGACGAGGGCCGCCGCGCCCCGGGAGGCGTCGGTGGCGGTGGAGGCGGGGCGCAGCCGGTCCGTGGCCGGGGTCCAGAGGCCGGAGACGACCCGGGCGGACAGCTCCTCCGTCAGCGCCGGGGTCAGCCACGGCATCAGCTGCGGGTAGATGCCGCCGAGGACCACCGCCTCGGGGTCGAGGAGGTTCACGGCGCCGGACAGGGCGCGTCCGAGCATCCGGCCCGCCTCCGCGAGGGCGGCGAGCGCGCGCGGGTCCCCCGCCTCGGCGCGCTCCGCGAGGACGGGGACACCGGTGACCCCGGCCGCCCGGAGCAGGGCCGCCTGCCCGGCGTACTGCTCCAGGCAGCCGCGCGAGCCGCAGCGGCAGCGGGGGCCCTCGGCGTCGACGACGAGGTGCCCGATCTCGCCGGCGAAGCCGTGCGCGCCGCGCAGGAGTTCGCCGTGGACGACGATCGCGCCGCCGACGCCGATCTCTCCCGTGAGGTGCAGGAAGGTGCGGAGGTCGCCGAGTGTGCCGAACCACAGCTCGGCGAGGGCCGCCATGTTCGCCTCGTTGTCGGAGGTCAGGGGGAGGCCTTCGGTTGCGGGGCGCAGCGCGGTGAGGGCCGCGGCGAAGAGGCGCTCGGCGGCGACTTCGTGCCAGCCGAGGTTGGGGGCCTCGCGGACCGTTCCGCCGGAGACGAGGCCGGGGAGGGCGAGTCCGGCTCCCGCCGGGACGAGGCCCCGTCCGGCGGCCGTGTCGACGGCCTCGGCGGCGATACGGGCGGCGCGGGCGAGGACCTCGGAGGCGTCGGCCGCGCGATTGTCGAGGCGTTCGGTGCGGCGGACCCGGTCGGTTCCGGTCAGGTCGACGACGCAGACGGTGACGTAGTCGACGTTGATCTCGACGCCCAGGCCCGCGGGCCCGGTGTCGGCGGGCTTGAGGACGGTTCCCGGCCGTCCGGCCTGCCCGCTGAACGTCTTGCCCGACTCGACGAGGAGTCCGAGGTCGAGCAGTTGCTCGACGAGGGAGGAGACGGCGGGCCGGGTGAGGCCGACACGGGCGGCGACGGCCGCGCGCGTGGTCTCGCCCGCGTCGTGGACGGTCCGCAGGACGAGGCTCAGATTGTGCCTGCGCACTCCCGTCTTGTCGGCCTTGGGCTCCGTGGGCTGGTTCATGGTGAGCGAGAGCCTAGTCGCCGCTTTCGCCCACCCGGAAACGGTCGGGTCCCGCACCCGGGATCGGTCGGGTCGGGGAGGCGGAACCGGTCCGGTCGCCGGGCGGAGTCGGTCCGGTCGCCCACCCGGAAACGGTCGGGTCCGCAAAAACAGTTCAGTCACCGAACTCTTCTGGGCTAGCCTTCCCGCCATGACGCTTCCGCGCGACTACCGCGGCCAGACCTGTGCCCTCGCCCGCTCGATGGAGATCGTCGGCGAGCGGTGGACGCTGCTGATCCTGCGCGACGCCTTCTACGGGGTCCGCAGGTTCGGCGAGTTCGCCGCGCACCTCGCCGTGCCCCGGGCCGTGCTCGCCGACCGGCTCACCACCCTCACCGGGGCGGGGGTCCTGGAGCGGCGCCCCGAGACGGGCACCGGCCGCCGCGAGGTGTACGTGCTCACGCCGAAGGGCGTCGCGCTCTGGCCGGCCGTCCGCGCGCTCACCGCCTGGGGCGAGGAGTTCTACGCGCCGGGTGGCGGCGGCCCGCGCCGGATCTTCCTGCACTCCGGCGATGAGGCCCCGCTCGACTCGGACGGCAGGTGTACGGGCTGCGGCACGGCCGTGCCCGTCGCGGACGTCCTGGTCGCCCCCGGCCCCGGGCTCGCCCCCTCGACGCCGGACGACGACCCGGTGACGGCCGCGCTCACCCGGCCGCACCGGTTGCTCCTTCCCCTGCTCACCCATGCGCCCGCGGGGCGCTCCACGAGAGGTTCACAGTCATGAGGATCCTGGTCGTCGGCGCCGGTGCCACCGGTGGCTACTTCGGTGCCCTGCTCGCCCGCGCCGGACAGGACGTCACCTTCCTGGTCCGTCCGGCGCGCGCTGCGGTGCTGCGCGAGCGCGGGCTCCGGGTCGTCGCCCGTGACGAGGAGTGGGCCCTGACGCCCCGCCTGGTGACCGCCGACACGCTGGACGGGCCGTACGACGTCGTCCTGCTGTCGGTGAAGTCCACCGGTCTGGACGGGGCGATCGAGGACGTGGCACCGGCCGTCGGTCCGGACACGGTGGTCGTGCCGCTGCTCAACGGCCTCGCCCATCTGGACACCCTCAACGCCCGCTTCGGCGCCGCGGCCGTCCTCGGGGGCGTGGCGAAGGTCGTCACCTCGCTCGACGAGGACGGTGACATCCGCCGGTTCGCCCCGCTGGCCCACCTGGCGCTCGGCGAGCAGGACGGTACGGACTCCGCGCGCGCGGCGGCGGTCCGTACGGCGCTGGGCACGGCGGGGATCGCGTCCCCCGTGCCGGGGCACATCGTGACGGCGATGTGGCACAAGTGGGTGTTCATCACCACCCTGGGCGCGGTCACGAGCCTGATGCGCGGCACGGTCGGCGATGTGTACGACGTGCCGGGCGGTCCGGTCCTGGGTCCGGCGCTGCTCGACGAGGCGGCGGCGGTCGCCGCGGCGGCCGGGCACCCCCTGCCGGAGGCGGAGCGGGCTGCGACGCTGGCCGTGGTGTCCGCGTCCGGGTCGCCGATGGTGCCGTCCCTCTACCGCGATCTGACGGCCGGCCGGCCCACGGAGGTCGAGCACCTCTTCGGTGACCTCACGGACCGGGCGCGCGCGCTGGGCGTGGCGACTCCGCTCCTCGATCTGGCGACCCTGCATCTGCGGGTGCACCAGCGCCAGGTGACGGCGACGGCCGGCGGGGCCTGAGGGACGCCCCCGGCTGCGCCCCTCGGACAAGGTCGGGGGGCGCGCCGCCTCGCCGTACTCACGACTGCTCCCCCGCCCAGTACGCGGCGCGCACCTCTCCCTCCGCGAAGTCGCGGCGCGGCAGGCTCAGGCCGAGGGACTCCTCCAGGGCATGGAAGTACAGCTCGAACGTGCTGGTCAGTTCGGGGTGGTCCAGCTCGGCACGGCGCACGGCGCGGTTGAGGAAGTACAGCTCGCCGCCCCGCGGATAGGGGGCACGGCCGCGCTCGTACCAGATCAGTTCGAGCGCGCCCCGGTCGTCGTCGACGCGGCGGCCGTCCCTGATGTAGTCGAAGGTGTAGATGGCCTTCGCCGAGGTGGCGGTCAGCCACACGCTCTCCTCGATCCCGAGCGCCGCGTACGCCTCCTTGTCGGCGAAGGCGCCCGGCGGGCTCTCGTGGTGCAGCAGGAAGGTCCACTCTCCGGCCCGGCCGAAACAGCAGCTCTCCCACTGGCGGTCCCAGTTGACCCTGCCGTCGGCCAGGGCCTGCAGGTCCTTCAGTCGCGTACCGGCCGCGATCTGCGCGGGATCGGCCCCGTACAGCAGGGCCAGCCGCTCGGCGTCGACGGACTCCCCGGGCGCCGCGCGGAAGAAGGCCAGGATCGTGTACGGGTCCTGGTCACGCCAGGACCGCGCTATCCAGGCGAGCCCCTCCAGCGGGTCCCGCCCGCACGCCTCGACCGTCCCCGACCCGTCCAGTCCGCCGCTGCGGAACCGTCTGCCCCACGCCGGATCGATCCGCTCCAGCGCGTCGGCCACCGCTTCGACGCTTCCGCCGCGCCTGCTCATCACGGCCTCGGCGATCAGGTAGACAGCCTCGTCGAGATCGCGGGTGGCGAAGGACTCCCGGTAGGGGCCGTCATGGCCGCGGACGGTGCCGTCCTCGGCCAGCAGCAGCCACAGCTCGCCGTCCTCCGCCCCCTCGGCACGCCCGGCCCACTGCTCCAGCTCGTCGCGCGAACGCGTCACGGGAGGCAACCCCACCTCGTGGAGCAGGGCGTGTCCGGTGGCCGTCCGCTCCCAGGCCCCCGCGAGTGTCCGCTCGTTGATCTCCATGCCGTCAGCATGGGAAGGGGCACTGACAACCGTCCGGCCCTCTCGGCTCCGCTAGGGACGGATGCCTCTTCTGCGGCTGTACGCGTCACTCGCCGTGGGGGGCGAGTTGTGGACGGCTCTGGCGGCGAAGGACACCCGGTCCTGCTGGGCCTGAAGGCGGGCCTGCTGCTCCACGAGCAGGCCCTCGGCCGTCTCCGTCCGCGCGCCGTTCCTGCGCATCAACAGGACGACCATGAACGCCGCCGCCGCGCCGAAGATCCCGAACAGCACCAGCAAAGCCACCACTTGGGCCTCCCCCGTCGTTCTCGTCAGGGTAGACGGCCGTTTCCTACGGCACCACCTCCGGGCCCGCTCACAACACGCCTCACCGGCCCGACCCGCCCAGCAGCGCCGGCGCGGCGGCGGACAGGACGCCCTCGACGCGGTCCCAGGTCGCGGAGTCGCGGGTGAGCGGGGGCAGGACCTCGCCCGCTCCCGTACCCCAGGCCGTCGCCAGGGCCACCGGGTCGGCGCCCGTCGCCGCCCCGGCCGCGAGGGCCGCCGCGCCGAGGGCGACGAGCTCGTCGGCGGCGGGGACGACCAGGGGCCGGCCGGACAGCCGGCGGACGGTCTCGGACCAGGTCCGGCCCCGAGCGCCACCGCCGATCAGGCGCAGCGGCCTGTCCCGTACGGAGGGTTCGGCGGGGTCGAGTCCACAGGCGGCGAGGAGCTGGTCGAGGGCGCGCAGCACGGTGAAGGCGGCGCCCTCGTAGGCGGCGCCGAGGACGGCCCGGGGGTCCGTGCCGTGCCGGAGGCCGGTGACGAGCCCGGCGGCGTGGGGCAGGTCGGGGGTGCGTTCGCCGTCGAGGTACGGCAGGACGACGACCTCCCCGCCGGGCGCCGCGTCCTCCCGGTCCAGGCCGAGCAGACCGGCGAACCGGTCGACGGCGACGGTGCAGTTGAGGGTGCAGGCGAGCGGCAGGTAGGTGCCGTCGGTGGCGGCGAAGCCGGCGAGTCCGGGGGCGGCCGGGCGGGCGCGGGTGGCGGCGAAGACGGTGCCGGAGGTGCCGAGGCTGACCACCGGGTGGTCGAGGAGTCCGGCGCCGCCGAGGCCGAGGCCGACGGCGGCGGCCATGTTGTCGCCGGTCCCGGCGGCCACCGCGACCGTAAGGGGCAGCCCGAGGGCCTCGGCGGCTGCGGGGGCGAGGGTGCCGACGCGGGTGGCGCCGCCGGGGGCGACGGTGGGCAGCAGGGCGGGGTCGAGGCCGATGAGGTCCAGGACGCCGGGGTCGTGCGTGCCGTCGGCGGTCCCGTACCAGCAGGTCCCCGAGGCGTCTCCGGGGTCGGTCACGGCGAGTCCGGTGAGGCGTTCGGTGAGGAAGTCGTGTGGGAGGCGGACCCCGCTGGCGGCCTCCGCGTGGTGGGGTTCGTGCTCGCGCAGCCACTGCCATTTGGCGGCGGTCACGGAGGCGACGGGGACCGATCCGGTGCGTTCGAGCCAGCCGTCGGGGCCGCCGAGGCGGGTGGCGAGGGCGGCGGCCTGAGGGGCGGAGCGGGTGTCGTTCCAGAGCAGCGCGGGGCGCAGGGGGCGCCCGTCCGCGCCGAGGGCGACGAGACCGTGCTGCTGTCCGGCGACGGCGATGCCGGTGACGGATCCGGCCGGGAGACCGGTGTCGCGGACGGCGGCCCGGACGGCCGTGACGAGGGCGGTCCACCATTCCTCGGGGTCGCTCTCGCGGGCGCCGGAGGTGCCGGTGACGGTGTGCGGGGCGCGGCCGAGGGCGAGGAGTTCGCCGGTGTCGGCGTCGACGGCGACGGCCTTGGCGGACTGCGTGGAGCTGTCCACGCCGATCACGACGGAGCGGATGGTGGGCACGCCGTCACCTTTCTCTCGGCTCGCGGCTCGATGCGCGTCGGACGTCGCCGTTCGGACATCGGGCATCGGCTCACGGAGCGACTCGGTCGGTCGGGTCTGGCGCCGGGCGGCCCCAGTCCCGTATTAGTTATCTCAGAAAACAAATCCGACGGCCAGTACCAGGGAGACACCATGACGGAGCGCTTCTCACCCACCCCCGAGGACCGTTTCACCTTCGGCCTGTGGACCGTGGGATGGCAGGGCCGCGATCCCTTCGGCGACGCCACCCGTCCGGCCCTCGACCCCGTCGAGACGGTCGAGCGGCTCGCCGCCCTCGGCGCGTACGGCGTCACCTTCCACGACGACGACCTCATCCCCTTCGGCGCCCCGGACGGCGAGCGCGACGCGGCCGTCAAGCGGTTCCGGGCCGCACTCGACCGCACCGGACTCGCGGTGCCGATGGCCACCACCAACCTCTTCACCCACCCCGTCTTCAAGGACGGCGCCTTCACCGCCAACGACCGGGACGTACGCCGCTTCGCCCTCCGCAAGACGCTCCGCAACATCGACCTCGCCGTCGAGCTCGGCGCGAGCGTCTACGTGGCCTGGGGCGGCCGGGAGGGCGCCGAGTCCGGTGCGGCGAAGGACGTCCGGGTCGCCCTCGACCGACTCAAGGAGGCCTTCGACCTGCTCGGCCAGTACGTCACCGAGCAGGGCTACGACCTGCGCTTCGCCGTCGAGCCCAAGCCGAACGAGCCGCGCGGCGACATCCTGCTGCCCACGATCGGCCACGCCCTCGCCTTCATCGAGCGCCTGGAGCGCCCCGAACTCGTCGGGGTGAACCCGGAGACCGGTCACGAGCAGATGGCCGGACTGAACTTCCCGCACGGCATCGCGCAGGCGCTGTGGGCGGGCAAGCTCTTCCACATCGACCTGAACGGCCAGTCGGGCATCAAGTACGACCAGGACCTCCGCTTCGGGGCGGGCGACCTGCGCCAGGCGTTCTGGCTGGTGGACCTGCTGGAGACGGCCGGCTACGAGGGCCCGCGCCACTTCGACTTCAAGCCGGTGCGCACGGACGGCGCCGACGGGGTGTGGGAGTCCGCGAAGAACTGCATGCGCAACTACCTGATCCTCAAGGAGCGCACGGCTGCCTTCCGCGCGGACCCGGACGTCCGCGGCGCCCAGTCCGTCTCCCGACTGCCCGAGCTCTCCGTCCCCACGGCCGCCGACGGTCTCGCGGGGCTGCTCGCCGACCCGACGGCGTACGAGACCTTCGACGCGGACGCGGCGGCGGCCCGCTCGATGGCCTTCGAGCACCTCGACCAGCTGGCCCTGGAACACCTCCTCGGCGTTCGCTGAGACCGGCGGCCCGGGCCGGCCTCCCTGCGACACCCCCTCACCGAAAGGTGAGTTGCACGGAAGTGCCCCTTTTCTTTCCAAGAAACCTTGGTGAGAAGGTCATGGATCTGTGAAGGCCCTTTGATTTGCACTCGTCAATCGGTCAGGGTTTCGAGCGGGCCGCCGAAGAGCTTCCCGCAGGCGGCCCAACCCCCCACAAATCCTGACGAGAAGAGGCCATTTCATGGCAACTCACAAGCGCGCCCGCACCCTCAGGATCACCCTCGCCGTCGCGACTGCGATCGTTGCGGCGGCGGGCGTGACCGTCGCCGTCGGTCCGTTCGCCGGGGCGAGCCCGGCGCCCGCCGAGGGGACCGTCTACGGCCTCGGCGCCCAGAACGCCGTGGCGGGCAGCTATGTCGTCCTGCTCGACGGAAAGACCGACAAGGCCGGGAAGTCCGAGCTGGCGAAGGAGTACGGCGGCACCCTGCGCCGCAGCTACGACTCCAGCGTCAACGGATTCTCCGTCAGCAACCTCACCGAGACGGAGGCCAAGCGGCTCGCCGCCGATCCCGCGGTCGCGAAGGTGGTCCAGAACCGCACCTTCTCCATCAGCGCCACCCAGGAGGAACCGCCGTCCTGGGGCCTCGACCGCGTCGACCAGACCGACACCGCCGGGGACCGGAAGTACACCTACCCCGACGCCGCCGGTGAGGGCGTCACCGCGTACGTCATCGACACCGGAGTCCGGGTCGGCCACCAGGACTTCGGAGGCCGCGCCTCCGACGGCTTCGACGCCGTCGACAACGACGGGACCGCCCAGGACGGCAACGGCCACGGCACCCACGTCGCCGGCACCATCGCGGGAACCGGCCACGGCATAGCCAAGAAGGCGAAGATCGTCGCCGTCCGTGTCCTCGACGACAACGGCTCGGGCACCACCGAGCAGGTCATCGCGGGCATCGACTGGGTCACCGAGAACCACCAGGGCCCGTCCGTCGCCAACATGAGCCTCGGCGGCGGCGCCGACCCCGCCCTCGACGAGGCCGTCAGGAAGGCCATCGCCTCCGGCGTCACGTTCGGCGTCGCCGCCGGAAACGAGTCCTCCGACGCCGGGCAGGGCTCCCCCTCCCGCGTCACCGAGGCCATCACCGTGGCCTCCTCCACCGAGGACGACCAGCAGTCGAGCTTCTCCAACTTCGGCTCGGTCGTGGACCTCTACGCCCCCGGCTCGGAGATCACCTCCGACTGGAACGACAGCGACACAGGCACCAAGACCATCTCCGGCACCTCCATGGCCACCCCGCACGTGGTCGGCGCCGCCGCCGTCTACCTCGCGGGCCACCCGGACGCCACCCCCACCCAGGTCGCGGACGCCCTCGTCGGCGGAGCCACCTCCGACAAGATCGGCAACGCGAGCCCCGGCACCGCCAACAAGCTCCTGAAGATCGTCGAGTAACCGCCGGAGCACCGGACACCACGGCCCGTCCCGCCCCTTCCCGGGGGCGGGACGGGCCGCCGTCGTGCGCGGAGGCGGGAGCCGTACGACGTCGTACGCGGGGCCGCTCGGTGCGGGGCGGCTGATGTTCGAGCAGTTCCGCGTACGAGCCCATGGCCAGGGCGATGGCCGCCCGGACCCAGAACCGGTTGGACGCGGGGCCGTGGCAGACGGGCTTCTCGTCGCAGAAGAGGCCGTGGAAGGTGGGGGTGCCGGCCGGCGGGGTGGCGTCACGGCCCTTCCGGCTGTTGGTGGCGCCGCCCGCGATGGTGCCCTCTCGGACTGGAGCCAGCGGTAGAACTCCAGCTCTGCCGGTCGAGGCTGGCCGCCCCGTCGGCGACGCCGGTGGTCGGCTTGGGCCTGAGCGGGGCGTACTCACTGAGCGCGTAGGCGGCGAGCGGGTTCCGGTAGCCGCCGTGGGCGTGGCTGGAGCCGATCCGCCAGGACCAGCCGCTTCGTTGGTCGTGCGGTCGACGCTGCACCGCACGTCGGCGGCGTGGGCCGTGGTGGCACCGACGGCCGTGAGACCGAGAGGGAGGGAGAGCCCCGCGGTCAGCGCGGTCAGCTGCCGGCGGGGGCGCGTTCTTGGTCGGAGGCGTGGCATGGGGGTGGTTCTCCTCGCGGCTCGTGAAGTCGGGGGGAGCGAAGAGCGGAACGTTTCCGGAAACAAGCCCTGAACCAGTGGGAGCGCTCCCACTGTGCAGTTGGGGCACGGCGGCGTCAAGGTGCGTGAAGAGTCGAAGGCAATCGGCGGGGAATTTGCCCAACACCTCTTTTGCTTGGCGTCGGTTGACGCTACGGTCTGCCCCGACCAGTGGGAGCGAATCCGTCCGGTCGGCACACCGTCAGTGGTGTGCCCTCGCTGCGAGGACTCGCTCATGCGACATCCCCCACGTCTGTCCGCGCTGCTCTCCGGAGCGGCGCTCACGATGGCGAGCACCGCGCTCGCCCTCATGGGTACGGCCTCAGGAGCCGCGGCCGCACCCGTCTGCACGGTGGAGTACTCGGTCGTCGGCCAGTGGGCCGGCGGCTACCAGGGCGCGGTCACCGTCACCAACAACGGCGCCGCGCTGAACGGCTGGAGCCTCGGCTTCGGCCTCCCGGCCGGCCAGGTCGTCAGTCAGGGCTGGGGCGGCAAATGGTCCCAGTCCGGGGCCGCCGTCACGGTCGTGAACGAGGGCTGGAACGCCGCGCTCGGCACGGGCGCGAAGACCACGGGCGGCTTCATCGCCTCGTGGTCGGGGGCCAACACGGCACCCACCGCGTTCACGCTCAACGGCACGCCGTGCGAGACCGGCACCCCCACGACACCCACACCCACACCCACACCCACACCCACCGACCCGACCACACCACCCACCACACCCCCGACGGCTCCCACCCCCGCCCCCGGCGCTCCCGAACTCAGCGTTTCCGGCAACAAGTTCACCGATCAGAACGGCACGACCCGCCGCCTGCTCGGCGTCAACCGCTCCGGCGGCGAGTTCATGTGCGTCCAGGGCTACGGCATCTGGGACGGTCCCGTCGACGACGCCTCGGTGAAGGCCATCGCCGGCTGGAAGGCCAACACGGTCCGCATCCCCCTCAACGAGGAGTGCTGGCTCGGCCTGGACAACATCAAGCCCGAGTACCGGGGCGCCGCATACATCAGCGCCGTCAAGGACCTGGTGAACAAGGTCCTCGCCCACGGAATGACCCCCGTCGTCGAACTGCACTGGACGTACGGCCAGTACACCGGCAACTCGGCGGGCTGCTCCGACGTGCACGCCGGCTGCCAGAAGCCGATGCCCGACGCCCGGTACACCCCGGCGTTCTGGACCTCGGTGGCGAACACCTTCAAGAACGACAGGCGAATCGTCTTCGACCTGTTCAACGAGCCCTATCCGGACCGGGCGGCCTCCACCGCGACCCAGGCCTGGTCCTGCTGGCGCGACGGCGGCACCTGTCCGGGCATCGGCTACGAGGTGGCCGGCATGCAGGATCTGGTGGACGCGGTCCGCGCCACGGGTGCGAGGAACCTCGTCCTCGTCCCGGGCCTCGCATACTCCAACGACCTGAGCCAGTGGCTCTCGTACCGCCCCACGGACCCGGCGGGCAATCTGGCCGCCGCCTGGCACGTCTACAACTTCAACACCTGCTCCGACGAGACGTGCTGGAACGACACCCTCGCCCCGGTCGCCGCCGAGGTGCCCCTCCTCGCGGGCGAGATCGGTGAGAACACCTGCGGACACGCCTTCGTCGACCGCGTCATGAAGTGGTTCGACGACCGCGGCCTCTCGTACCTGGGCTGGACCTGGAACACCTGGAACTGCACCTCAGGTCCCGCACTGATCAGTGCGTACGACGGCACTCCCACCGCATTCGGCATCGGGCTGCGCGACCACCTGCGCGGTCTCACCCCCTAAGGGCCCCCGAGGCCCCTCCGAAAGGAATCCCCACCCGCATGAGCCGCACCAGAAACACCAGCCGCACCGCCCTCCTGGCGGCCCTCGGCCTCATCACGGCCACCGGCGCCACCGCCACCGCCTTCGGCACGGCGACCGCCGGCGCCGCCACCCCCGGCTGCAAGGTCGACTACCAGATCAGCAACCAGTGGAACACCGGCTTCGGCGCCAACGTGACCGTCACCAACACCGGTGACCCGGTGGCCTCCTGGACCCTCGAATGGTCCTACGCGGGCAATCAGCAGGTCACCCAGGGCTGGAACGCCACGATCACCCAGTCCGGCGCCGCCGTCACGGCGAAGAGCCTCTCCTACAACGGCAGCCTGACCACGGGCGGTTCGACCTCCTTCGGCTTCAACGGCTCGTACAGCGGCACCAACGCCGTGCCCGCCACCTTCAAGCTGAACGGCGTCGTCTGCAACGGCGCCACCGAGCCGACGACACCCCCGACCACACCTCCCACCACTCCCCCGACGACCCCGCCGACCACTCCGCCCACCACGCCTCCGGCCGGCAGCAAGGCGGACAACCCGTACGCCGGCGCCAAGGTGTACGTGAACCCCGAGTGGTCCGCCAAGGCGGCGGCCGAGCCCGGCGGCGCCAGGATCTCCGGCCAGCCCACCGGCGTCTGGCTCGACCGGATCGCCGCCATCAACGGCTCCGCCACCTCCATGGGCCTGCGCGCCCACCTCGACGAGGCCCTGCGGCAGAAGGGGTCCGGCGAGCTCGTCGTCCAGCTGGTCGTCTACAACCTGCCGGGCCGCGACTGCGCCGCGCTCGCCTCCAACGGCGAGCTGGGCCCGACGGAGATCGGCCGGTACAAGACCGAGTACATCGACCCGATCGCCGCGATCCTCGCCGACTCCACGTACGCGGGCCTGCGGATCGTCACCACGGTCGAGATCGACTCCCTGCCCAACCTGGTCACCAACGTCTCGGGCCGCCCGACGGCCACGCCCAACTGCGACGTCATGAAGGCCAACGGCAACTACATCACCGGCGTCGGCTACGCGCTCAAGAAGCTCGGCGCGATCGGCAACGTCTACAACTACATCGACGCCGGCCACCACGGCTGGCTGGGCTGGGACGACAACTTCGGCCCCTCCGCCGAGCTGTTCAGGCAGGCCGCCACGGCCGAGGGCTCCACGGTCTCCAACGTCCACGGCTTCATCGTCAACACCGCCAACTACAGCGCCCTCAAGGAGGACCACTTCACGATCGACGACAGCGTCAACGGCGTCTCCGTACGCCAGTCGAAGTGGGTCGACTGGAACCGCTACACCGACGAACTGTCGTACGCCCAGGCCATGCGCGCCAAGCTGGTCTCGCTCGGCTTCGACAGCAACCTCGGCATGCTGATCGACACCTCCCGCAACGGCTGGGGCGGCGCCGCCCGGCCGACCGCGGCGGGTGCGACGACCAGCGTCGACACCTACGTCAACGGCGGCCGCTACGACCGGCGCATCCACCTCGGCAACTGGTGCAACCAGTCCGGTGCCGGTCTCGGCGAGAGGCCCCAGGCGGCACCGGCCGCGGGCATCGACGCGTACGTCTGGATGAAGCCCCCGGGCGAGTCCGACGGCGCCAGCAAGGAGATCCCGAACAACGAGGGCAAGGGCTTCGACCGGATGTGCGACCCGACCTACACGGGCAACGCCCGTAACGGGAACAGCATGTCGGGGGCGCTGCCGGACGCCCCGATCTCGGGCCAGTGGTTCTCGGCCCAGTTCCAGGAGCTCATGAAGAACGCCCACCCGGCGCTGTAGCCCGGTCCCCGCCCCCGCGCGCGAGACCCCACGGGATACGGATCCCGTGGGGTCCTCGGCGCACCCGCCGACCGGGGCGGGTGCGCCCTCAGCAGGACTCGCGCACGATCAGTTCCGTGGGCAGCACACGCCGGCGCGGCTCCTCCGGCGCCTCCGGGCTCCCGTGGATCTCCTGGATCAGCATCCGGGCCATCGTGCGGCCCATCTCCTCGATGGGCTGCCGCACGCTCGTCAGCGGCGGGTCCATCAGCCGTGCCACCGCCGAGTCGTCGACGCCCACGAGCGCCACGTCCTCGGGGACCCGCCGTCCGGCCTCCCGGAGGACCCCGCGCGCACCCGCCGCCATCACGTCGGACGCGGCGAACACGGCGTCCAGGTCCGGGCTGCGGTCGAGCAGCAGCCGCATCGCCCGCCGGCCGCCCTCCTCGGTGAAGTCGCCGACCGAGACGAGCGCCTCGTCGGGCGCGATTCCGGCCTCGGCGAGCCCGGCCCGGTAGCCGCCGAGCCGGGCGCGGGCGACGTACATGTCGGGCGGCCCGGTGACGGTGGCGATACGGCTCCGGCCACGCGCCACGAGGTGGGCGACGGCCGCCCGCCCTGCGCCGATGTTGTCGGAGTCGACATAGGCCACGGGCTCGGCCTCGGATCGGCGTCCGTTCATGACGACCGGGAGGCCCAGTTCCCTGATCCGGTCGGGCAGCGGGTCGTCGCCGTGGACGGAGGCGAGCAGCACGCCGTCGACGCGCTGGGCGGCGAGGTACTGCTCGAAGCGCTGGCGCTCCTGCTCGCTGCGGACCAGGGTGAGCAGCAGCTGCTTGTCGGCGTCGGCGAGTTCGGCGCTCACCCCGCGGATGAGGTCGAGGAAGTACGGCTCCGCGAAGAGCCGGGCCTCGGCCTCGGGGATGACCAGGGCGATGGCGTCGGTGCGACTGCCGGCGAGGGCGCGGGCGGCCTGGTTGGGGACGTAGCCGAGTTCGGCGACGGCTCTGGCGACCGCCGTTCTGGTCTGCTCGCTCACCCGGGGAGAGCCGTTGATCACCCGGGAGACCGTGCCCCGGCCGACTCCCGCCCTGGCCGCGACCTGCTCCAGGGTCGGTCTGCCGTTCTGCCGTCCGTTCACAACCGCCGAACTCCCCTCATAGGACAACGTGCCGCTCACCCGGGCCCGCGACGGCCGATGGGAGCGCTCCCACACTAGTTCACCGGACTCGCCCGCGCCACGAGCGTGCGTTCAGGAGATGACGGCCCCACCCTCGCCCGGCGCCGCGAAACCCCGGGAAAACCTTCCGGTAACGAATCCGCGTTCATGTCTTGACACCCGCACCCGCCAGGCAGCAACCTTCCGGCAACGACGTGGGAGCGCTCCCATCCGGGATGCGCACAGCCTTGCATCAGGTCCTGGCGGGCGCCGCCGAGCCGCGATCAGCCGGCCGGGCCTCTTGGCGCACAACGAGCACCACCTTTGGACGAGGAGAGTGGAATGCGCACTTCCAGCAGCAGACGCGGACGCCGTGCGGCGGTCGCGGCGGTCGCCGCCGTCGTGACCGGCACGACCCTGCTCACCGGTTGCGGCAGCGACAGTGACGACGCCGCCCCGGGCGGCGGGAAGATCACGCTGCGGGTCGGGACCTTCGGTTCCTTCGGCTACGACGACAAGACCGGCGCCAAGCTCTACGCCGAGTACGAGAAGTCCCACCCCAACATCAAGATCGAAGAGTCGAACGTCGCCGACGGCCAGAAGTACTGGGACACGCTGAAGCTGCGCCTCTCCCGCAACAGCGGCCTCGCGGACATCCAGGCCGTCGAGGTCGGCTTCATCGCCGAGGCGACCGGTCCCACCATGGCCGGCAAGTGGGTGGACCTGAGCAAGGAAGGCGGTGCGGACATCGGCGCCTTCCTCGACTGGAAGGTCAAGCAGGCGACCACCGCCGACGGCAAGGTCATCGGGCTCGGCACGGACATCGGCCCCATGGCCATCTGCTACAACAAGGACCTCTTCGCCAAGGCCAAGCTGCCCACCGAGCGCGATGCCGTCGCCAAGCTGTGGGCCGGCGACTGGGGCAAGTTCCTGGAGACCGGCAGGACGTACCAGAAGAGCGCGCCCGCCGGCACCTCCTTCCACGACTCGGCGAGCGGCCTGTTCAACGCCGTCGTCTCCAGCGACCCGGTGCAGTACGCCGACGCCAACGGCAAGCTGGACTGGGAGAACAGCCCCGGCGTCAAGAAGGCCTGGGACACCGCCGTCGCGGCGGCGCAGGGCGGACTCACCGCCAAGCTCCGCCAGTTCGACGAGAAGGGCACCTGGAACGCGGCCTTCAAGAACTCGAAGTTCGCCACCGTCGCCTGCCCCAGCTGGATGACCGGCATCATCAAGGACCAGGCGGGCCCCGCCAACCAGGGCAAGTGGGACATCGCCGCACCGCCGGTGGCCGGCAACTGGGGCGGCGCCTTCCTCGCCGTACCGAAGTCCGGCAAGCACGCCAAGGAGGCCGCCGAGCTCGCCGCCTGGCTGACCGCCCCCGCGCAGCACGCCAAGGTGTTCGCGGTCAACGGCAACATCCCCTCGTCCAAGAACACGCTCACCTCGTCGGCGGTCCAGGACGCGAAGCTGCCGTACTTCGGTGACACCCCGGTGGGCCGGATCTTCTCCAGCGCGGCGGCCGGCATCACGCCCGCCACGATCAGCCGCTACGACGGCCAGGTGAAGACCTTCCTCACCGACAACGGCATCCTCGACATCGAGCAGCGGGGCACCGACCCGGCCAAGGCCTGGGAGAACGTCAAGAAGCTGGTCGACGACAAGATCGACCAGTAGCGGGGGGCGCCTGCCGGTCCGCCGCCGCCTCCGGGCTGCGGGCCGGCACCGTCCGCACCACCGCACGCATCGACCTGGAAGGACGCCCCCGTGGCCACCTCCGTTCGGGCGCGGCCGGACGGCTCCCCGCCGCCCCCCGCACCGCCCTCCTCCCCCGGCCCGCACCGCCGCGCCCCCTCCGGCGGCCTGCGCAGCACCCTCTACCGCTGGGACCTCAAGGCCGTCCCGTACGTCTTCGTCGCCCCCTTCTTCCTCACCTTCGCCGCCTTCGGCCTCTTCCCGCTGATCTACACCGGCTGGCTCTCCCTCCACCGGGTCGAGCTGGGCGGCGACGCGCAGTGGAAGGGCCTGGAGAACTACACCGACCTCGCGACCAGCGAGTTCTTCTGGAACGCGCTGGTCAACACCTTCACCATCGGGGTCATCTCGACCGTCCCGCAGCTGCTGATGGCGCTGGGCCTGGCGCATCTGCTGAACTACAAGCTCCGCGGCCGTGGTTTCCTCCGGGTCGCGATCCTCGCCCCGTACGCCACCTCGATCGCGGCGGCGACCCTGGTCTTCGCGCAGCTGTTCAACACCGACTACGGGCTCATCAACACCTTCCTCGACGCGGTCGGGTTCGGCCCGGTCGACTGGGAGGCCTCCCGGTGGCCCGCGCAGATCGCGATCTCCACGATCGTCACCTGGCGCTGGACCGGCTACAACGCGCTGATCTACCTCGCCGCCATGCAGGCCGTGCCGCAGGACCTGTACGAGGCGGCCTCGCTCGACGGGGCCTCGCGCTGGCGCCAGTTCCTCAGCGTCACGATCCCCTCGATCCGGCCCACCATCCTCTTCACGATCGTCGTCTCCGGCATCGGCGCCACCCAGCTCTTCGGCGAGCCGATGCTGTACGGCGGCAGCGTCGGCATCAGCGGCGGCAGCGGCAACCAGTTCCAGACGCTGAGCCTGCTGATGTACGAGAAGGGCTGGGTGACCGGCGCGCTGGGCCAGGCCTCGGCCATCGCCTGGGTGATGCTGCTGCTCCTGCTGATCGTCGGCGGCGTCCAGGCGCTCGTCTCCCGCCACCAACGCAAGAAGCTGGGGGGCTGACTCATGGCCCGCACACTCGACACACCGAGCCCGGCGCTCCGGGCGCCCGACAACGCCGCGCCGGGCCGGCGCTCCCGGCGGTCGCCCGGACGCCGGCTCCGTCAGTCGGCCGGCCGACAACACCACGCCGGACCGCTGACGTACGTCCTGCTGGTCGTCGCCGCCGTGGTCTCGCTCTTCCCGCTGTACTGGAACGTGGTCGCGGCCTCGCACACCGGCGAGCGGGTGGTGGAGGCGCCGGCGCCGCTGCTGCCGGGCTCCCGTCTCCTGGACAACCTCACGTTCGCCTGGAACCAGGTCGACATGGGCGCGGCGCTGGTCAACACGACGATCGTGGCGAGCCTGGTGGCCGTGTCCACCGTCCTCTTCTCCACGCTCGCGGGCTTCGCCTTCGCCAAGCTGCCGTTCCGCGGCCGGGGCCTGCTGCTGTCGCTGGTGGTCGCCACCATGACGATCCCGCCCCAGCTGAGCGTCATCCCGCTCTACCAGATCGTCACCGACCTCGGCTGGGTCGACCAGCTCCAGTCGGTCGTACTGCCCTCGCTCGTCGCCGCCTTCGGCGTGTTCTTCATGCGGCAGTTCCTCGTCGAGGCGCTGCCGGTCGAACTGGTCGAGGCGGCCCGGATGGACGGCGCGCACAGTCTCCGGATCATCTGGCACGTGGTCTTCCCGGTGGCGCGGCCCGCCATGGCCGTCCTGGGCATGCTGGTCTTCGTCCAGGCGTGGAACGACTTCTTCTGGCCCTTCATCGCGCTCACCCCGGACGGCAACCCCACCCTTCAGGTGGCGCTCGCCGGACTGGGCGCGGGCAACCACACAGTGGACCAGGCCGTCGTGCTGACCGGCGCCCTGCTGTCCACCGTTCCGCTGCTGCTCGTCTTCGCCTTCCTCGGCAAGCACATCGTCGGCGGCATCACGGCCGGCGCCGTGAAGAGCTGACCGGCCGCGCCGATGCCTTCTCCGTACCGAACGTCCCTACCCCGTAACCGCGTTGGGAGCGCTCTCCTATGACCGCGTCCGATACCCGGCCGCTCACCGCCACCCGTTCGTTCCCCTCCGGCTTTCTCTGGGGCGCCGCGACCGCCGCGTACCAGATCGAGGGAGCGGCGGCGGAGGACGGCCGCACCCCGTCCATCTGGGACACCTTCTCGCGCACTCCCGGCAAGGTCTTCGAGGGCCACACCGGTGACGTGGCCGTGGACCACTACCACCGGTTCCGCGAGGACGTCCGCATCATGTCCGAACTCGGCCTGAACGCCTACCGGTTCTCCGTCTCCTGGTCCCGGGTGCAGCCCACCGGGCGCGGACCGGCCGTGCAGAAGGGCCTGGACTTCTACCGGGCGCTCGTCGACGAGCTGCTCGCCGCCGGGATCGAGCCCGCCCTCACCCTCTACCACTGGGACCTGCCACAGGAGTTGGAGGACGCCGGCGGCTGGCCGGAGCGCTCGACGGCCGAGCGGTTCGGCGAGTACGCGGGGATCGTCGCCGACGCCCTCGGCGACCGGGTGACCCGCTGGACCACCCTCAACGAGCCCTGGTGCAGCGCCTTCCTCGGCTACGGCTCCGGGGTGCACGCCCCGGGACGCACCGACCCGGTGGCCGCCCTGCGCGCCGCGCACCACCTCAACCTCGGGCACGGTCTCGCGGTCCGGGCCCTTCGCTCCGCGCTCCCCGCCGACCGGCAGCTCGCGGTCTCGCTCAACCTCCACGAGGTCCGCGCGCTGACCGCTTCCGACGAGGACCGGGACGCGGCCCGCCGGATCGACGCCGTCGGCAACCGGATCTGGCTGGGCCCGATGCTGGAGGGCGCCTACCCGGAGGACCTGATCCGCGACACGGAGCGGGTGACCGACTGGTCCTTCGTCAAGGACGGCGACACCGCGACGGCCGGGCAGCCGCTGGACCTGCTGGCGATCAACTACTACACGCCGACCCTGGTCTCCCGCGTACCCGAGGGGGCGGAGAAGCCGCAGGACGACGGGCACGGGAACAGCGATCACTCGCCGTGGCCCGGCGCGGACGATGTCGCCTTCCACCGGGCGCCGGGCGAGCGGACGGCGATGGGCTGGCCGGTCGACGCGAGCGCCCTGTACGACCTGCTGACCCGGGTGTCGGAAGCGTATCCGCAGCTCCCGCTGGTGATCAGCGAGAACGGGGCGGCGTACGAGGACGTGGTCGGCCCGGACGGCTCGGTGCACGACCCGGAGCGCGCCGCGTATGTGCACGCGCACCTGGAGGCGGTCCACCGGGCAATCTCGGAGGGGGTCGACGTACGCGGCTACTTCCTGTGGTCCCTGCTCGACAACTTCGAGTGGGCGTACGGCTACGCGAAGCGGTTCGGCGCCGTGCGGGTGGACTACGACACCCTGGAGCGGACCCCGAAGTCCAGCGCCCGCTGGTACGCGCGGGTGGCGCGGTCGGGCGAGCTGCACGCCCCCGACGGCGGCTGACCGCCGCACACGCGGGAGGGCCGCGCGCACCGCACATGCGGGAGGGCCGCGCCGGACGAACCGGCGCGGCCCTGCTTCACGGTGTGGGCGACGGTCAGATGTCGACCACGCGGTAGCCGATGACGTAGACGCCCCCGGAGCCCTCCACGGAGCGCCACTGGGTCTCGGCGCCGACCTCGCTGCCGGTGACCAGGGTGGCGCCGAGCTTGTCGTCGCCGCTGGTCGTGTCGTAGTCCCAGAGGGTCAGGGTGCGGGCCTGCTCCTTGCCGAGGATGAGGGCCGCGTTGCCGTTGCCGTCGGCCATGGAGCGGACGTAACCGCTGCCCATGGTCTGGTACTTGAGGCCGTTTCCGGGCCAGACCTTGACGGGGTTGCCGTTGGCGTCGGTGATCTTGAGGTAGGCCTCGTCGTGGTCGCCCTCGCTGTTCTGCTGGCAGTGCAGCTCGACGAGTTCGATGCGGACGTAGTCGATCGGCTCGGCCTGGGCGGCGCCGGCGAAGGCGCCGATGCTCCCGAGCGTCAGCAGGGCGGAGACGGCCGTGCGGACGAGTCGGTTCTTGCTCATGTGGTCCCCCCACATTCGGGTCACGTACGTGACGGTGGTCCCGGCCCGCCTCCTGACGGCGGGACCGGTGTGCCGTTCCCCTCGGCACGACACCTACCGTGCCCCGCCTCCCCCGTACGGTTCTACGCGCGTTCCACTGGGCGGAACGGCGCCGCACGGCTGTGGTTTCAGAGCACCAGCGCGGCGGGCGGGAGCGCCCTGCGGGGTCCACTCCGCCCGAGCGTGCGGGTGATCGCGGCGCCCGCCTCGGCGACGGCGCGGGCCAGCCCGTCGAGCGGGCGGCCCGCCGGGACCAGACCGGCGAGCGCCGCGACCGTACGCCCGTCCGGGGTACGCACGGGGAGCGCGGCGCAGCACACACCGTCCATCACGTCCTCGCGGTCGAGGACGGCGCCGCCGCGCAGGGGACCCCGCAGGGCCTTCCCTGCGGCGGTGTCCAGCCGGAACGCGATCCCGTCCCGTACGGGAAGGAGCGGGTCGAGGTCTCCCGGGACCGAGCCGACCGTGATCGCCATATCCTCGCGCAGCACGGCGAGGACCACGCTCGCGCCGGTGGCGGCCCGGAGCCGCTGGAGCGGCAGCCGGGCGGCGGGGCGCAGGCCCGGGTGCGGTTCCCAGGACTGGCCGAGGCGGTAGAGCTGCGGGCCGACGCGGTAGCGGTTTCCCCTGCGTTCGACGGCGCCGAGCGTGACGAGCTGGTCGAGCAGCCGGTGGACGCTGCCCTTGGGCACCCCGCAGAGGAGCGCCAGTTCGGTCACTCCGGCCTCGTCGCCGTTGCGGCGCAGGGCTTCGAGCAGGGCGAACGCCCCTTCGAGGACGCCCCTTCCCCGCGTGGGGACGGCCGCGCCGTCAGTGGGCGCGACCCTCATGGGAACGGCCGCGCCGCCGATGTCCGTCCCGGCGAGTCCGTCTGACGTGCCGTCGCCTCCGCCTCCCGCACCGATGCCTCCGTCGCCCGTGCAGCCGGGCCCGGCTCTGTGCGGTTCACGTCCCGTGCCGGTGTCCATGAGTCCCCCTGACTCCGCACGCCCGGCCGCGGTCCCCCGATGGCACGCTCCGGGCACGCGTCCACCATGCCGCAGAGGGGACGATTCCGGCGACGGGCTCGCACCGCCCGTCGTGTCGCGGAAGTCCCCGGGGGGCGGCGCCCGTGGGGTTGTTCCGCGTCGCTTGAACTTCCAGGCGGCGACCTGCGGCATCACGTAGCGATAGCCGAAGCTGTACCAGACGTTGTCGTGGCGGCCGACCTTCGTCTTGTCCTGGACGTCGGCGGTGGTCTTCACGCCGTCGGTGTCGGTGCCCATCGCGTCATGGGTGGCGGGGTCGCCGTCCAGGTCCAGGTCCATGATGGTGCGCATGCCGGAGAAGCGCAGGCCGTTGCGGGTGTCGGCGACGTAGAGGTAGTTGCCGTACCAGACGATCCCGCCGGCGTGCCCGCCCCTCTGGATCGGGTTCTCGGACGCGTGCAGCCCGTCGAAGGAGATGTGGTCGGCGGAGTTCACAAAGGTCAAGCCCAGCAGGACGTGCCGGCACTTGATCTCGGGGCTGCCGGTGGCCGGGTTGATCCGGTTCTGTACGAAGGTGATCCGGACGCCCTCCTGGTCGCAGGCGTCGTCGGCCTCCAGCTCGCCCTCGGTGCAGTCGCCGGCGGTGGGGAGCGGATCGTTCTCCCGCCCCGGGTCGTAGCTGTCGTAGAAGGCGTACAGCCGGAGGTGCGGTTCGCCCCGTCCAGCAGGTTCTGCACCCCCGACTTGGGCAGGGCTCTGCGGTACGTCCGGCGGGAGGTCCTCCGCCCGGGCGGGCGCCGCGACGGCGGTGAAGGCGAGCGAGGCCGCGGCGGCCGTGAACCAAGCGCGGCGTATGCGCCTTGTGGGCATGGGGGTTGCCTCCGCCTGTTCGGCTGTCCGGTGGATCGAACGGCGGCTTCCAGAGCGCCTGCGCGAACGCAAACGTGTACCCACCAGCGGCAACAGCCTTCCATAGAAACGCAGTTGTGGACGACACGGGCATATCGCGACCGCTCGGGCGGCCCCGGCCGCCCGAGCGGTGAGGGGTGGGTGAAGGTGCCGTGGGGGCCGGTGCGGGGACCGGGGAGGATCCTTCGAATTCCGTCGCACACGGATCGCCGCGAAGGGCGCCCGCCCCGGCGCTCCGGCCCGGTCGGCGGTGCGCCCTCTAAAGTGTCGGAAATGAGAGACGCTCACCAGCCCGCCCCCCGGTTCCGTCGTCGCCGGACCCTCGGCCTGGGCGCCGGGGCCACCGCCGTGGCGGGGCTCGCGACCGCGTTCGCCGTCGCCGCCCCGCAGGCGGGGTCCGCGCCCCGCCCGGTGGTGGGCGCCACCACTCCGGCGAGTCCCTGGCTGCGCGCGCCCGGGGCGCCCCTGACGGTGATCGCCCACCGGGGCGCCCCCTCGGCGGCCCCCGAGAACACCCTGGTCTCCGACGAGGTGGCCCGGCGGGGCGGGGCCGTCTGGATCGAGAACGACGTCCAGCCCAGCAAGGACGGCGTGCCGTACATCCTTCACGACACGACCGTCGACCGGACGACCGACGGCACCGGCCCGGTCCGCTCGCTGACCGCCGCCCAGCTGGACGCCCTGGACGCCGGTTCCTGGTTCGCCCCAGCCTACGCCGGCGCCCGCGTCCCGACGCTCGCCGCGCAGCTGGCGGACCTCCGGGAGCGCGGCGGAAAGCTGCTCCTGGAGATCAAGGGCCGCCACAGCCACGCCGAGGTGGCCCGGATCGTCAGGGAGGTCCGTGAGCAGGACATGACCGGGCGGGTCTTCGTCCAGAGCTTCGACATCCCGTCCCTGCGGTCCGTCCACGAGCTGGCGCCGGAGCTGCCGCTCGGTCTGTTGCGCGGCACCCTCGACGCCGACCCGGTCGCGCTCGCCGGGGAGCTGGGCCTCTCCGCGTACAACGTCGCGGACGCCGCGCTGGCCACCCGGCCGGGCCTGGTCGGCGAGCTGCACGCGGCGGGTGTGGCCGTGAACGTCTGGACGGTCGACACCCCGGCCCGCTGGAAGGCCCTGGACGCGCTCGGGGTGGACGGGATCATCACCAACCGTCCGACGGAGCTAGGCGGTTGGTCGTCGGGCCGGGCGAGCCGGTCCGCTACGGGGTGACCTTCACCCCGTCGACGAAGGCCCGGACCATGACGGCGTGGGTATAGACGACGGTGCCGGGCTCGATGAGGCCGTCGTCGCTCGTCCCCTCGACCTGGACGGTCCGCTCCCCGAGGAAGGTGAGGGTCTTGCTGTCGAAGATCCACTCGGTGCGCTGTCCGCTGGCGGCGTCGAGCCGGGCGACGGCGACGCCCTTGCGGCCGACGGCGTCGGTGGCGCTGTCGACGGTGACGACGCCGGGGATCTTCGCGGCGGTCCGGTAGAGGGCGGCCGTGAGCCGCGGGGACGGCCAGCTCTCCACGAGCAGGTCCCCGATGGTGGTGAAGGCCTGCTGGTCCTTGTTGTCGCCCTGCCCCTCGGTCTCCTTGTAGATCTTGCGCAGCAGCGCGTCGGGGTCGGTGGGGAGGGCGGCCAGGTAGTCGTGCGAGGGCGCGCCGAGGTGCGGCTTCGGTACGTCGCCGTTCTCGTCGGGTCCTTCCAGGGTGATGCCCTCGGGGCCGGTGTTGCCGGGTTCGATCAGCCAGCCCTTGAGGCCGTCGGGCGACTTCCAGGACTGCCGGGTGTGCAGCGGCCGGCTGACGAGGCTGCTCTCGCCGTTCACGGTCCTCACATCGGTGGCGGCGATCCGCGACTCGATGTAGAGGTACTGGCCGGCCCGGCCGCCGGGGGCGTCCGTCCCGGCCGCGGCGAGCGAGATCCGGTCGAGGAGCCGGGGCGCGCCGTGGGCGTCGACGGTGCCGATACCGGTGGTCAGCACGGGTCCCGAGGCGCGGTCGTCGGGGGCCTGGACTCCGCCGGGGGTGAGGGCGAGGACGCCGACGGCGAGCGCGCCGGCGAGGACGGCCGCGGCCGGCAGGAGGATCGCCTTCCGCAGGAAGGGGTTGCGACGGGCGGGCGACGCGGCGGCGGCGAGGTAGTCGTCGTGGATCCGGTTCATCAGGCGCTCCTTGTGGAACTGGTGGCGGCCCGGAGGGAGTTCGTGCTCCTCGATCGCCGGGAGGTCTCCGGTCTCGTACCGGTTCGCCGTACGGGGCTGGTTCGGGTCGGGGTTCATCGGATTCCTTCCTGCGCGGGCCGGACCGCGTTCACGCGATCACCTGTTGTCTGTCGGGGGCGGGCTGCGGGTTCCCGTCTTCCCGCGTCGAGTCCTTCCCGTCGTTCCCGGTCGAGTTCCTCCTCGGCACCGGTACGGAGCTTGGCGCGGGCGCGGGAGAGCCGGGAGCGGACGGTGCCGACGGGCAGGCCGAGGGCTTCGGCGGCCTCGGCGTAGGCGAGGCCTTCCCAGAGGCAGAGCACGAGGACTTCGCGTTCGGTGCGCCGCAGGGTGCCGAGCGCGCGGAGGGTGGCGGCGATCCGGCGGCGGTCGTCGAGGCGTCCCGCGATCTCGGAGGCGTGGTCGGGCACCGAGGCCTCGGACGGTCCTGCCGCGGCGTAGGCGACGGCGGCGGCCCGGTACCGGCGGTTGCCGCGGCAGTGGTTGCGGGCGACGTTGGTGGCGACGCCGAGCAGCCACGGCCGGAGCGAGCCCCCTTCGGGGTCCACCTTCCCCCGCAGCCGCCATGCTTCGAGGAAGGTCGCCGCCATCACGTCCTCGGCGACGGACCAGTCCCCGGTCAGCCGGAAGGCGTGGTTGTAGACGCTCCGGGCGAAGGAGTCGAAGAGTTCGGCGTAGGCCGAGGGGTCTCCGTCCCGGACGCGGGCGCGCAGGTCGTTGTTCACGTCTCTCGTCTGTCCGGCCCCCGGGAGGGGTTCCCGTGACCCGGGTCACACCGGGCGTCGAGCTCCGCCAGGAGTTCGGGGTTGACCACCCGCAGGATGGTCGCGACGTGGCGGGGGTCGGCCGCCGCCCACAGCAGGTCCCTGGCCGTGCGGTACTTGGCGGCGAGCCGCTCGCGTCGGGCCGGGTCGAGGGCGGCGGCCCGGTCGGAGCGGCTGTTGTGCGCGTTGTCGGCGATCTTCAGGAGGGTGGCCTCGGGGTCCTGCGTGATGCGGCGGATCTTCTCCTCGTACGGAGTGCCGGGCCGGTTGGTGACGGCTTCGACGAGGGCGACGACCCGCTCGGGGACGCCGTCGGCACGGAGCCGCTCCGCGGTCCACGAGGTGTCCTCGATGACGTCGTGGAGCAGCCCGGCCATGGCCAGGTGCGGGCCGAGCGGCGCCAGGCCGGCGGCGACCGCGCGGACGTGTTCGACGTACGGGACACCGGCCTTGTCGGTCTGTCCGGCGTGCGCCAGGCCGGCGAGCGCGTCCACCTCGGCGAGAGTCTTCATCGCCCCATCATCCCGGGGCGCGGTCGCGCGGCCCGGGCGGGGCGGTGCGACCCTCGCCGAGGTGGACGCGCTCGCCCCTCCCCCGGACGGCGCAACAGACTCTTCACTTACGGCGGGAATGCCCTTCCCGGACGGGCCGGTTGGCGCTTTCACGACTCTCGGAGTAACGCTCGGCTCGACCGCCGTCCAGCGCACGATCGACAGCACCGTGGAACTCGCGCGAGAAGCGCGCGATGCCGGTCTACACTCGGCCTGGTTCGGCCAGGCCTTCGCGTACGACTCGCCCTCGCTCGCCGCGATCGTCGGCCGGGAGGTGCCGGGCCTCCACGTCGGGACGTCCGCGATCCCGGTCTTCGGCCGCCATCCGCTGCTGGTCTCCAGCCAGGCGCAGACCGCCCAGGCGGCGACCGGTGGCCGCTACCACCTGGGGCTCGCCCTCGGCACCAGGCATCTCACGGAGACCGGTTTCGGCATCCCGTACGAGCGGCCCATCGGCCTGCTCGGGAGTTCCTGACGGCGCTGCGCCCGCTGCTCGAAACGGGCAGCGCCGATTTCCACGGGGAACTGCTGACGGCGACGACGCCCTACTCGGCGGCGGTGCCGGGCGCTCGGCCGACGGTGCCGGTGCTCGCCGCGGCGATGGGTCCGCAGGCCCTTCGGGTCTCGGGTGAACTGGCGGACGGGATCCTGCCGTTCCTGGCGGGGCCGCGTGCGCTGGCCGAGCACATCGTGCCGGTCGTGACGGCCGCCGCGACGGCGGCGGGCCGTCCCGCGCCCCGGATCGTGGCGCTCGTCCCGGGTGTGGTCACGGCCGACCCCGTGGCCGTACGGGAGTCGGCGGCCGAGGCGCTGGCACTGTACGAGTCGATTCCCTCGTACCGGCGGGTCCTGGAACTGTCCGGCGGGTCGCGGGCGGCGGACCTCGCCGTGATCGGTGACGAGGAGACCGTCGCCGCCGAGGTGTGGCGCTACCGCGAGGCGGGGGCGACGGAGGTGGTCTTCACCGCGACGGAGCTGAGTGGCGAGGACGACCGCCGCCGCACCTGGAGGCTGCTGGGCGAACTGTCACGCGGCTGAACGGCGGCCCGCCGCCCCGGTGAGGGGCGGCGGGCCGGTCGTCCGGGTGAGGGGCGGCGGGCCGGTCGTCCGGGTGAGGGGCGGGGATCAGGTCCCGGCCCCGGGCGCCGCGGCCCGCTCCGGCTCTCCCACGCCCTCCGTGTCCAGGTGCGGCAGGATCCGGTCCAGCCAGCGGGGGGTCCACCAGGCGTGTGTGCCGAGGAGCGTCATCACCGCGGGTACGAGGAGCAGTCGCACCACGGTGGCGTCGATGAGGACACTGGCCGCGAGGCCGAGGCCGAGCATCTTCACCACGATATTGTCCGAGACGATGAACGCGGCGAAGACGCTCACCATGATCAGCGCGGCGCAGGTGATCACCCGGGCGGTGATCTCCAGGGCGTGGGCCACGGAGGCCTTCGGATCGCCGGTGCGCAGCCAGGCCTCGCGGACCCGGGACAGCAGGAAGATCTCGTAGTCCATGCTCAGTCCGAAGACGATCGCGAACATCATCATCGGTACGTAGCTCTCGATGGGCACCTTGCCGGAGACGCCGAGCGCGGGACCGCCCCAGCCCCACTGGAAGACGGCCACGACCACACCGTACGAGGCGGCGATGGACAGCACGTTGAGCACGGCCGCCTTCACCGCGACCAGCAGGCCGCGGAAGACCGTGAGGATGACGAGGAAGGCGAGTCCCACGACCACGGCGATGATCAGCGGGAGGCGGCTGGAGACGATGTCGAGGAAGTCGACCTGGGCCGCCGTGGTGCCGGTGACGTAGGTCTGCGCGTCGGTGCCGACGACCGCCTGCGGCAGCACGTCGTCGACGAGGTGGTCGGTCAGCTGGGTGGTCCGCTCGTCCTGCGGGGAGGCCACCGAGTAGGCGGTGCCGACCAGCACGTCCCCGTCGGAGGTGGTCTGGAGCGGGGTGATGGAGGCCGCGTCGGGGACCCCGGTCAGCGCCTGCTTGAGCTTGTCCGCGAGGTCCGCCCGGTCGGCGGCCGGGACGGCCGACTGGTCCACGACGACGGTCAGCGGCCCGTTCGCGCCGGGTCCGAAGGCGGTGGAGATCAGGTCGTAGGCCCGCCGGTCCGTGAACGACTCGGGGTCCGCGCCGTCCCCGATGTGGCCGAGTTGGATGAAGAGCAGCGGGATCGCCAGGATCACCAGTGCCACGACACCGCCGGTGAGGAACCACCAGGGGCGCTTCTCCACCCGCTGCGCGTACCGGTGCCAGGTGCCGTGCGCCACCGCGCCGGGCGTCTCGTCGGCCTCCGCCACCGGCTTGCGCACGTGGTAGCGGTCGATCCGGCGGCCGACCAGTCCCAGCATCGCGGGGACCAGGGTGAGCGCGGCGAAGACGGCGGTGATGACGGTGAAGGCCGCCGCCAGGCCCAGTTTCCCGATGAAGGTGACACCGGAGACCCACAGGCCGGACAGGGCGATGATGACGGTGCAGCCGGAGACCAGCACGGCTCGGCCGCTGGTGGTGGTCGAGAGGGCGGCGGCTTCGGCGGGGGCGTGCCCGTTCATCAGGTTCTGTCGGTGCCGGGTGATGAGGAAGAGCGCGTAGTCGATGCCGACGCCGAGGCCGATCATGGTGGCCAGGGTGGGCGAGACGGTGCCGAAGGTGAAGGCGGCGGCCGTCAGGCCGAGGAGGGCGAGGCCGCAGACCGCCCCGAGGAGCGCCGTGACCAGAGGCAGGACGGCGGCGATGGCGCTGCCGAAGCCGATGAGGAGGACGAGGATCGCGACGGCGAAACCGATCGCCTCGCTGGTGCGGTCGTCGGGCTGCGGCCGGGCGAGTTCGCCGAGCGGGCCGCCGTACTCGACGGTGACCCCGGCGTCACGGAGCGGCTTCACGGCGGCGTCGACGCCGGACAGGTAGCCGGTGCCGAGGGTGGAGGGCGGCACGCTGAAGCGGACGGTGATGTAGGCGGTCTTGCCGTCGGTGGAGAGCGGGCCCGTGTTGGGGACCCCGGCGGGCAGTGCGGGCGGGGTGGTGCCGGGGGGCGGCAGGGGGTTCTGCGCGCTGAGGACGTCGGGCAGTTTCTGCAGGGCGGCGACGGTCGAGTTGACGGCGGAGGCCTCGTCGGTGAGCGGCCCGGAGGGCCGGTTCAGGACGATCTGGGCACCGTAGCCCCCGGCTGCGGGGTCGTGCGTCTTGAGGACGTCCAGGCCTTCGGCGGACTGGACCCCGGGGAGGGCGAAGTCGTCGGAGAACTGGCCGCCCACGGCGCGGTCGGTGATCTGGAGGCCGACGACGGCGGCCACCCAGAGGGAGATGACGATGAGGAAGTGGCGGGCGCACCAGTGCCCCAGTCGGTAGAGCACACCTTTGGGCGGTGATCCTCGGCCCTCGGCCGGGCTTCCAGCGTTCATGGCGTGGCCGTGTCCGGTTGGGAGGTCCCCGAGCGATCCCGGCGCCGGCTGCTCGCGCCTACTCGGTCCATTGTTCGCCTGGCGGGGCACTCCGGCATCCCGGCCGGTACGGAGGGCCGTTCGGTCAGGCCGGCAGCCGGTTGGGGTGGGAGGAGCGGCGGGCGGCGGCGAGGAGGGCGTGGATGCGGGGTCCGGCCTGGTCCCTGTCGGTGACGGGGGTGGGGAAGGGCAGCCGGACGTCCTGGTGGCCGGTGGGGCGTTCGAGGCGCAGGGTGATGCCGTAGCGGTCGAGGGCGACGGGGAGGGCGCGGACCGTGTCGCTTCCGGGGCGCGGACGGACGAGCCGCGTCAGGAGGGGGACGAGTGCGCCGTGGCGGTCGACGAGGTGGGTGAGGAGGCCTGCCTCGAAGGCGGCGAGCGGGTCGGGCTCGGCGGTCCGGAGTTCCTCCAGGGTGATGAAGGTCCGCCCTTCGGCGTCCTCGACGAGGGCCTGGCCGAACTCCACGCAGATGCCCGTGGCGCCTTCGGAGGTGGAGGGCGCGGCGAGGAGCCCGGTGAGGGCGACGCGCGCCCGCAGTCGGTCGCGTACGGGGGTGGGGGCGATGTCCGTGAACTCCAGGCGCACGGGAATCCGCGCGAGCGCTCCGGTGTGGCTCTGCTCGGAGGGGTCGTGCAGGTGGATGTGGCCCATCGGTCCGGTGCCGTCGAGCAGGTGGACCCCCTGGTGCAGTCCGTCGGACACGACCGTCATCGAGTGGGCGGCGGCGAGGATCGACCGTGCGCGTTCGGCGGGGGTGGGCCGCGGGGTGCGGGGGGTGAAGGGGCGCATCCGAGTTCTCCCGGGACAGGTGACGGAGACCTTTACTTAGGTAAGCCTAAGCTAACTCAATCCGCCGAGGGACGGAAGGGCCACGCCGACCCGAACCGCCGTCCGACCACGCCTCCCTCACACGGGGTCAGGGCGCGTCGCCCGACCAGTCGTAGCGGCCCGGATCCCCGGGGCGCGGGTCGTACAGCGAACGCCCGTCCGCCCCGAAACGGCCCAGCTCCGTCTCCAGCGCCGCACCTTCGGCCCGCTCCTCCTGCGTCCGGTCCGTGACGTCCAGGAGGAGTCCGTCCAGCGGCCCCCCGGTCAGCTCGACGTAGACCCGGCCCGGTCTCGGCCCCCGGTGAGGGTCGTCGTGGTCCTGGCCGTAGACCCGGCCCCTCAGCAGCTCCTCGTCCCTGTCCATGCGACCCAGCGTCCCAGCCGCCACTGACAACGCCCCTCACCGCGCCCACCACACGGATCGCCCCAGGTCCAAGAGAAGAAGGTCACAGTCGTCCGCCTGCTGTGCCTTAAGCGATCTCCCCTAGCATCCGAGCATGACGGTCCTGCCTGACGACGGGCTCTCCCTGGCGTCCGAATTCCCTGACGCGCCACACGAACAGTGGCAACACCTCGTGGCGGGTGTCCTGCGCAAGTCCGGCAAGGACGTCTCCGGCGACGCCGCCGAGGACGCCCTGTCCACGCTCCTGGAGGACGGCCTCGACGTCCGCCCGCTGTACACCGCGCGCGAGGCCGCCCCCGACGCCGGCCTCCCCGGCTTCGCCCCCTTCGTCCGGGGCGCACGCCCCGAGGGGAACACCGCCGGCGGCTGGGACGTACGCCAACACCATCTCGCGGCCGACAACGAGGCCGTCCTCACCGACCTCGAGAACGGCGTCACCTCGCTCTGGCTGGGCGTCGGCGGCACCGGCGTCCCGGTCTCCTCCCTCGACCAGGTCCTCGACGGCGTCTACCTCGACCTGGCCCCCGTCGCCCTCGACGCGGGCGAGGAGACGGCGGCGGCGGCCGAGCGGCTGTTCCGGCTGTACGAGGAGCGCGGCGTCGGCGACGACGCGGCCCGGGGCACCCTGGGCGCCGACCCGCTCGGCCACCTGGCCCGCACCGGACGCCTCTCCTACGACCTGGCGTCCGTCGCCGGTCTCGCGCGCCGCTGCGCCGACCGGCACCCGGGGCTGCGGGCCCTCACCGTCGACACCCTGCCGTACCACGAGGCCGGCGGATCGGCCGCGCAGGAGCTGGGCAGTTCGCTCGCGACCGGTGTGGCGTATCTGCGCGGTCTGACCGGAGCCGGGCTGAGCGTCGCCGAGGCCTGCGGGCAGCTGGAGTTCCGGTACGCGGCGACCGCCGACCAGTTCCTGACCATCGCCAAGCTCCGCGCGGCACGCCGGCTCTGGGCCAGGGTCACCGAGGCCTGCGGCGCCCCGGAGGCGGGCGCCCAGCGCCAGCACGCGGTGACCTCGCCGGTCATGATGACCCGCCGCGACCCGTGGGTGAACATGCTCCGCACCACGGTGGCCACGCTCGCCGCCGGGGTCGGCGGCGCCGACAGCGTCACCGTGCTGCCCTTCGACGAGGCGCTCGGTCTGCCGGACGCCTTCGCGCGCCGGATCGCCCGCAACACCTCCACCGTCCTCATCGAGGAGTCGCACCTGTCCCGGGTCATCGACCCGGCGGGCGGCTCCTGGTACGTGGAGCGGCTGACCGACGAACTCGCCCACGCCGCCTGGGAGTTCTTCCAGGAGATCGAGCGGGCGGGCGGCCAGGAGGCCGCGCTGCGCGCCGGGACGATCGGTGAGCGGCTGGCCGCGACGTGGGCGGCGCGGAGTGCGAAGCTCGCCACCCGCCGCGAACCGATCACGGGCGTCAGCGAGTTCCCGGACCTCACGGAGAAGCCCGTCCGCCGGGCGCCCGCGCCCGTGCGGCCGGCCGGCGGTCTTCCCCGGGTCCGGCGCGACGAGGCGTTCGAGGCGCTGCGCGCCCGCTCGGACGCGCACCTGGCGGCGACCGGGGCCCGGCCCCGGATCCACCTCGCCGCGCTCGGCCCGGCCGCGGCGCACTCGGCCCGGCTCGCCTTCGCCACGAACCTCTTCCAGGCGGGCGGCATCGAGGCCGTCACCGAGGGCACGTTCGAGGAGAGCGGCGCCCGCGAGGCCTGCCTCTGCTCCAGCGACGCACTGTACGAGGAGCAGGCCGCGACCGCCGCCGCCGAGCTGCGCGCGGCGGGCGCCGAGCACGTCCTCCTCGCCGGCCGCCCGGGGGCGTACCCCGGTGTGGACACCTACCTCTTCGCGGGCTGTGACGCCGTCGCCCTGCTCTCCACCGCCCTCGACCGCATGGGAGTGTCCTGATGTCCATCCCCGACTTCACCGGGATCGAGCTCGGGACGCCGACCGCCGACGGCGGCCCCGGCGCCGACGCCTGGCGTGCGGCCGTCGAGAAGGCCGCGGGCGGTGACGACCTGCTGTGGGAGACCCCGGAGGGCATCGGCGTCAAGCCGCTGTACACCGGGGAGGACCTGGAGGGCCTGGACTTCCTGGGCACGTTCCCGGGCATCGCCCCGTACCTGCGGGGCCCGTACCCGACGATGTACGTCAACCAGCCCTGGACGATCCGGCAGTACGCGGGCTTCTCCACGGCCGAGGAGTCGAACGCCTTCTACCGGCGCAACCTCGCCGCCGGGCAGAAGGGACTCTCGGTCGCCTTCGACCTGCCGACCCACCGCGGCTACGACAGCGACCACCCGCGCGTCACCGGGGACGTCGGCATGGCGGGCGTCGCCATCGACTCCATCTACGACATGCGGCAGTTGTTCGACGGCATCCCGCTGGACCGGATGACGGTGTCGATGACGATGAACGGCGCCGTGCTGCCCGTCCTCGCGCTGTACATCGTGGCGGCCGAGGAGCAGGGCGTACCGCCCGAGAAGCTGGCCGGGACCATCCAGAACGACATCCTCAAGGAGTTCATGGTCCGCAACACGTACATCTATCCGCCGGGGCCCTCGATGCGGATCATCTCCGACATCTTCGCCTACACCTCGCAGCGGATGCCGCGATACAACTCCATCTCCATCTCCGGCTACCACATCCAGGAGGCGGGGGCGACGGCCGACCTGGAGCTGGCGTACACGCTCGCCGACGGTGTGGAGTACCTCCGCGCGGGGCGTGAGGCCGGTCTCGACGTCGACGCGTTCGCGCCGCGCCTGTCGTTCTTCTGGGCGATCGGCATGAACTTCTTCATGGAGATCGCGAAGCTGCGCGCGGCCCGGCTCCTCTGGGCCAAGCTGGTCGAGCAGTTCGACCCGCAGAACCCCAAGTCCCTCTCCCTGCGGACCCATTCGCAGACCTCCGGCTGGTCGCTGACCGCGCAGGACGTCTTCAACAACGTCACCCGCACCTGTGTCGAGGCGATGGCCGCCACCCAGGGCCACACCCAGTCCCTGCACACCAACGCCCTCGACGAGGCGCTGGCCCTGCCGACCGACTTCTCCGCCCGGATCGCCCGCAACACCCAGCTGCTCATCCAGCAGGAGTCGGGCACCTGCCGGACCATCGACCCGTGGGGCGGCAGCGCGTACGTCGAGAAGCTCACCCACGACCTCGCCCGGCGCGCCTGGAAGCACATCCAGGAGGTCGAGGAGGCCGGCGGCATGGCCAAGGCCATCGACGCGGGCATCCCCAAGCTGCGCGTGGAGGAGGCCGCGGCCCGCACCCAGGCCCGGATCGACTCCGGACGGCAGCCGGTGATCGGCGTCAACAAGTACCGGGTGGCGACCGACGAGCAGATCGACGTCCTCAAGGTCGACAACTCCTCGGTGCGCGCCCAGCAGATCGCCAAGCTGAAGCGGCTGCGCGAGGAGCGCGACGAGCGAGCCTGTCAGGACGCGCTGGCCGCGCTCACCCGTGCCGCCGCCGGCGAGGGCAACCTGCTCGAACTCGCGGTGGACGCGGCGCGCGCGATGGCGACCGTCGGCGAGATCTCCGACGCCCTGGAGAAGGTCTACGGACGGCACGCAGGCCAGATCCGTACGATCTCCGGGGTGTACCGCAACGAAGCCGGCGAGTCCCCCGCCGTGGACCGCACCCGGACCCTGGTCGACGCCTTCGCGGAGGCCGAGGGGCGCAGGCCGCGCATCCTGGTCGCCAAGATGGGCCAGGACGGCCACGACCGCGGCCAGAAGGTGATCGCCACCGCCTTCGCCGACCTGGGCTTCGACGTCGACGTCGGCCCCCTGTTCCAGACCCCGGCCGAGGTGGCCCGCCAGGCCGTCGAGGCGGACGTGCACATCGTCGGGGTCTCCTCGCTCGCCGCCGGCCACCTCACGCTCGTACCGGCGCTGCGGGAGGAACTCGCGGCGGAGGGCCGTGAGGACATCATGATCGTGGTCGGCGGGGTGATCCCCCCGCAGGACGTGGCGACGCTCCTGGAGATGGGCGCGGCGGCCGTCTTCCCGCCGGGGACGGTGATCCCCGACGCGGCCCACGACCTGGTGACGCGGCTGGCGGCCGACCTCGGGCACGAGCGGTGATCGGTCTCGACACGTATGTCCGGGGCGTACGGGAGGGGAAGCGGGCGCTCGTCGCCCGCGCGATCACCCTCGTCGAGTCGACCCGCCCCCAGCACCGGGCACTCGCCCAGGAACTCCTGACGGAACTCCTCCCGCACAGCGGCGACGCCGTGCGGATCGGGATCAGCGGAGTGCCCGGTGTCGGCAAGTCGACGTTCATCGACGCGTTCGGCACGATGCTGACCGGGCTCGGCCACCGGGTCGCGGTGCTCGCCGTCGACCCCTCGTCGAGCCGCACCGGCGGCTCCATCCTGGGCGACAAGACCCGGATGGAGCGGCTCGCGGTCGACCCGGCGGCCTTCGTCCGCCCCTCCCCGACCGCAGGGACGCTCGGCGGGGTCGCGAAGGCGACCCGCGAGTCGATCGTCGTGATGGAGGCCGCCGGCTACGACGTCGTCCTCGTCGAGACCGTGGGCGTCGGCCAGTCCGAGACCGCCGTCGCCGACATGGTCGACTCCTTCCTGCTGCTCACCCTGGCCCGCACCGGCGACCAGCTCCAGGGCATCAAGAAGGGCGTCCTGGAGCTCGCCGACGTGGTCGCCGTCAACAAGGCCGACGGTCCCCACGAGCGCGACGCCCGCGCCGCCGCCCGCGAACTCGCGGGCGCACTGCGGCTGATGCACGGCGCCGACGCCTTCTGGACCCCACCGGTGCTGAGTTGCAGCGCCCGTGAGTCCGCCGGCCTCGACGAGGTCTGGGACCGGCTCGAGCGGCACCGCGCCCTGCTCGAATCGACCGGCCGCCTCACGGCCAAGCGCCAGGACCAGCAGGTCGACTGGACCTGGACGATGGTCCGCGAAGAACTCCTCCGCCGCCTCCACACGGACCCCGCGGTCCGGAGCCTCGCGCCCGATCTGGAGCGGCGGGTCCGCGCCGGCGCGCTGACGGCGACGACGGCCGCCGAGCGCATCCTCGACGCCTTCGGCGACCGGCGCGACTGACAGGCCCCTCCTGGCCCGCACCCCGCACACCCACTTTTTTGTGGGTACTTGCCGGGGTGCGGCGCCCCGGGCGAAGCTGGAAGCGGCCCGGGAGGAAGGGAGCGGGGCCTCAGGGCACGGCGGCGGGTGCGGCCGTGAGCAGGTCCAGACGGCGGTGGCCCCAGTCCGACAACGGACCGAGCGCCTCTGCGAGTTCGCGCCCGAAGGGGCTCAGCGAGTAGACGGTCTTCGGGGGCGGGACGTCGTACACCTCACGGTGCACGAGGCCGTCCTCCTCCATCTCCCGCAGTGCCTGGGTCAGCACCTTCTCGCTGATCTCGGTAAGCTTCCGGCGCAGTTCGCCGGGGCGGTGCGGGCCGGCCTCCAGCAGCCACAACAGCGACGTCTTCCATTTGCCCTCGATCACCACGATCGCGGCGCTCACTCCGCACACGTTCGTGTCCTGGGCCCTGGCGCGTGACATCCGCGTCCTTCCCCTTCCTCTTGTGCACGCGCTGGCGCTCGCGAAGGCCGAAGGCGTCTCCCCCACCGAGCTGGTGCCGTTCGCGCAGGGCATCGGCGCGATCCTGCCGCCGCTGTTCCAGGAGTGGGCCGAGGACGTGGAGAGCGGCGGCTTCTCCGGCGAGGGGAACCCGCTGACCTCGGCGGTGTCGACGATGACGCACGTCGTGCACGCCGCCGAGGGCCACGGCATCGACGCGAGCGTGATGCGCGCCGCCGAGGCCCTGGCCCGGCGGACGGTGGATCTGGGCCACGGCGCGGAGGGCTTCACCCGGGTCACCGAGGTCCTGGGCCGCCGCTGATCCGGACACCCAGGGGGCGGGGGCGCTCCCTCGGATGCAGTCGGCGGCGGGGCCGTGGTGTGCTGGCTTGTAGGGGCGGACGCCGCCGGCCCGGCGGCGCGGGAGGTGTCGCCCCCTCTCACGAGGAGGGCTCCACATGGCGATCTTCGTGCACGCCATCCTTCCGGGCATCACCACGGATCAGTACGACACCCTCAACTCCAAGCTCCAGGAGACGCCGGAGATATTCGACGGCTGTGTGTCGCACACGTGCGTCGCCACGGGCGACGGCCTGGAGATCTTCGACGTCTGGGAGTCGCAAGGGCAGATGGAGGCGTTCGCCGAGCGCATGATGCCGGTCTCGGCGGCACTGGGCTGGCCCGCCGACATGGACAGGCCCGAGGTGCTGAGCGTGCACAACCACTGGGTGCCGGGCGCGGGCGGCTGATCCGCCCCGTACGGGTCCGCACCGGGGGCCGGGAGTCACGCCCTCGCGAGGAAGGCCGGGCGGAGGGACGGGTCCACCGGGTCGTAGTACCGGTGGAACACCGGGGTGGCGGAGCCGGAGACCGGCGGGACGATCCAGCTCCAGTCGGCGGGCGTCTCGCGCCCGTGGCGGCTCTCCCGCTCGATGTGCCGGAGGAACCGCTGCGACTCGGTGTGGTGGTCGGCCATGGTCACCCCGGCCTCCTGGAAGGAGTGCAGCACCGCCACGTTGAGCTCCACGAGGGCGCGGTCACGCCACAGGGTCCGCTCGGCCGAGCGGTCGAGTCCGAGCCGGTCGGCGACCACCGGGAGGAGGTCGTAGCGTTCGCCGTCGGCGAGGTTGCGGGCGCCTATCTCGGTGCCCATGTACCAGCCGTTGAACGGCGCCGCCGCGTACCGCACACCTCCGATCTCCAGGGTCATGTCGCTGATCGCCGGAACCGCGTACCAGCGCAGTCCGAGCGAGGCGAACCAGGTGTGGTCGGGATGGCTCAGCGGGACTTCGAGCACGGAGTCGTCGGGCAGTTCGTACCACTCGGGCCGCGTGTCGGGGCGCTCCCGCACCATCAACGGCAATACCTGGAAGGCCTCGTGGTCCCGCTTCCACCCGAGGTCGACGGCGCGGGCGGTGAGGGGGCCGCCGCGCGGGTCGCCGCTCCAAGGACCCGCGGGCGTACGGTGCCCGGCGTAGCGCACCAACTGGTCGTTGACGATCCGGGGCCCGGGGCGGCCCGGCCGGTCGGGGGCGAAGACCGAGATCACCGGTCTGATCCGGCCGCCGTTGCCGGCCTGCCGCAGGTGCTCGAAGCAGTGGGCGGCGATGTCGTCGGCGGCGGTGACGTGCCGCAGGTCGCGCACCACGAGGCTGCGCCAGTAGAGCCTGCCGATGCAGCGGGCGGAGTTGCGCCAGGCGACGCGTGCGCCGAACGCCAGCTCGTCGGCGGTGTGTTCGTAGGTGCCGGTACGGCCGATCTCGGCCAGCACGGCACGCACCCGCGGGGCTGCGTCCCCGGCGGTGGGCTGCTCGTGGTGGAACTGGCGGATGAATCGTTCCGCCTCGTCCCGGTCCACGGGATACGCCCCCGGGACGGCGCGGTCCTCGGGGGCGGACCCGGCGGGCGCGAGGTCCCCGTGCGCGTAGGGGCAGGCCCCGGTGGAACCGGTGACGGACTTCCGGCGGCTGCGGCTTCGACTGAAGATCAATGTGTTCCCTCCCGGCGTCATGACTACCGTACGAACACATACGGGCGCGGAGAGTACGTGAATATCCGGCCGGGGCGGGCCGGCGCTGGTACGCTGCCCGCCGCCGTCACCGTGGACGCCGACGAGCCCCGGCCACTCACCCCGTGCTGTCGCGGACGATCAGGCGGGGCAGCAGGAGACGCCGGTTCGGCTCGGCGGGCGGGGCGCCCTCGATCGCGCCCAGGAGCAGCCGGATGGCCTCGCGGGTCATCTCGCGGGTGGGCAGGGCGACGCTGGTGAGGGTGGGGCGGGCGAGCAGCCCTTCCGGACTGTCGTCGTGGGCGACGACGGACAGGCCGTGCGGGATCGAGCGGCCGGCCTCGCGCGCCGCCTCCAGCGCGCCGACCGCGAGCACGTCATGGGTGGCGAACAGCGCCGTGGCCGTCGGATGCGCGGCGATGGCCGCCCTGGCGGCGGCGACACCGCCCTTGAACGACGGCTCGGGCGCCAGGTGCACCGCGCTCTCCGGGACATGCAGACCGTCCTCGGCGAACGCCCGGCGGAATCCGTCCACGCGCAGGGTGTGGGCGGGGCTGGCGAGCACGGCCACGTTCTCGTGGCCCAGGGCGCGCAGATGGCGCCCGGCGAGGTGGCCGCCGTGCTCGTAGTCGATGGTGACGACGGGGAACCCGGCCGGGGCCCGTGTCTCCCAGGCGCACAGGACCACGGGGAAGCGGGTGCGGGACAGCAGCGGCAGATGGTCGGTCAGGCCCTGGTCGCCCGCGATGAGGAGGGCGTCGACCGAGCGGCTGGTGAGCCCCGCGAGGTGCGCCCGGGCGCGCTCCCCGTCCCGGCGCGTGGTGCACAGGAGGAGGTGGTAGCCGTGTGCGCCGAGTACGTCCTCGGCCTCCTCGACGACCTCCGCGTAGAAGGCGGTGGAGACGGTGGGGACGAAGAGGCCGACCGTGCGGGTGCTGCCGGTGGCGAGTGAGCGGGCCACCAGGTTGGGGACGTAGCCGAGTTCGGCTATCGCGGCGCGCACCCGGGCCTCGGTGCCGGGCCGTACGGCGACCCGGCCGGAGAGCACGTTGGACACGGTCTGCTTGGTGACGCCGGCGCGCTCCGCCACGTCCTGCATCGTCACCATGACTACCTCGATCGACCGGTCGGACGGCGGGTGCAACGTATCGCGGGGGAATGCCGTGGTCAACGCCTCGGAGCGGGGGTCGACGGGCCGGTCGTGCGCATCAACTCCTGTGCGGGGCGCGGAAGTTTTTCGGGCCGCTGCTCTTGTTTTACCGGTCAAATGAGCCGTACGGTCGCGCCGCGGCCGGGCCGCTTCCCCGCCGGCACACACACCACGCAACGACCCCCGTACACCCCGCTCCCGTACGACCCGCACCACCGCGATCCCGTACGACCGTCGCCCCGAAGGGCGCCGGACCGTTCACGGAGCCGCCCCACCCGGCTCCTCCGATCAGGGGATACCCGTGACCACTCCTCGCAGCAGACTGGCCGGAGCGCTCGCCGCCGCCGCACTGGTCCTCACCGGTGGCGGCGCGCTGACGGCGCCCACGGCAGCGGCGGCACCGACCGCCCCCACCGCTCCCACCGCCTCATCCGCCGCCGCCTACACCGTCGCCGTCGGGGCCAAGGGCTCCTGGACCCACCCGGACGACACCCCCGCCGGCCCGTACATCGACAAGGACGGCACCTTCTACTTCCAGCAGGCCCACGCGCTGTACGGCGCGAACGACCCGCGCAAGTGGACGTTCTTCACCGGTACGAACCTCGACACCGCCACCCGGTCGGCCGCGCTCAGCGACGCGGTGAACCCGGCGAACTCCAACGACCGCAACGACGACACCACTTGGCGCTGCGACAACAGCCCGACCGGGGTCGAGTCGACCGCCGCCCCGGCGGGCTCGGGCTACGCGCACCGCAACTACTGTGACCTCGCGGGCGTCTGGGTCGACCCGGACACGGGTGACTGGTACGGCCTCGTGCACAACGAGTTCACCCCGCAGCCGTTCGGCGACGGCGTCCACTACGACGGCATCGACTACGCCGTCTCCAAGGACCAGGGCCGGACGTGGAGCATCAAGGACCACGTCATCACCTCGCGCTACGGCACGAAGCGCGGCGACACCGCCGCGTTCCCGCAGCAGACGTACCACTACGGGACCGGTGACCAGCGGCTGTTCGTGGACACGGCGTCCGGCTACTTCTACGCGTTCTACGGCTCGCGGATCGTGAACAAGGGCGGTGGCTGGGCGGCGTTCTACGGCCACGTGGCCCGCGCCCCGATCGCGTCTAAGATGGCGCCCGGCTCCTGGCAGAAGTGGTACGGCGGAGCCTGGTCCGAGCCCGGCGTCGGGGGCCGCGAGAGCACCATGGTGCCCGTCGGTTCCGGCAGCACGACCGGGTACACCCCGACGGCGAAGGAGTACGACCCCGCCAACTCCGGCAGCGTCGGCCAGCAGGTGGCCGCCGGCCTGATGCCCCCGACCTCCCCGCTGTTCGTCATGGACATCACGTACAACGCCCATCTCGGGCTGTACATCGGCCAGCCCCAGGCCGTCGACCAGAGCGGCAACGCATCGCAGGAGATCTACGCGACGGCCGATCTGACCACCCAGAAGTGGTTCCGTCTCGGGGACACCGGCGGCTACCGGAACGCCTCCTGGTACCGCTGGTTCCTCGACAGCGGCAACAGGACCAGCTCGACGATCGTCGGCAAGGACTTCCGCTCGTACTGCTCCTTCGGCTGCTCCGGCGGAGCCAGCAGCGAGTACGTGAACCTGACCATCGACACGACCGGGCCCGCCGCCCCGGTCGACACCTCCAAGGCGTACCGCATCGCCAACTCCGGCGGACGTGTCCTGACCCAGGTCGCCGACACCACGGCCACCACCTCGCTCGCCGCCGCCACCGGTTCGGGCGCGGAGTCCTGGACCTTCGCCTCCAACGGCGACGGCTCCTACCGCATCGCCAACTCCGCCACCGGCGGCCTGCTCGGCGTGGGCACCACGTCCACGAGCACCCGCGCCTGGGGCACCCGGCCGACCGTGACCCCGGCCGGGACCGGTGGACCCACCGTCGGCCAGCAGTGGTTCGTGCTCCGCGCGACCTCTCCCGCCGACGGCTCCGCCACCGGCGCGTACAAGATCGTCAACCGGTACAGCGGGCTCGTCATCGGCCTCTCCGCCGACTCCGACCGCCCCGCCGAGACCACGCCCACCCGCAGCTGGACCAACACCACCGGCAACGCCGTCGGCGGCACCCGCACGGCCGGCGAACAGACCCTCACCCTGACGCCGACCGCCCAGGCGCCCGAGACGGTGACCGTGCTCGGTCCGGGCCCGCAGTCCACCGCCCCGAACAAGCCCGTGTCCCTCAGGATCGACGCCACCGACTCGCTCGGGAAGGCCCTGACCTTCACGGCGAGCGGCCTGCCCGCCGGGCTGACCATCAGCTCCGCGGGCCTGATCACCGGCACGCCGACCACCGCGGGCACCTCCACCGTGACGGTCACCGCCACCTCGGGCACCGCCACCGGCACCGCCACCTTCACCTGGGCGGTCACGGCCTCCCTCGACGGACTCCACACGCTCACGACCGGGGGCAGGGCGCTCGACAACCCCAACCACAGCACCACCCCCGGCACCCAGCTCATCACCTGGACGGCCAACGGCGGGGCCAACCAGAAGTGGCAGTTCACCCAGCAGTCCGACGGAGGGTACGTCCTCAGGAACAGCGAGTCCGGGCTGTGCGCGGACGTCGACGGCGGCTCCGCCACCGCCGGCGCGAAGATCATCCAGTGGACGTGCACCAACGGCGTGAACCAGCGCTGGACGATCACCCGGCAGGCGAACGGCACCCACACCGTCACCTCCGCCGCGAGCGGACTCCTCCTGACGGCCGCCTCCGCGACGAACGGCGCCCTGGTCACCCAGCAGCCGAACACCGGAGGCGCGCTCCAGCAGTGGACGATCGGCTGAGTGCGGGCTTGGCGACCGTGACCACCTGAGCGATCGTCAGGCAGAGGGCGCGGCGGGCCTGTCGGATTCCCGGGCAGCACACGGGATTCCGGCGGGCCCGCCGCCGTGTGCCCGCCGCCGTGCACCCGCGACCGACTCCCCGGCGGATCGATCGGACCCGATGCTCGAAGTCGCGCGAAACTCGGTACTTTCACGCACTTGACGACACGTCATGCGCACTATTGACATATTCACGCCCATGTTTGGGTGTACGTCAGCTCCCGCACCACGCCTGCACGAAGCGCCTCCGGCACGCAGACCACGTGAGGAGACCCACCCCCATGACCTCCGCCGCCTTCCACCGTCCAAGACCCGGCCGTACGCCGGGCGGCCGCGCCGCGCTCGCCCTGGCCGTCGCGCTCGTCGCGGCCTTCCTGACCGTCGTCCTGCCCGCTCCCGCCGCCCACGCGGCCACCGCCGGGAACGTCACCGGCGTCACGCGCTCCGGCGACACCTTCACGGTCGCCACCTCCAGCGGCGCCGCCGCCCGCGTTACCATGGCCCGCGCGGACATCTTCCGCATCTGGCTCTCGCCCGGCGGCTCCTTCACCGACGACCCCGCGGGCGGCGACCTCCCGCAGACGACCTCCTTCGGGGCCGTGGGCGCGACGCTGACCGACGCCGGGGCGTACTACCGGATCGGCACCGCGTCCGTCAGCCTGCGGATCAACAAGTCCCCGCTGACCTTCGCCCTGTACCGGGCGGACGACACCACCCTCGTCTGGTCGGAGTCGCAGCCGACGAACTGGACCGGCTCGCAGACCACCCAGTACCTCAGCCGGGGGGCCGACGAGCAGTTCTACGGCACCGGCCTGCGGCTCCGCGAGTGGGCACTGCGGGACAGGACCGTCCCGGTGGCCGTCTCCAACCAGTGGACCGAGAACACCAACGCGAGCCCCGCGCCGTTCTACATGGGACGGGGGCGTACGCCCGCCAGCGCGTCGACGTCGCCGCTCCCGCCTCCGGCACCGGGGACGTCACGGTCGGCGTCGGCGCGAGCACCGGCACATACACCGGGAAACCGGCCACCCGCGCCTACGAGTTCACCCTGCGCAGCGCGAGCGCCCCCGGCCAGGTCGGTGTCGGCGGCACTGTGCTGACGCCCCGCGCCGACCGGGCGGCCTACGACGCCGCCGCCACCGGCTGGTTCCACGACCCGAGCGACCGTTCCGGCACCCTTCGGGTCAAGACCGGCGCCACCGGGGCCGCGTTCACCGTGACGGCCACCGCCCTGACGGTGCCGGCCGGCACCCCGGTCGGCGGCACCGCGCCGAGCGGCCCCATCGACCGCACCGGCTGGAAGGTCGCCTACGCCGACAGCCAGGAGACGGCGTCCGAGAACGGCGCCGCCGCCAACGCGATCGACGGCAGCACCGCCACCCACTGGCACAGCACGTGGTCCAGCGGCACGCCCACGCTGCCCCACGCTGCCCCACGAGATCCAGATCGACCTCGGCGCCCGCTACGAGGTCGACTCGATCACCCACCTCCCCCGCCAGGACGGCGGCGTCAACGGGCGCATCGGCTCCTACGAGGTGTACGTCTCCGACAGCACGACGTCCTGGGGCGCACCGGTGGCCACCGGCACCTTCGCGGACACGGCGACCGCCACCCGGGTCGCCTTCACCGCGAAGCCCGGCCGCTACCTGAGGCTCCGAGCCCTGACGGAGGCGGGCAACCGAGGCCCGTGGACGAGCCTGGCGGATCTGACGGCGACGGGTCGCCCGTCGGGGTGAGCGGGGGGCCGCCCGCCGCTGCGGCGGCGGGCGGCAGTCCCGTACCGGAGGAGGACCGGGCGGGCCTCAGCCGGCGGGCGGGCCTCAGCCGGCGGGCGGGGTGAGGACGACGAAGTCGGCGTTCGAGGGGTCGAGGCAGACGGCGAGCCGGCCGACGCCTTCCACGTCCGCCGGGCCCATCTGCACGTTGCCGCCGTTCGCGGTGACCCTGGCGACCGCCTCGTCGCAGTCGGCGACGGCGAAGACGGGGTGCCAGTAGGGCTTGCCGTGCGCGAGGGCGAGGTCGGCCTCGGAGAGCTGCATGAGGCCGCCGTGCATGCGCTCGTCGGGGAGTCCGGCGGGGGTGATGAGGGTGTACGTGCCCCCGCCGCCCGGCATTTCCATCTCGCCGAACCGCCAGCCGAAGACGCTGCCGTAGAACGTCTTCGCCGCGGCGGCGTCGGTCGTGTACAGCTCGGTCCAGGACAGGGAGCCCGGCGCGTCCACCAGGTCGACGCCCTTGTTCGTGCCGGGCTGCCAGACGGCGAACTGACCGCCGAGCGGGTCGCTGTACTGGGCCATCCGGCCCCACTCGTCGAGGTCCGTGGGGGCGACCCGGACCGTGCCGCCCGCCTCCTCCACCGCCCGGGTGGTGGCGTCCGCGTCGGCGACGCTGTAGTAGATCATCCAGGCGGAACGGGCGCCGTCCTCGGTGAGCCTGCCGAGCCCGCCGACGGTCTTCCCGTCCTTCCTGAACATCCCTCCCTCCATGTCCTCGCTCTCCCCCATGGACTCGTACTCCCAGCCGAGCACGGCGCCGTAGAAGGCCGCTGCGGCCGGAACGTCGGGGGCGCCGAGATCCAGCCAGCAGGGGGAGCCGGGCACGAAGTCGGTGGTGATCATGGCGATGCCTTTCACGTCTCCGGGGATGGACCCTCAGCCTGGCACCGCACCCGGAGACCCGCCCGTCGGCAGACCCGCACGGACCGGGTCGGGAAGGAACCCCGCTGGGGCCGACCCGGTACCGACCCGCGGCGAAAGCACTGGTCATCGCGGTCCGGACCTCTTCGACGCGGCGGTCCCGGGGAATGGGACGTTCTTACGGATCCGTGACGTGCGGTACGGCGGACCGGTCTTCGGAGGGCGGGCGGCATAGCTTCGTGGGATGCGTGTACTTGTGACTGGAGGCGCGGGCTTCATCGGCTCGCAGATCGTCGCCGCACTGGCCTCCCGCGGACACGAGCCGGTCGTCTTCGACCTGGCCGGGGACGGACGGGACGTGCGTGATCCCGAGGCCGTACGGACGGCCCTCACCGGGGTCGACGCCGTGTGCCACCAGGCCGCCAAGGTCGGCCTCGGCAAGGAATTCGGCGACGCCCCCGCCTATGTGTCGGCCAACGAGCTCGGCACCGCCGTACTGCTGGCCGAGATGACGGCGGCGGGCGTGCGGCGTCTCGTGCTCGCCGGGTCGATGGTCGTCTACGGCGAGGGGCGGTACACGTGCCCCGCGCACGGCACCGTACGGCCGGGCCCGCGAGCCGAGGAGGATCTCGCCTCGGGCCGGTTCGAGCCCCGCTGCCCGGACTGCGGCGCCCCCCTCGCCCCCGGACTGGTCGGGGAGGACGCTCCGATGGACCCCCGGAACGTCTACGCCACCACCAAGGTCGCCCAGGAGCACCTCGCGTCCTCGTGGTCCCGGGCCACCGGCGGACGTGTGATCTCGCTGCGCTACCACAACGTCTACGGCCCCGGGATGCCCCGCGACACCCCGTACGCGGGGGTCGCCGCCCTCTTCCGTTCCTCGCTCGCGCGCGGCGAGGCCCCCCGCGTCTTCGAGGACGGCGGCCAGCGCCGGGACTTCGTGCACGTCCGGGACGTGGCCGGGGCCAACGCGGTCGCGCTCGACACCCTGTCCGGGACGGCGGACTTCGCCGCGTACAACGTCGGCAGCGGTGACCCCCGGACCGTCGGCGACATGGCGAGCGCGCTGGCCGACGCGTACGGCGGTCCGGAACCGGTCGTCACGGGCGAGTACCGGCTCGGCGACGTCCGGCACATCACCGCCGACTCGACACGGCTGCGCGGGGAGCTGGGCTGGCGTCCGGAGGTCACGTTCGCCGACGGGATGGCCGAACTCGCGGGCGAAGGGGCCCATCCGTCCACCGCCGCACTGGCCGGACGGCCGTAGGCCCCGCCCCTGGCCGAACGGGACCGGGGCTGCGGCGTGCCGCACCCCCGGTCAGGTCGTGGCGGGCAGGGTCAGCTCGGAGCGGCAGCCTCCCGGGACGTTGCGCACGTCGGCCCGGCCCGCGTGGGCCTCGACGATGCCCCGGACGATCGCCAGGCCGAAGCCCGCGCCCGAAGGAGGGGTACGGGCCTCGGTCCCCCGCCAGCCCGTGTCGAACCCGCGGCCGGACCGTCGGCCGCGAGCCGTACGCCGAACCCGGCGCGGTCCAGGTAACCGGCCACGACCTCCGAGACGGTCGGATCGTCGTCGACCACCAGCACCCGCGCCGGGGCGCCGGTCGCGTGAGCGCCGCCCGTACCGCTTCCGCTCCCGTGGTCGTACCCCTGGCGTCCGCACTCCGCATCGCTCACTGCCATGGCCCCAGAGTGTCACCCGTCCGGGCCCACCTGCCGCGGACTCTGCCACCCGCCCGGAGGGCGTCCGCGTTTCGTAAGGTCTCGGAGCCCCATTTCCCGGTTCCGGATTCCTACGGTGTGGAGGGTGACTTCCTCTGCTTGCGCACCGCCCCGCGCGGACCTCGTACTGCCGTGCCTCGACGAGGCCGAGGCACTCCCCTGGGTGCTGGCGCGGGTGCCCGCCGGGTGGCGCGCCATCGTCGTCGACAACGGTTCGACGGACGGCTCCGCCGAGATCGCCCGCGAACTCGGCGCGACCGTCGTCCACGAGAGCCGGCGCGGTTTCGGCGCGGCCTGCCACGCCGGGCTGCTCGCGGCCCGCGCCGACCTGGTCTGCTTCTGCGACTGCGACGCCTCCATGGACCCCGGGCTGCTCGCCCCGATGGCCGCGCGCGTCGAGGCGGGCGAGGCCGACCTGCTCCTCGGCCGCCGCCGCCCGCGGGGCCGCGGCGCGTGGCCGGCGCACGCCCGCGCAGGGAACGTCGCCCTCGCGCACATGCTGCGCCGCCGCACCGGCGTACGACTCCACGACCTCGGCCCGATGCGGGTGGCACGGCGTGAGGCCCTGCTCGGCCTCGGTCTGACGGACCGACGCAGCGGCTACCCGCTCCAGATGGTCGTCCGGGCCGCGGACGAGGGCTGGCGGGTCGCCGAGACGGACGTGCCCTATCTGCCGCGCTCGGGGAAGTCCAAGGTCACCGGCACCTGGCGGGGCACCTGGCACGCCGTGAGGGACATGCGCCGGGTGCTGGCCGAGCCGCCGGTGGCACGCTCCCTCGCCGCCGGGGAGGTCACCGTATGAGCACCTTCGCCGTCAGCACCGTCCCCAGGGGCACCGCCCCCATGACCGCCGCTCGCATCAGCACCGCCCCCGTCAGCACCGTCCCTGTCAGCACCGTCCCCGTCAGCACCGCTCCCGTGGGCACGCTCCTCGTCATCGCCAAGGCGCCCGTCGCCGGTCGGGTCAAGACGCGCCTCACCCCGCGATTCGCGCCGGAGCAGGCCGCCGAGCTGGCCCGCGCGGCCCTTGAGGACACCCTCGCGGCCGTGCTCGCCACCCCGGCCGCACGCCGTGTGCTGGTCCTCGAAGGGCTGCCTGGGCCCTGGGTGCCCGAGGGCATCGAGGTCGTCCCGCAGTGCGCGGGCGGACTCGACGTCCGGCTCGCCGCCGCCTTCGCGCAGGCCGAGGGACCGGCCCTGCTCATCGGCATGGACACCCCGCAGGTCACCCCCGGTCTCCTCGCCCGGGGGCTCGACTTCGGCGGGGCCGACGCCTGGTTCGGCCCCGCCGACGACGGCGGATTCTGGGCGCTCGGACTGGCTGAGCCCGACCCGGAACTGCTCCTCGGCGTCCCCATGTCCGTGGGCCACACCGGGCGGGAACAGCGCCGCCGGCTCACCGCGTCCGGGCGCGCCGTACGGGATCTGCCCGAGCTGTGCGACGTGGACGAGCCGGCCGACGCGGCGCGGGTCGCCGCCGCCTCACCGGACACCCGCTTCGCCGCCCTGTACGACGGCATGTGCGCGGTGGCGCGGTGACCGTCCAGCTGGCCGAGCCCGCCGTCGCCTGGCGGGCCGATCCGTACACGGCGGCGCTCCGCACCGGCCGGGGGCCGCTCTATCTGCGGCGGGACGACGGCTGGTTGCTGCCGCTGGAGGTCGAGCGGTGGTGCGGCGAACCCGACGCGGCGGACGTCACCGTCCTGGACCGCTGTACGGGGCCGGTCCTGGACGTCGGCTGCGGACCGGGCCGGCTGGTCGCCGCGCTCGCCGCCCGGGGGCACCGGGCGCTGGGCGTGGACATCACCCCGGAAGCGGTGGACCGTACGGTACGGGCCGGGGGCAGCGCCCTGTGCCGCTCGGTGTTCGACCCGCTGCCCCGTGAGGGCCGTTGGGGCACCGTGCTGCTCATCGACGGGAACATCGGCATCGGGGGCGACCCGGCCGCGCTCCTCCGCCGTGCGACGCGGCTCGCGGCGCCGGACGGTTCTCTGCTGGTCGAGGTGGCCGCGGAGGATGTCGACGAACGCGTCGACGTCCACGTGGACGACGGGCGCGGCGGCCGGGGCGCGCCCTTCCGGTGGGCGCGGCTCGGGGCCCGGGCGCTGTGCGCCGGGGCCGCCGAGGCGGGCTGGCCCCGATCCCTGACCTGGCATGCGGCGGGCCGCGCCTTCGTGGGCCTGCGGCGCTGAGGGCCGGGCGGGGAGGCGGGACCGCCGGTCGACCGGCTCCCGCCCCGCCGCCCTCTCGGCTCCGCCGGCCTTTCATCTCCGCCGCCCACCACCCGACCCGGACCGCCCGGACCGACGCGAGCCCGACGCGACCCGCCCGGACCGGCCCGCTGCCGTCCTGGACCGCCCGAACCACCTGAACCGCCCAACCCCGCGCCCGCCCACCCCGGACCGGCGCGCCCAGCGCGCCCCCGCCCGCGCCCCCGCGTACCCCGTCGTCGTCACCGCGACGGCCGCCATCGCCAGGAGCCAGTTCCGGGAGTAGTCCAGCGGCGGCACGGTCGGGTTCGCCACGCCACCGGGGCTCAGGAGGCCCGGCAGGGCGACCACCGTCACGGAACCGGCCACGATCAGTGCCGCTCGCGCCACACCGCGCGGGGGCCGTCCGGCCACCACTCCCACGGCGGCGGCGACGGCCAGCACCAGCGGTGCGATCAGCCCGTCGTGCACGAGGACTCCCGCCGCGAGCCACAGCGCGGTCGACCAGGGCCGGGGCTGCTCCCCCAGCAGTGCGCCGCCGAAGGCCATCAGGGCGATCCCGGCCGCCCCCACCACGTAGCGGCTCGTCTTCACGAGACCTCCAGCCGGCCGACCCACTTGGTCTGGAGCACGCCCGGCCGGTTCGGGGCGATGATCCGCGCCGGGTAGCCGTGGTCCAGGGAGAGCACCTCGCCGTCGAGGCGGAGGGCCAGCAGGGTGAGCGGGTCCCGGGCGTACCGGCGGCCCAGTTCCGTGACCCGGTACGCGCCGGACGCTTCGAGCGACACCACCCGGCAGCGCGTGTCAGGGCCCGCTCCGGCCAGGTCGAGCAGGTCCCGCACCCGTACTCCCGTCCAGCGGGCCGACCTGCTCCAGCCCTCGACGCACGCGAGCGGCAGCGTCTCCTCGTGCTGCGGCAGGGCGCGCAGTTCCTCCAGGGTGAGGGTGTACGGGCGTGGTCCGGCGACGACCAGCCGCCAGTCGGTGAGCATCGCCCCGGTGACGCGGGCCGCCGCCGCCGTGCGGTTCACGGGAAGACCCCGGGCGCCGGGGGCGGGGCTGTGCGGGGCGAACAGGTTCAGCGGGCCGAGCGCCGTGACGGACTGGCCGACCGTGGTGAGCGTGACGGCGCCGACGCCCGCCGCGACGGCCGCGAGGAACCGGCGGCGGTCGGGGTCGTCGGCGGCCGGGAGGGTCTGGGTGCCGGGTGAGCGGCGGGTCAAGTGGTCGCGGATCCGGGGCCATTGGACAGCGATGTGGAGGAGGAGGGCGCCCAGCAGGAGCCAGGCGACGGCGTAGTGCACGGGGACGAAGGAGAACGGCCAGGGGTACCACTGGAAGGTGTTGAGGAGTCCGGTGGTCGGTTCGAGGATCCCGGCGGCGACGAGCACGGCGACCGAGAGGCGTTCGGCCGCGTGCCGGACCGACCGTACCGGCGGCCACGCGAACAACCGGGGGTAGACCGCCCACAACTTGGCCAGGAGCAGCGGGATCGCGGCCGTGCCGGAGGCCACGTGGAGGCCCTGGGTGAACCGGTACCCCCAGGAGGGACGGCTCGGGCAACCAGTCGGCGAGCCGGCCGGGCGGGTGCTGGAGGCAGTGGCCGATCACACCGGTCACGAAGCAGACGGCGATGGCGAGTCCGAGCCACCGGCCGATCGCGGTCGCGGTGCGGGCGTCGTGGAGCCGGGCCTTGAAGGTGATCGGCGGTCCGTGGGGCGGGGCGGGGCGCATGAGCCCATGACACCCCCGCAAGCACCCGCGCGGGCGGGTGGAACACCTTACGGAATGCGGACATGCGGCTCCGGGGTCCGTGGTGCGGGGCCCGTTCCTGGAACGCTGCCGAGGTGAACCAGCACACCGGCCGCACCGCCACGGTCCTCACCGCCCTCGCCCTCGCCGCCCTCGCCGCCGCCCTCGTCGTCACCGTCCGGTACGACGGTCATGTCAGCGATCCTTCCGGGCTGTTCGGCCGGTACGCGGTCTGCTGGGCCCTGTTCGTCGTCGCCCTGCTGGGGCTGAGGCGGGTTCCGGCCGCGCACGTCGTGCCGCTGCTCGTGGCCGGGGCGGTCGCCGTGACGGTGACGGGGCTCGTTGCGCCACCCCGGACGAGCACGGACTCGTACCGATACGCCTGGGACGGCCGCGTCCAGTCGGCCGGCGTCTCCCCGTACGACCACGCCCCGAGGGATCCGGAGCTGAGCGGGCTGCGCGACGCGTGGCTGTTCCCCACGGGGGCCGCCTGCGCGGGCCGAAACCTGGTCGCGATCCCCTCCACCGGTCCAGGACCGCACTGCACGAGGATCAACCGGCCCTCGGTGCACACGATCTACCCGCCCGTCGCCGAGGTGTACTTCGCGGCCGTCGACCGGCTGTCCCCGGAGGGAGCCCGGCACAAGCCGCTCCAGATCGCCGCCGGGCTGGTCGCGCTCGCCGCGACCTGGGCGCTGCTGCTGATCCTGCGCCGCCGGGGGACGGACCCACGCCGGGCCGCGGCCTGGGCGTGGTGCCCGGTGGTGCCGATCGAGGCCGTGAACAACGCGCACGTGGACGTACTCGGGGCGCTGCTCGCCGTGCTCGGGCTCGGACTCGTCGCCGCCGGCCGTACGAACGGCCGTCGAGGCGCCGGAGCCGTACGACGCGACGGTGGCGTACCCCTCGGAGCGCCGCACGGCACCCGTCGCCTCGCCGGCGGCCTCGTCCTCGGTGCCGCCGTCGCCACCAAGCTGATGCCCGCGGTCGTCCTGCCCGGTGCGCTGTCCGGGGTGCGCCGGGTGCGCGACGCCGCCGCCGTCCTGCTGCCGGCCGTGGTCTTCACCGGACTCGCGTACGTCCCCTACGTCCTCCTCTCGCACGACTCCGTCTTCGGCTACCTCGGCGGATACGTGGACGAGGAGGGCTACGACGACCCCTCGGCCGGTTCCCGCTACGCCCTGCTCCGGCTGGTCCTGCCCGACAGCTGGGCGTTCCCGGTGCTGCTCGCCGTGATGGCCGCGGTGTCCCTGTCGGTGATGTGGCGCGGCGATCCGCGGCGCCCGTGGAGCGGGGCGCTCCTGGTCACCGGCTGGGCCTTCGTGCTCCTCACGCCCGGCTACTCCTGGTACGCGCTGCTCCTGGTGGCTCTCGTCGCGCTGGACGGGCGGCGGGAGTGGCTGGGTGTCGCGCTCGCGGGCGAGGCGGTGTACGTCCTGGGGCCCGAGTACGGCTACCAGTCGGCGCTGAGCGCGACCGCGTACGGCATCGCGGCGCTCGTGGTGCTGCTGGGCCCGGCGGCCCGGTGGTGGCAGACCTCGCCTACCGGGTGGCGAGTTCAGCGTTCGCCCTCGCCGTGACGTGGGCGAGGGCGCGGGCGGCGATCTCCCGGTCGGCGGCCGGAAGGTCGCCGTAGAGCCGCTCGGTAAGCCCGGCCACCTCGTCCGTGAAGCCCCGGTGCAGCGTCTCCCCCTTCTCCGTGGGGGTGGTTCGGGCGCCGTCGATCAGCCCGGCGTCGGCGAGTGCGGCGAGCAGGCCGCCGGCCTCCGACCCGGTGATCTTGAGCGTCGCGGCCAGACGGTCGACGGCATCGGAGCGGTCGAGGCCGTCCACGACGGCCTTGAGCGCGACGGACTGAGGGAAGGTCAGCCCGGTGACGGCGAGGATCCGGTCCCGCACCGCGGCGATGGCGTGGTAGGTGATGCCGATCAGCTGACCGTTGAGGAGCGGGGTCGCGTCGGAGGTGGTGGTGGCGGCGACGGTCATGGCGTGGATCTCCTTGGGTGCGGTGCCGGTGCGGTGCGGTTGCTGTGCGATCGCGGTGCGCTCGGGAGGCTCCGGCCAACAAACGGAGAACCCTCCGGTTGGCCTGCCGCCACCATAGGCGGAGGACTCTCCGATTTTCAAGGCGTAACCGGAGACTCCTCCGTTACGTCCGCTACGCTGCTCCGCATGACCGCCCCCACCGAACGCGCCGACGCCGCCCGCAATCGCCTCCGCATCCTCGACGCCGCCCGGCGCCGGCTCGCGGACGACGGCTTCACCGCGCTCTCCCTGGACGCCGTGGCGAAGGACGCCGGGGTGGGCGTCGGCACGGTCTACCGCCGCTTCCACAACAGGGCCGGGCTCGTCTACGCGCTCATCGAGGACAACGAGAGCCGCTTCCAGGAGGAGTTCGCCCGCCAGGCGGAGGACGGGGCGCCGTCGGCCCGCGAGCGGCTGCGGGCCTTTCTGCACGGCATGGCCGACCTCGTCGAGGAGAACCGCGAGCTGCTGCTCCTGGCGGAGGCGAGCGTCCCGGCCGGGCGCTATCGCAGTGCCCCGTTCCGCAGGCACCACGAACAGGTCGTCGGGATGGTCGCGGAACTCGCGCCGGACGCGGACGCCGCCTATCTGGCCGATCTGCTCCTCATGGCGTACGCACCCGGCCTGTTCGACTTCCAGCGCACGGACCGGGGCTGGGACGTGGACCGCATCAAGCGCGGGCTCGACGCCCTGGTCGACGGAATCGGGGCCGTCGGAGCCGGGGGAGCCGGGGCCGTGGAATCCGGGGAATCAGCAGGACCGCCGCCGAGGCGATGAACAGGGCCGCCGTGAAGAGCAGCCATCTCCCCAGGAACACGTCCGCCGGGAGCCCCGTCGCCGCCGTGTAGTGGCCGACCTGACGGAAGACGAGCGGCCACCAGACGAGCAGCATCAGACCCGAGAGGAAGGCCGGCACACGCACATGGTTGACGCCGAACCCCGCCGTTCGCGAGCCCCCGCCCCGCTCCCCTCGCACCCTGCTGCCCCCGTCTCCCCGGGGCGGGAACAGCAGCTGTACGGCACGGTCGGTCACCGCGTAGAGCGGCAGCAGGACCAGGTCGTGCAGGAGGGCGGCGCCGACGAACCAGAGGGTCACCCCCAGCGTGTCGCCCTTCAGTAGGCGTACCCCCGCGTAGGCGGCCAGCGCGAAGGAGGCCAGCACCAGCAGCAGGTGCAGCGGTGTGTCCTCCTCCCTCCGGCGGATTCCGCTCACGGCCGCTCCCCGAAGGTGAGGCGGGTGACCCACTTGGTGTTGAGGACTCCGGGGGCGCCGGGGACGATGACCCGGGCCGGGTAGCCGTGGTCGTCGGAGAGGTCGGCGCCGTTGACCCGCACGGCGAGCAGCGAGCGGCGGTCCCGCACCTGGTTGTCGCGCAGGGCGGCCACGCTGAACGGGCCCCCGCGCTGGGCCGACTCCACCCGTACGTCCGGCGGATCGCCGTCGAGGCCGACGAGGGCGGCGAGGTCCACCAGCCGTACCCCGCTCCACAGCTGGTCCGGGGTGGACCACCCCTCCACGCAGGCGATCGGCAGCGCCGCCTCGTGCTGCGGCATGGCCAGCAGCGCTTCCCGGGTCAGGACGGCCTGCCGCCCCGCGCCGCGCACGGTGAGCCGCCACGCCGGACCGACGTCGCTCGCCCGGATGCCCACCGAGCCCGCGGTCTTGTTGATCTGGAAGCCGTTCGGCCCCGATCCTGGTTCCCGGCCGCCGTGCGGGGCGAACAGCGCGGTCCTGCGCCACCAGCCCCCCACGCTCTGCCCGGCCGTCACCGCGAACAGCGCCAGGGACCCCAGGCCCACCAGACCGACCGCGCCCCGCCGGGAGATGGTCGGCGCGGCCGGCCGGGGCGACACCAGCCCGGCCGCCTCCTCGCTCCCGGCGGCGGGCCGCGCCGCGCGCCCGGCCCGCACGGCCCGGAGCGCGCGCGGCAGCCTCAGCGTCACATGCACCACGAACGCGCCGATGAACACCCAGGCACCGTAGAAGTGCAGGACGTAGAAGGAGCCCGGGAAGATGTAGTGCAGCTGGATGTTGAGGATGCCGGTGACGAACTCGAAGCCGGCCCCGCCGACCAGGAGCAGCAGCGACAGCCGTTCGAGCGCGTGGCCCGGCGACCGCACCGGCGGCCACGCGAACAGCTTCGGGATGACGGACCACAGCTTGGCCAGGAGTACGGGCACCAGCACGACGCCCAGGACGACGTGCACGCCCTGCGTGAGCCGGTACAGCCAGTACGGCGAGGTCGGCCAGGAGAAGAGGTAGAAGCCGAGCCACCCCTTGTCGGGCGTCTGGTCGTTGACCGCCGCGAGATCCGGGTTGTACGCGGCGTACGACAGGAGTCCCGTCACGAACAGGACCGTCACGCCGACGAGCAGGACCAGTCCGAACACGGCAGTCAGCCAGGGCCCCCGCAGCGGGCTCCGCCAGAACTCCGGCCGCGAAGGACCGGGCGGAGGGCCCGTCGGCACGACGGACTCCAGGACGGTGCGCCACCGTCGCGGACCCGCCCGCCCGTCCTCGGACGATGTCGGATCTCCCGCCTCCTCGCGCCCGCCGTCGTCGCTCGCGTCCACGGGAAACCTCCGCACATACCGGCCTCATCGAATGCCCCCCGCCGAGGAGAACATGCCGCACCCGAACGCCGAAGGCCCCCGTGACACGCCACACGGCCCGTCAGCCACCCAGGTAGTACGGCCGGTTGTGTGCGGCGACGGGTGGCGACTGATAGCTCCACGCACCCGCGGCCGGGGCGCCGCCGAGCAGCCGCTCCAGGTCTCGGCCGACGTCGGCGCCGGGGTCGAGGACGGTCAGCCGGGCTCGGTCCAAGGCCCGGTCGGGTGCTCCGGCGGGTGCTCCGGCGGCGAGGGAGTGCCAGGTGTAGGGGGCGTAGACGCTCATGGGACCCGCCAGTGCCCGCCCCGCCTCGTCGGTGCCGTACCCCGTGATGGGTGTGTTGTTCACGGGCCTGCCCTGGAGGGACGTGAGGTCGGCTTCCAGGGAGAAGAGCGCGGTGGTGCCGCGCCGGAGTTCGCCCTGCGGGGTGAGTTCGGCGCTCCGGCAGGTCACCTGCCAGTCCTCGGCCTCGGGTCCGTTGAGGGACGGCATCGTCGCCTCGAACCAGGCGGGGTACTTGGGTTCGGCGAAGAGGCGGCGGCCGGCGTCGATGGCGAGCGGGTTGTCGCACAGCACGTGGATACGGGCGATGCCGAGCAGCTTGGTCTGGTCGTGGCCCTGGGCGTACTCGGCGTAGGACACCTCGGGCAGCCGCTCGGCGGCGGCGGCCGGGAAGGCGACGATGTTGACCTCGACCTCCTGGGTGACCCCGGCACCGGACCGGTACTGGGCGAAGTACAGCTGGAAGTTGACCGAGAGCAGGGCCCGGCCGCCGAAGTCGGCGGCGCTCAGGGCGGGATGGTGCTTGGCGAGGAGCTCGCGGGCCGGTTCGGGGTCGATCAGGAAGTCCAGGCCGATGTTGTGCAGGGCGCCGTAGTGGAAGGGCAGTTGGTACGGCGCTGCCACGGGCGGCAGGGGAAGCGGGGTCATGAGGCGGCTCCGGAGGGGTCGGCGGCGGGCGGGACGGTGTCCGTCAGGACGGCGGGCGCGTGGCGCGCGGTCAGGTCGGTCTCGATGCGTTCGGCGGTGCGCAGGGCCAAGGCGGCCATGGTCAGGGTGGGGTTGGACGTGGCGAGCGAGGGCATGCTGCCGCAGCCGACCGCGTAGAGCCCGGGATGGTCCCAGCAGCGCTGCCAGTGGTCGACGACCGAGGTGGCGGGGCTGTCCCCCATGAGGTGGGTGCCTCCGGCGTGGCCCGCGCCCCGGAAGGCGTACGACCGGCCCCGATGGGTGAAGGTCCCGGGCCGGCCGGGGTCCGGGGTGTGGTCGCTGTGGTCCTCCGCGCCCAACAGCGCGAAGAGCTGGTCGGACACCTCCTTCGCGGCCACGAAGCCCTCCTTGACGTGGTCGGAGAGGTCGTACGACACGACGGGGCGCGGCAGCCCCAGCGCGTCGCGGCGCTCCGGATCGAGAGTCACGCGGTTGGCGGGGTCCGCCTCCTGCTCGATCTCGAATTGCAGCGCGAACTGGCGCCCCACGCGGTCGCGCAGGGCCGCCCGCAGCGCCGTCCCGAACAGCCGGCCACCGTCCGCGCCTCCGCCGCGCACCAGGTCCGCCACGTCCGCACCGGTGCCTCCCGTCGCCCAGACCCACCCCCAGTTGCCGATCTCGACGCGGAACGGGGCGTGCCGCGCGCGCGAGGGACCGAAGCGGAACCCCTCGATGCCGGAGGTGGAGCCCGGGCCCCGGTACGGGCCGATCTGCTCGGGCATCAGCCCCCAGGTCAGCAGCACCGGATGGTCCATCAGGTTGCGGCCGACCTGCCCGCTGCGGTTGGCGAGGCCGGAGAGCAGCAGCAGTCTGGCGTTCTCGACGGCGTGGGCGGCGAGCACCACGACGTCCGCGTGCGCGCGGTGGCGGGTGGTGCCCCGCGCGTACGAGAGGTACTCGACGCCCGTGGCGCGCCCGGCGCCGTCGACCAGCACCCGGCTCGCGACGGCACGGTCGACGAGCGTCACCGACGGACCCCAGCGCGCCTGGGTGCGCAGCGGGGTGTACTTGGCCCGCGCGGGGCAGACGGGGATGCAGCTGGCATGCCCTTCGCAGCGCCGGTGCTCACCACTTGGGCCCGCGCCTCCCGCGTAGGCGGTGTTCGCGACGCCGTTGCGGCCGTGCGGTGTCCCCACCACCCGTAACGAGACCCGCTCCCCGGCCACCGGGTCCGTCACCGACCGGCCGTCGAGGCGGCCCGCCATCACCGTGTCGAGGTGGCTCGGCGGCAGCGGGTGCATCGGGAAGACGTACTCGTCGGGGAAGGGCAGGCCGACGTGGTCGCGCTGCTCGGCGACGTCCGCCGCCACGCCGATCTCCCGCTCCGCGGCCCGGTAGTACGGTTCCAGGTCCCCGTAGCCCAGCGGCCAGCCGCGGCCGTAGCCGAAGAGGTCGGTGCGGAAGTCCTCCGGGTGCATCCGGGGTGTCAGCCCCGTCCAGACGTTCCCCGTACCGCCGTTCACCCTGATGTACGTGCTGGAGTACGGCAACGGGCCGCGCTGGATCAGATGGCCGTCGCCGCCCGCCCCGGCAGCGAGGTCGGTGACCTCCGGCCAGGCGGCGGCGGGGTGCGGCACATAGGGCGAACCCGGCACCTTCGCCGTCGCGGCGAGGTAGGTCTCCACTGCCTCGGCGTGACCCCGCTCGGCGTCGCGTGCGCTCGCCCCGGCCTCAAGGACCAGTACGCGCCGGCCGGCCGCCCCGAGGCGGTGGGCCACGAGAGTGCCCGCGAAGCCGCCGCCGACGACGATCACGTCGTAGTGCGAGCGGACCTCTCCGGAAGGTGTCATCGGAACACCCCCGCCCCGGCGGCCTCGGCCGGTTTCTCCGCCCAGCTCCCGAAACCCCGGGGCGCCGCGCCGGGCGCCACACCGCCGAAGGTCCGCCACACGAGCCCTTCGGCGTACGCCCGCGCGGAAACCAGGAAGGCGGCTTCGCCGTCGAGGCCCGACCACACACCCGTGTACCAGAGACAGGTGAGCGCTTCGGCCAGCTCTGCCACGTCGGGTGGGACGCGACCGCCCGGACACTCCCCCGCGAACGCCCCTTCGGCCGCCGCCGCGACGAGCCGCGCGTATCCCTCGGCTCCCGCGTGCGTCCGGAGGACGTCCCGGTAGTCGTCCACCATCCCGGTGGCCCATATCTCGCTCGTGTCGAAGCCCGTCAACTCCACGGACAGCGTCACGAACGCGTCCTTCGTCCCGCTCTGTCGCACCGGTCCAGGCACGTCAGCCTCCCCCCGTCGGCTTCTGAACGACCATGGAAACAGGTGACGGGGGACGCCGACCACGGTTGCTCGGCCACTCCACCCGAACGTGTGGTGCCCCCTTCCGCAAACCCGTTCGGGCACATTTGGCGACTTCCCGCCGGTGAGCCAGGGAACGACCGGGATTCCAGCCCTTCGCGCCCGAAAACACTTGGACCGCGCGGCGCCGCACGCGGGAGACTCCGTCTTCACCTGACGGTCCGACAACACAGGGTTGGGCATGGAATCACCAGAATCAGCTGAATCATCCGAACCACCGGACAAACCCGAGGGGTTGCCGAACAAGGGCGCGGTGGCCCTCGCCCTCCGCTGCTACGGACGGGAACTGGTCCGGCTCCGCCTGCTGACCGCCCCGGCCCTGCTGCTGCCGGCGCTCGGCAACATCGGCATCAACTACATCGCCCCGCTGATCGTCGCCAAGCTCGTCGGCCGGATCGCCGGCGGCGGCGCCTCCTCGTCGATCGGCCCGATGCTGCCGTACGTCCTCGCCTTCGCCGGCGTCCTGCTCCTTTCCGAGGCGCTGTGGCGGGTCGGTCTGCACTGTCTGAACCGTCTGGACGCGCGCGGCATCGAGAACCTGTACGTGATCGGGATGGACGAGCTCTTCGCCAAGGACGCCGCCTTCTTCCACGACAACTTCGCCGGCTCGCTGACCAAGCGGGTCCTGAGCTTCGCCTCCCGGTTCGAGGACGTCGTCGACACGCTGACGTTCTCCGTCATGGGCAGCTTCGTGCCGCTGCTGTTCGCATCGGTGGTGCTCTGGCAGTACGACCCGCTGCTCGTGGCCGGGCTGCTCACCCTGATCGCGTTCACGGGGGTGCTGGTGGCACCCCTGATCCGTCGCCGTCAGCGGCTGGTGGCCCAGCGCGAGAAGGCCATCGCCCGGGTCTCGGGGCACGTCGCCGACAGCCTGATGAACATGGACACGGTGCGCGCCTTCGCCGCCGAGGAGCGAGAGGCCGCCGAGCACCGCTCCCGGGTCGCGGAATCACGCCGCCTCACCCTGCGTTCGTGGGACTACGGCAATCTGAGGATCGACACACTGGTCGCCCCGATGTCCGTGCTGACCAATGTGCTCGGTCTCGTCCTGGCCCTCGGCCTCGGCGCGGCCGACCACGGGGTGGAGGTGGTCATCGTGGCCTTCACCTATTACGCCAACGCCACCCGGATCATGTTCGAGTTCAACCAGATCTACCGGCGTCTGGAGAGCTCGATGACGGAGGCCGCGCAGTTCACCGAGCTGCTGATCGATCCGCCCACCGTGCTCGACCCGGTGTCGCCGGAACCGCACCTCGGCAAGGGGGCGGACGTCCGCTTCGAGGGCGTGACCTTCGGGCACGGCGGCGGGAACCCGCTCTTCGACGGCCTCGACCTGGACGTACCGAGCGGGGCCAGGATCGGTCTCGTCGGCCGGTCGGGCGGCGGCAAGACGACGCTCAGCCGGCTGTTGCTGCGGATGACGGACGTCGACGGCGGCCGCATCCTGATCGGCGGGCAGGACATCAGCAAGCTGCGGCAGACCGATCTGCGCGGTCTGATCGCCTACGTACCCCAGGACCCGGTGATGTTCCACCGGACGCTGCGGGAGAACATCGCGTTCGCCCGGCCGGACGCCACCGAGTCCGAGGTGCGCCGGGCGGCCGAGGCGGCCCACGTGACCGAGTTCGCCGACGCGCTCCCCGACGGCTTCGACACCATGGTGGGCGAGCGCGGGGTGAAGCTGTCCGGCGGGCAGCGCCAGCGGGTCGCCCTCGCACGGGCGATCCTGCGGGACGCGCCGATCCTGCTGCTCGACGAGGCGACCAGCGCGCTGGACTCCGAGAGCGAGATCCTCGTACAGGACGCGCTGTGGCGGCTGATGGACGGCCGGACGGCGCTCGTGGTGGCCCACCGGCTGAGCACGGTGGCCTCGATGGACCGGCTGGTCGTCCTCGACCGGGGCCGGATCGTCGAACAGGGCACGCATCAGGAGCTGCTCGACGCCGAGGGCTCGTACGCGAAGCTGTGGCAGCACCAGTCGGGCGGCTTCCTCGACGACATGACCACGGACGACACCCCGGCCGGCGCGGACGTGCGCTGACCGAAAGGGCCCGGGTCCGTCGGGCAGCCGCCCGACGGACCCCCACTACGGCCCCGGTCCCGAGCCCGTACCCGACCCCGGTCCCGGACCCGCCTCCGCCCTCGTACCCGTACCCGCGCCCACGTCCGTCCCCGCCCCCTGCCCCTGCCCCGGACCCGCCTCTGCCTCCGTCCCCGTCCCCGTCCCCGTCCCCGTCCCCGTCCCCGTCCCCGTCCCCGAATAGCGGCTCAGAGTCGGCTCCCGCGCCAGTACGGCTCCGATCGTGAACGCGAACGTGAGCGCGGCGCCGTGCGGTGCGAACGCGGCCAGGGCGAACAACAGCGGGACGGCGGCCAGGAACGCCTGAGCGGCCAGTCGGGTACCCGCGTCCAGCAGGTTGCCCGAGGCCAGTCTGCCGACGAGTTCGGTGAGGACGGGGAACCGACGCTCGGCCCCCCGTCCACACCTCCCGCATCCGGGCCACCCACGCCTTCACGTCTCCGCTCTCCCGGCCGGTTCAGTCCGCCGCGGGCTGATCGTGGGTGCGGCGCTGGACGAACTGCGTGGTCAGATGGGCGATCACGGCGGCGAGCACGATCAGCGGCATCTGGTTGTACGCGTCCTCGCCGAGCAGCAGGACGGCCAGGACCGCGCTCGTCAGCGGGAGCCCGGAGACCGTGGTCGCGGCGGCGGCCATGCCGAGCGCGAGCGCGGGGGTGACACCGAATCCGGGGAGTGCCGAGCAGGCCGTGGCGGCTGCCGCCCCGATCAGGAGGGCGGGGAAGATGGGGCCGCCGCGCAGGCTGCCGAGGCTGATCCCCCAGGCAAGCCCCTTGCACGCGACGAGGGCGACGAGGGCCGCGACGGACCAGTCGTGCGGGTGCGCGGCGAGTTCGCCGAGGGTCGCCTGTCCGGAGAGGGCCGCTTCCTCCGGTGAGCGGCCCGTCAGCAGCGCGTAGGCGGTGAGGCAGAGTCCGACGGCGAACGCGCAGGCCACGGTACGCGTGGCGGTGTTGCGGGCGGTCCAGCGGGCGGTGCTGCGGCCGACCCGGTGGCCGGCTCCGACGATGACGGCGACGAGCACGGCGAGGGGCAGGCCCCAGAGGAAGTCTCCGGCGTCGGGGTTGGCGTCGGGGGGCAGGCTGGGGAGCGCGAGGCCCCCGATGGAGAGCCCCGTCCACGCTCCGAAGCCGGTGAAGACGAGCGCGCCGACTCCGCTGGCCACGAGACACGGCAGGAGCAGCAGGACGAGCTGCCCGCCGGCCAGTCCCGCCGCCTCGACGACGAGGACGGCGGCGACGAGGGGGCCGCCGAGGATGGTGGCGATGGCGGCGGTCGAGCCCGCGGTGCCGATGACCAGAGCGGACCGGGGGTCGACGGCGGTGCGGGCGGCCCGTACGGCGAGGAGGGCCAGGCCGCTGCCCACCGCCATCAGGGGCGCTTCCGGGCCCAGGACGACGCCGAGCGGCAGGGTCGCGAGTGCGGCGAGGGCGGCGCTGGGCAGCTCGGCGGGGCCGATCGGTGGGCCGCCGAGACCGTTGACGGGCAGGTGTCCTCCGTGACCGCGCATCCGGGTGACGATCGGGGCGAGGATCAGACCGGCGAGGAGGAGCGCGGGCAGCGGCCACCACCAGGGCGCCCGGTCATGGCCCAGGGCCCGGGGAAGGCTCTCCCAGACGGCGTGCTGAAGGGTGTGCTGGAGGCCGACGAAGAAGAAGCAGGCCACGGCGATCGGCACGCCGAGGAGTACGCAGAGCAGCAGCAGCTTCTGGTAGGAGCGGCTGAGCAGGAGGTCCCGTACGCCTTCCGCGGTGGGCGCGGTCTCCCCCCGCGTCTCCTCGCTCACGCCACCCCTTCGGGTCGTCCGCCCGGGAGCACGGCGGGTTCCACTCCGGCCGCCGCCGTTCCTTCGGTGGGTCGTGCGGGACTCCGCCGCACAGTCCGGTCGAGCAGCACCGCACCCTCCCGGGAAGCCGAACGGTCGTCGTCTCCCCAGTGAAAGGGGTCTGACGGGGTCTCGCATCCGGGCCGGGGCCGTATCCCGTTCGCCGCACGGACCCGCATACGCCCGACAAGACCAATTCAATGCGATTCGCCCACAGGGAAACACGGGGCCTCATGCCCGCAGGTCTCATGGCGGAGACGGTCGGCCCGATGGAGAACGCCCGGGAGCAGCCGGCGGCCGAGGCGTAGCAGCAGGCGCTGGTCGGCGGGCCGCCGCGCAGGCGGCCTCCCGGATGGCCCCGGCCGCTCCGGCGCACGCGGCGCGGCCGGCCGGGAAGGACCGGGCCGCCGACCGCTTCCGGCGTACGCCGAGGCCCGTACGCGTTCGGTTGCGCGGTGCGCCCTCGCGCCCGAACGGAGGGCGGTTCCCTCCCCCTCCGGATACGGCCAATGGGCCGGACACCGTCCGGGCGCGCGGCCCGGCGCCCTCGAAACGCGTGCGGCGTCTGCGATCCGGAGGGGTGGGCGGCGACCGCTGTCGCACAAGGATCTTCCCGGTGTCACGGTGCCGTCACAGAGCCGTCGTCGCCCCATCGCACTCGCCGGACGCAGGATGGCCTGAATCCATGGCACTCGATCCCCCACGCGCGTCCCGTCGTTGATCACTTCCGCCGCGCCTCACATACTGCGCTGACCGGCGACGGGCGCCCTTGCGCCCTCCGTCCGGAACCGACCACTCGACCTCATCCCAAGCTCCTGGGGGAGACTTGCGCGCACACGTGCACAGAGCACGCGCCTTCACCATCGCGGCAGCCACTTCGGTGGCGCTCGTGGCAGGCATGACCGGCCCGGCGGCGGCGATCGCCGCCAACGCCACGGCCGCACCGGACGCCCCGCGCCTCGACGGCACCCGGCGGATCCCGCTCATCACCGGCGACCGCGTCGTGGTGGACAACACGGGCCGGATGGTGGGCTTCGAGTCCGCCGCCGGCCGTGAGCACATACCCGTACAGGTGCAGCGCACCGCGGGCCACACCCTGGTGGTGCCCGCCGACGCCCAGCGCCTCATCTCCTCGGGCCGGCTGGACCAGCGGCTCTTCGACCTCGACGTCCTCACCGACCCGCGGCTGCGCAAGAGCCACCGCGCGGGGCTCAAGCTGATCGTGCAGTACGAAGGCGGTGCCGCCGCCGCACGCGCCGAGGTGCGTTCGGCCGGTGACACCCAGCTGCGGCGGACGTTCCCGAGCATCAACGCCGACGCCATCCGTACCTCGCAGGACGACGTGGCCCGGGTGTGGGAGGCCCTGACCGACCGTGGCCGGACCGGCGCGCGTTCCACCGCCTCCGGCATCGGCAAGGTGTGGCTGGACGGGATGCGCGGTGCGCGCCTGGACCGCAGCGTCCCGCAGATCGGTGCCGACCGGGCCTGGCAGTCCGGGTACGACGGCGCGGGCGTCAAGATCGCCGTCCTCGACACGGGTGTCGACAAGACCCACGACGACCTCAGGACCCAGGTCGTCGGCGAGAAGAACTTCTCCGCCTCGGCCGACGCCGTCGACCGTGTCGGTCACGGCACCCATGTCGCGTCGATCGCCGTCGGCACCGGTGCCAAGTCCGGCGGCCGGTTCAAGGGCGTCGCCCCCGGCGCCAAGGTGATCAGCGGGAAGGTCCTCGACGACGAGGGCTACGGCGACGACTCCGCCGTCATCGCGGGCATGGAGTGGGCCGCCGCCGAAGGCGCGGACGTGGTCAACCTCAGCCTCGGCGGCCCCGACAGCCCCGGCGTCGACCCGCTGGAGGCCATGGTCGACAAGCTGTCCGCCGAGAAGGGCATCCTCTTCGCCATCGCGGCGGGCAACGAGGGCGAGGCCGGCGCGTCGACGGTGGGCTCGCCGGGCAGCGCGGACGCCGCGCTGACCGTCGGCGCCGTCGACAAGGACGACCGGCTGGCACCGTTCTCCAGCGTCGGCCCGCGCGTCGGAGACGGCGCCGTCAAGCCGGACGTGACCGCGCCCGGCGTCGCCATCACCGCGGCCGCCGCCGCCGGCAGCCTCATCGACCTGCGCCCCGGCACCCCGCACCCCGCACCCGGGTACCTGCAGATCGACGGCACCTCGATGGCGACCCCGCACGTCGCGGGCGCCGCCGCGATCCTGAAGCAGCGGCACCCCGACTGGAAGTCCGCCGAGCTCAAGGGCGCGCTCACCGGCTCCACCAAGGGCGGCGAGTACACCGCCTTCCAGCAGGGCTCGGGCCGCATCCAGGTCGACAAGGCGCTCGCCCAGAACGTGATCGCCGAGCCGGTGTCGCTGAACTTCGGCACGGCGCTCTGGCCGCACGCCGACGACAAGTCCGTCACCAAGAAGCTCGCCTACCGCAACCTCGGTACGACGGACGTCACCCTCGACCTGTCGGTGTCCACCCTGGACCCGGCGGGCAAGCCGGCCCCGGCGGGGTTCTTCGCGCTGGGCGCCTCGAAGGTGACCGTGCCCGCGGGCGGCACCGCCGAGGTCGACCTCGTCGCCGACACCCGCGTCGGTGACACCGACGGCACCTACTCGGGTTACGTCACCGCCACCGCGGCGGGGCAGTCCGTGCGCACGGCCGCGGTGGCCGTACGCGAGGCCGAGTCGTACGACGTCACGGTGCGGACCCTCGGCCGCGACGGCTCCGACGCGCAGAACTTCTCCAGCACCCTGACGGGCGTCGGCGGACCCGCCGCCGGCTTCCAGGCGCGCGTCGACAACGAGCCGGGCGTCCACACGATCCGTGTGCCCAAGGGCTCGTACACCTTCAACTCGGCCGTCTACCAGGACCCGTCGGACTACACCGCGGGCACCGACTGGATCGCCCAGCCGAAGCTGGACATCACCGCCGACACCTCGGTCACCGCCGACGCCCGCACCACCAAGCCGGTGGACCTGACGGTGCCCGGCATCGGCATGGCGGACTACGGCGGCACGTACTACGAGGTCGACACCGAGAGCGGCCAGGTCGGCAACGGCTGGGTCCTCAGGGGCTTCAAGGGCTTCCGCACCGCGCACCTCGGTCCGGCGGTCACCGACGGCTCACTCCTGCAGACCTGGGACGCGCACTTCCTCAAGGACCCCACGAGCCAGTACTCGGTGGCCTTCGGCGGCAAGACCAGCAAGGTCACGACCGGCTACACCAGGCACGTGAAGGCGGACGAACTGGCCACGCTCAAGGTCGGTCTCGGCTCGTCGGCGCCCGGGAAGACCGTCCTGGCCTCGCCGTACTCCCACCTGCCGGGCGCGCCGGAGGGCATCGGCTTCTCCGCGCCGCAGGCGGCGCCGGGGACGCGTACCTTCTACGTCTCCACCGCCGACGGGGTCTCGTGGCTCACTCGGCTCAACCAGCTCGGCGAGCTGGACGAGTGGGGCTACCCGGCCTTCGAGGGTGCCTACGAAATGGTCCGCCCGAAGCGCTACGAGACCGGCCGGACGTACCGGGAGACCTTCAACACCGGTGTCTTCGGCCCGCTCCTCGGTGAGGGCATGGGCGTCTTCCGTACGGCTCCCGACCCGGCGACGGGCGAGCAGCAGCTCGTCGGCGCCGTGCCGCTGGTCGCCGACGGCAAGGGCCACGTGGGCACCGTGCCGTTCACCTCGGCCACGTCGACGCTGTACCGCGACGGCGTCGAGGTCGGCGCGAACGACGACCCGCTGAGCGGCTCGAAGCCCTTCACGGTCGACGCCGCCGACGCCGAGTACCGCCTCGTCACCTCCGTGGAACGCCCGTCGAACGTCGCCGCGGTCTCCACCCGGATCGACGCCGGATTCACGTTCCGCTCGAAGCAGGTCACGGAGACCACGTCGCTGCCGGTGTCCACGGTCCGCTTCGCGGCGCCCGTCGACCTCGCCACCCGCGCTCCGGAGAACGCTCCGGTCCTGGTCCCGGTGACCGTGCAGGGCTCGGCCGCCGGACGCAATCTCAAGTCGCTCTCCGTGTCGGTGAGTTACGACGGCGGGAAGACCTGGCAGGTCGCTCAGGTGCGGGACGGGAAGATCTCCGTGAAGAGCCCGGCGAAGGACAGCGGCATCTCGCTCTCCGCCGAGGTCACGGACAAGCAGGGCAACACGTCGACGCTGACGATCCACAACGCGTGGATCGGCAAGTGAGGTTGGCGGGTTGACCGCGTGACCATGTGACCATGTGACCGCATGACCGCGCACCCGGGGGCCGGGTATCAGGGGAGCCACCTCTGATACCCGGCCCCCGGTTCTCGTTCTCGCGCTCGCTCCCGTCGGGGAGCCGGCCGAGCATCACCGTTTCCTTCCGACCCGGGTGGTCGTTGCACCCAAAGATCCATTGGGGTGACGACGCGTCACCAGCGAGTCGAAAGTATGTGCCTTCAGTGAGTGTCACCACCGAAGACCTGTGGTTCTCCCCCGACCGTCCCGTGGCAGCCCGTCACCACACCCGGCTCTTCTGTCTTCCGCAGGGCGGGGCGGACGGGTCGGTCTTCCGTTCCTGGCAGGGCCTGGTGGGCCCCGGGATCGAGGTCGTGCCCGTGTACCTGCCAGGGCACGGAATCCGCATGGCGGAGCCTCCCGAGAGTTCGGTGGCCCGGCTCGGCGAGCGGCTCACCGGGCCGGTCGCCCACCGGGCCGACGGACTCCCCTACGTGCTGTTCGGTCACAGCATGGGGGCTCTGCTCGCCTACGAACTCGGCCTCGCCCTCCAGGACGGCCCCCGTCCCCCGGCCGCGGTGATCGTGTCCGGCTCCGTCCCGCCGCACGTGCCCCGCCGCACCGAGCCCATGCACCTCCTCCCCGACGGGGAGTTCCTGAACCGGATCGGCGCCCTGGGCGGAATCCCCCCGGAACTGCTCGCGGAGGAGGAGTGGGTGGAGCTCATCCTGCCCGTGCTGCGCGCCGACTTCGAGGCAGCCGAGACCTACCGCACACAGAACGTGCTCTCGCCCGGCGTACGACTGATCGCGCTCGGCGGCGCCGACGACCCGGCGGCGCCGGCCGCCGAGGTGGAGCGGTGGCGCGAGCTGGGCAGCGAGGTGACCGTCCGGATCCTCCCCGGCACCCACTTCTTCCCCTTCGAGTCGACCGCCGAGGTCCTCGACCTCGTGTCGGACGCCTGCCTTCCCCGTTGAGTCGCGCCCCCACCCGTCCGGAACCCCGCGTCTCATCCCTTCGATCGGTGGACCAAGGAATGTCAATCGTGAGCAACAAGGCTGTACGACAAGGCCGTTACGGCATCGACGGTCCCGGCTGGATGGCCGCCCTCGGCGTCGGAGTCCTGGCGCCGCTGGCGGCGGTCTCCGCGGGCGCGCCCCGCTGGCTGCTGCGGATCCCGCCGCTGGTGGCCGTCCCTGCCGGGCTGTATCTGCACGCGACCCTACGGGGCAAGTTCCTCGTCTGGGAGAAGCAGTTGGACGCGCTCGGACTGCGGGGTGACGAACAGGTCCTGGACCTGGGATGCGGGCGCGGAGCGGTGCTGACGGCGGTGGCGCGCCGGGTGCCGAAGGGCCGGGTCACGGGTGTCGACCTCTGGCGTTCGGTCGACCAGTCCGGCAACACCGAGAGCGCCACGGAGGACAACGCCCGGCGGGAGCGGGTCTCCGACCAGATCGAGCTGGTCACCGCCGACATGCGCAGACTGCCCTTCCTCGACGACCAGTTCGATGTCGTGGTGTCCAGTTTGGCGATCCACAACATCATGAGCGCGCGGGGCCGCGAGGAGGCCGTACGGGAGGCCTACCGCGTCCTCAGGCCGGGCGGCCGACTGCTGGTGGCCGACGTCTTCCACGCCCCGCGCTACGTCGACATCCTGCGCGCGGCGGGCGCGGTCGACGCCACCCGCACCGACGCCGGCCCCCGGATGTGGTGGTCCGGCCCCTGGGTCCGCACCCAGCTGGTGAGCGCGGAGAAGCCGGCCATGGACGACTACGACGGCGACGGCGGGGCCTTCGCCGACGTGCGGGACGGGGAGCGGCAGGCATGAACCTTTCCGCGCCCTTCCCGGAAGCGTACGGCCGGCGGCCGAGCAGTCTCGTCGACCTGCTGCGGTCCCGGGCCGAGCGGCAGCCCGACCGGCTCGCGTACGTGATCCTCGACAGCCATGGCGAGGAGGAGGCCCGGCTCACCTACGCCCGGCTCGACCACCGCGCACGCGTGGTGGCGGCGACACTCCAGGAGCAGGTCAAGACGGGTGACCGGGTCCTGATTTTGCACCAGCCGGGCGCCGACTACCTGAGCGCGTACTTCGGCTGCCTGTACGCCGGGGCCGTCGCCGTACCGTGCTATCCGCCGCACACCCGCAGCCTCCCCCGGCTCCGGGCCGTCGCCGCGGACGCGGCGCCCGTCGCCGCGCTGCTGGGCGACCGCGTCACGGCCGGGACCCGCAAGCAACTGGTCGACGCACCCGAGCTGCGGGACATCGCCCTGTTCTCGAACGGCGACCTCACCTCAGACGCCGAGCAGTGGACCGATCCGCTCGTCGGGACCGACAGCCTCGCGTTCCTGCAGTACACCTCGGGCAGCACCGCCGCGCCGAAGGGCGTGATGGTCTCGCACGGCAACCTCCTGTACAACTCCGCCCAGATCCAGCGGCGCATCCGGGCGTCCGCGGACTCCCTCTGTGTGAGCTGGCTCCCGCCGTACCACGACATGGGGCTCATCGGCGGAATCCTGCAGCCCCTCACCGCCGGGTTCCCCGCGGTCCTCATGGCGCCGGGCACCTTCGTCCTGGACCCCGTCCAGTGGCTGCGCGCGATCTCCACCTACCGGGCGACGAACACCCCGACGCCTCCGTTCGCCCTGGACCTCTGCGTCGAGCGGGTCGATCCCGCCGTCCACGAGCCCCTGGACCTGAGCAGCCTGGAGAGCGTCATCGTCGGCGCGGAGCCCGTACGGGCCGCGACGCTGGACCGCTTCGCCGGGCACTTCGCCCCCTGGGGGTTCCGGCGGGACGCGCTGCGGCCCAGCTTCGGACTGGCCGAGGGCACCCTGATGGTGTCCTGCGGGGCCCACCTCACCCCGTCGGCCACCGTCACGGTCGACGTGCCCACGCTGGAGGCGCACCGCGTCGCCCCAGGAGGCGATGGAAGCCCCGGCACCCCGGGCGACGGGCCCGGCCGGAGCCGGGACATCGTCGGATGCGGGTCCGCCGTCGACGGGCAGCGGCTGGTCGTCGTCGATCCGGCCACGGCGGCCGTCTGCGGCCCCGACCGGGTCGGTGAGATCTGGGTGGGTGGCCCGAGCGTCGCCCACGGATACTGGGGGCGCCCGGACGAGAGCGAGACCGCCTTCGAGGCCGAACTCCCCTCCGGCGAGGGGCCGTTCCTCCGCACCGGCGATCTGGGGTTCCTGCGCGACGGCGAACTGTTCGTGACCGGCCGCAGCAAGGACCTGATCATCGTCCGGGGCCGCAACCTCTACCCGCACGACATCGAGCGCTGCGCGGAGCGCGCCCATCCGGCCCTCCAGGCCAACTCCTCGGCCGCCGTGGCCGTCGACGACGACGGCACGGAACAGCTGCTGCTCGTCGCCGAGGTCCGGCGCGGGGCGCAGCTGCCGCCCGCCGCCGAGGTCGCCGGGCGGCTCGGCCGTGCGATCGTCGCGGAGTTCGACGTACGACTCCACCGGCTGGTCCTCGTCCGGACCGGCACCATCCCCAAGACCTCCAGCGGCAAGATCCGGCGCAGCGCCACCCGGCAGGCCCTTCTCGACGGCTCCCTCACCGTCGTCGGCGAGTGGACCGCCGGCACCGCCCAGGAACCGGAGCCGCCCACCACCGACCGCCGGAGGAGCGCCGTCGAGGACTATCTGAGCGACCTGGTGGCGACCCTGGTGACCGACGCGGCGGGCGACCCCGACCGGCAACGCCCGCTGCTCGACCTCGGGTTGGACTCGCTTGCGACACTTCGGCTCGTCGGCCGGGTCGAGCGTGACCTCGGCGTGGACGTCTCCGAGGACGTGTTCGACGGCGACCCGACGATCGCCACCCTCGCGGCGATCATCGCCGAGCGGCACACGGGCGGAATCCCGCTCGACGACGCGGGCCGACCGCTCCCGGCCGAGCCCCCCGCCCTCGGCGCCACGCCCGCTTCGGGGCTCGCCTCCCCGGACCCCGCAGGCACCACCGCGGCGGACCCGGCCGCCCTCCCGGACGCCCCCTTCCCCCAGACGGACACCCAGCAGGCCTACTGCCTCGGCCGCACGGGCGCCTTCGAGCTGGGGAACGTCTCCACCCATGTCTATCTGGAGTTCGACGCCCCCGATCTCGACCTGCCCCGCTTCGAGCACGCCTGGCGGCGGGTGATCGACCGGCACGAGATGCTGCGCGCCGTCATGCTGCCCGACAGCAACGAGCAGCGGATCCTCACCGAGGTGCCCCCGTACGAGATCCGGGTGACCGATCTCCGGGGCCGTGAACACCAGGCTTCCGAGGCCGAGTTGGCGGCCATCCGGGAACGTCTCTCCCACGAGGTGCGCCCGGCCGACCAGTGGCCGCTGTTCGAGGTCGCCGCCACCCGGCTCGACGACGGACTGCGCGTCCACCTCAGCGTGGACTCGCTCATCGCCGACTTCTCCTCCGGGCGGTTGCTGTTCGACGACCTCTCCCGCTTCTACGAGGAACCGGACGCCCGGCCCCCGGCGCCGGAGAAGTCCTTCCGCGACCATGTGCGCGCCGAGACCGAACGCCGGAACGGAGACGCGTACCGGCGCTCGCGCGACCACTGGTGGAGCAGACTGCCCGAGCTGCCGCCCGCGCCACAGCTGCCCGGCGCCGCCCGCGCCGCTTCGATCGACCGGCCGCGGTTCACCCGGCGGGAGACCACGCTGCCCGCCGAACTGTGGCAGGACCTCAAGGAGCGGGCCGGCCGGGCCGGGCTCACCCCGACCGGACTGCTGCTCGCCGCCTACGCCGAGGTCCTGGCCGGCTGGAGCAGCGGCCGCCACTTCACGCTGAACGTGCCGCGCCTCAACCGGCCCGTGCACGACCCGAGTTACCGGGAGGTGATCGGCCAGTTCGCCTCCTTCACCCTCCTTGAGGTCGACTTCCGCACGGGCTCCACCTTCCTGGACCGGGCGCGCGGACTCCAGCGGCAGCTGCGGTCCGACCTGCGGCACCAGGACGTCGGCGGCGTCGAGGTGCTCCGCGAACTCATGCGACTGCAGGGCGGATTCGACCAGGCGCTGATGCCGGTGGTCATGACCAGCAACCTCACCTTCGCCACCGAGGAGAGGACAGCACTGGAGAAGCTGCTCACCCCCGTCTTCGCCGTCTCGCAGACCCCGCAGGTCTCCCTCGACGAACAGGTACGGGAGGAGGAGGGCGCGCTGCTCCTCAACTGGGACGCGGTCGACGAGCTCTTCCCCACCGGACTCGTGGAGGACATGTTCGCCGCGCATACGGCGCTGCTGCGCGCGCTCGCCACCGACGAGCACATCTGGGACCTGCGCACCCCGCTCGCCCTGCCGCCCGCGCAGGCGAAGCGGCGCCGGTCGAGCACCGGGCCTGCCCGTGCCGTCCCGGACATCCAAGTGCAGCACCTCTTCGAGCGGCAGGTGGCCGCCCGCCCCGACGCCCCGGCGGTGATCGCCCCCGACCGGACCCTGTCGTACGCCGAACTCGACGCCGCCGCACGGCGGGTGGCCGGCTGGCTTCGCAGCCGTGGCGCCGGGTCCGGCCGGCTGGTCGCCGTCGTCATGGACAAGGGCTGGGAGCAGGCCGTCGCCGCCTACGCGGTGCTGTTCTCGGGCGCCGCCTACCTGCCGATCGACCCGGAGCTGCCCGGCACGCGCCTCCGCCGTCTGCTCGCCAAGGGCGAGGTCGAGCTCGTGCTCACCCGGTCGAGGCTCGACGAGACCCTGGACTGGCCGACCGGACCGCTGCGGCTCTGCCTGGACCGGCCGCTGCCCGCCGCCACCGACACGCCGCTCCCCTCCGACGGGAGCCCGGCCGACCTCGCGTACACGATGTTCACATCGGGGTCGACGGGCGAGCCGAAGGGCGTCGCGGTGAGCCACCGGGCCCTCGTCAACTGCCTGGTGGAGACCCTCGCGGCGTTCCGGATCACCGAGGACGACCGCTGCCTCGCGCTGTCCGCGCTCCACCACGACCTGTCGGTCTTCGACCTCTTCGGGGTCCTCGGCGCGGGCGGCACGATGGTCGTACCGGCAGCCGCCGACCGCCGTGACCCGGCGCACTGGGCGCGGCTGATCGCCGCCCACGGGGTCACCGTGTGGAACTCGGTCCCGGCGATGATGGAAATGCTCCTGGAGGCCACCGACGGGGACACCCCGACCGGCTCAGCCGACTCGCCCGGCTCGCCGGACCCGGGGCCCGTGGGCGACCGCGGCCCGTCCTCACTGGGCCACGCGGACGCGCTCTCATCGCTCCGGCTGGCGTTCCTCGGCGGCGACTGGATCCCCCTCGCGGTCCCGCGTCGACTGGCGGAGGCGGCACCCGGCATCGAGACGGTCTCCGTGGGCGGCCCGACCGAGACGACCCTGTGGAGCATCTGGCACCGGATCGCCGAGGTCGATCCCGCCTGGCGGAGCGTTCCGTACGGCACCCCCCTCGCCAATGTCCGCTACCACCTGCTCGACGAGCGCCTTGAGGAGTGCCCGGAGTGGGTGACCGGGGAGATGTACGTCTCCGGCGTCTGCCTGGCGGACGGGTACTGGCGCGACGCCGAGCGCACCGACGCGGTGTTCACCACCCACCCCCGCAGCGGGGAGCGGATGTACCGCACCGGGGACCTCGGCAGATGGCGGCCGGACGGCACCGTGGAGTTCATGGGCCGGGCCGACTTCCAGGTCAAGATCCGGGGCCAGCGCATCGAACTCGGGGAGATCGAGGCGGCCCTGCTCGCCCACCCCGAGGTCTCCTCGGCCGTCGTCACCGCCACCGGCCGCACGGACCGGCCCGGCCATGACGGCCTGGTCGCCTACGTGATTCCCGAGGCGGCGGGCGAGGGTGTACGCCCCGCGGGCGGAGGTACGCGGGCCGGAGCCGGAGACGCGCTCCCCGACGCGACCGATGTCGAAGGGGCCCGCCGCAGCGGCGTCACGGTGCTCGACCCCTTGGACCGGGCCGCGTTCAAGCGCGCCCGGCACGGCCTGCGCCGGGAGGCGGACCGGCCCCGGGTCGTCCTGCCCCCGGTGGCGGACGAGCCGTCGCGGCGTCGCAGCGACCGCGCCTTCCTCCCCGGGCCGCTGGACCTGGCGGAGCTGGCCGACTGCCTGGGCGTCCTGCGGCAGGAGGAGGTGGACGGACTCGCCACGTGCCGCTACCCGTCGAGCGGCGGTCTCTACCCGGTCCAGACGTACCTGTACGTGAAGGCCGGTGCGGTGTCCGGCCTGGCGGGCGGCACGTACTACCTCGACCCGCGAGACAACGCTCTGGTCACCCTGGAAGAGGGTGCGACGATCGATGCCGGGATCCACGCGCCGCGCAACCGGGCCGTCTTCGAGGCCGCCGGCTTCTGGGTGTTCCTCGTCGCGGATCTGGACGCGATCGAGCCCCTGTACGGCCGACTCGCCCGCGACTTCTGTCTGCTGGAGGCCGGGTACATGGGTCAGCTCCTGATGGATCGGGCGGCGCGTACCGAAGTCGGTCTCTGCCCGATCGGCGCGTTCGACTTCGACCCGGTCGGGCCGTTGCTCGGTCTGGACGAGCGCCATCTGCCGGTGCACTCCCTGGGGGGCGGCCGGGTGGACCGCGCCGCCCCCACCCGGCCGGCCGGGACCGTCGAGCGGGCCGAGCCGCTCGGCGACCGGCTGCGGGCGTGGCTGGGGGAACGGTTGCCGGCGCACATGGTTCCCCGGCACGTGCTGACCCTGGACAGCTGGCCGCTCAGCCCCAACGGCAAGGTCGACCGGCGCGCGCTGCCCGCCCCCCGGCAGGCCGACGGCGCTCCCGGGTCCGCCGCACCGCGCACACCGACGGAGGAGCGGCTCGCCGCCCTGTGGTGCGAGGTCCTTGAACTGCCTCACGTGGACGTCCGTGACAACTTCTTCGAGCTCGGTGGGAACTCACTGGCCGCGACGCGGCTGATCGTCCGGATCCGCAAGGCGTTCCGGATCACGATCAGCCTGCGCGAGGTGTTCACCTCGCGCACGATCGCGGACCTGGCGGTCACGGTCGACCGCCTCGGGCGCGAGGCGAGTGATTCCGGCGAGCCGACTGAGGCGGACGAGAAGAGCGGCCCCGGCCGGGAACGGGACCCGGGTGCTCACACGTACGACGGCAACGACTACCTTCCCGATCCGGGCATCCCGGAGATCGAACCCGACCCTTCGGAGCTTCCGAAGCACATGAGGTGAGAGCAGAGAGATGACGCACGACGCCGACGCGCCGAGTGCCGCGGAGACCGTTGCCGGGGAATGGCGCCTCCTCCTCGACGGAAGCCACGGCCTGATCGACACGGACACCGTCCGCGCGGCCCATGCGCAGCCGCGACTGCGACAGCTCTTCCCGCTGATCAGCCACGGAGTCATGTACTTCAGCGGCTGCACCGGGATGCCGGCCGCCCATCTCGGGGGGCAGGTCCATCCGCGAGGCGCCGACGGACGGTTCCGGGTGGCGGGCCCCAAGGGGGTCGGGACCCTCGGCAGGGCGGAGACCCTGCAGGAGGCGTTCGCCCTGGTCGTCGCCCACCTCCCCGAGGAGTGCGGGCCGGCGGTGCTCGGCGGCGCGGGCCGCGTCTGACAGTGTGGGTGGGGGCTGACCGCGGAGGTGCGGGTGCGACCCGGCCGGGCCGCACCCGCACCTGCGCGCCCTCTACTTCAGGTAGCCGAGGACGGTCATCATCCCGGACTCCGCGTGGTAGACGTTGTGGCAGTGGAGCATCCACAGGCCCGGGTTGTCGGCGTCGAAGTCGACCTCCAGCCGCTCTCCGGGCAGCACGATGGACGTGTCCTTGCGGGCGCCGCCGTCGGCGAGCGCGTAGGTGTGGCCGTGCAGGTGCATGGGGTGCCACATCGTCGTGGCGTTCACGAGGGCGAGGCGGACGCGCTCGCCCGCGCGGACGGGGTAGCGCTTCGCGGGGTCGTACTTCTCGCCGTTGATGGCCCAGTCGTACGTCGCCATCGAGCCGGTGAGCTTCAGCTCGACGGTACGGTCGGGCCTGCGCGGGCCCAGTCGCACCGACTCCGCGGCCTTGAGCTGCCCGCCGTGCACGACCTTGCCGTCGAGTTCCCTCGGGCGTACGGACGCGGTGGGCGCGGCTCCGCCGCCGGCGCGCAGGACGGCGAGGGCGGTACGGTTCTTGCCCTCGGCGAGCGCGGTGAGCGGGAAGGCACCGCTGCCGACGGTGACGAGGGCGTCGACGCGCTCGCCCATACCGATCAACAGGGCGTCCGCCCGAACGTGTTCGACCGGGAAGCCGTCGGTGTGGGTGACGGTGAGCCGGTGGCCGCCGAGGGCGACCCGGAAGGCGGTGTCGCCGCCGGCGTTGATGATCCGGAGCCGGATCCGGTCGCCCGGCTTGGCAGTGAAGGTCCCCGGGGCCTCCGGCGTACGGCCGTTGATCAGGTAGTACGGGTAGCCGACGTCGCCCGCGTCCCCGCCGAGGAGGTCGCTGGTCGCGCCCATGAGCATGCGAGAGGGCCCCGAGGGCTTGGGGGACGGCGGCTTCGAGGCCGACTCCGGGGACGGCGAATCCGGGCCCGTCATCGACATGTTGGACATGTCGTGCCCTTCCGTCCCGCCGGCGCCGGATCCGCCCATGTCCATCTCGCCGTGGTCCATGCCGCCCATGCCCTTGCTGAGCTCGCCGAGGACGGCGTCCGGGGTGGAGCCGTCGACGCCGTCGACCCAGTCGTCGAGGACGATCACCCACTCCTTGTCGTACTTCAACGGCTCCCTGGGGTCCTCGACGATCAGCGGGGCGTACAGGCCCCTGTCCTGCTGGACGCCGGAGTGCGGGTGCAGCCAGTAGGTGCCGGGGTGGGCGACGGCGAAGCGGTAGTGGAAGGAGCCGCCGGGCTTGATGTCCCGCTGGGTGAGACCGGGCACGCCGTCCATGTCGTTGCGCAGGGCGAGGCCGTGCCAGTGGACGCTGGTGGCCTCGGGAAGGTTGTTGGCCAGGGTGAGCGCGAGGGTGTCGCCGGCGGTGACCCGCACCTCCTTGCCGGGAAGCTCGTCCCCGTACGCCCAGCTGCGGACGGTGCGTCCGCCGCCGAGGTCGAGGGGGGTCTCGACGGCGGTGAGCTTCACCTTCCGCTCGGGGCCGGGCTTGCGCAGTGCTTCGGTCGCCTCGATCCGCTCGCTGTCGGGGGTGATGTAGTCGGCGGCCGGCCGTGTGCCGGAGTCGCCCGAGGAGTGGTCCATGCCGCTCATCGTGCCGGAGCAGGCGGTCAGCAGGCCGGTGCCCGCGGCGGCGATTCCGGCGCCGAGGAGGGTACGGCGGGTGGGTCGGGTCATGACGGTGGAACCTCTTGACGTGGTCGTTGCGTGAGGGAGACGGCGTTCCGCTCGCGTCGCGAAGCGGCCGGTCGCCCTATACGCGCAACAGGGACAGACGTGTCAGGAGGGATCCGGGCGGGGCGGGCGGCGGGATCGCCCACAGGGCGTACGCCGGAAGCGCCGCCGCCAGGGGTGCGTCACGGACGGACAGGCGTCTGCGGGCGGCCCGGGCCAGGAGGATCACTCCGGCGCCCGCGCCGAGCACGGCGAGACACACCGCGGCGACTCCCGCACCGTGAGCGGGCGCGCGGTGGTCCGGGCGAGCGCTCTCCACGCCCGCGGCCGGGGCCGGTTCGTGCGCCCCTGCCATGACGTGCGTGCCGCCGGGGCCCGGGGTGGTGTGTTCACCGGGGTGACCGAGGGCGTGCATGAGCACGATGCCGAAGAGCAGCGCGACGGCGAGCAGGAACCGGCTCAGCCATGTCGCGGTCTTCCGGCATGCGGCCACTGCGCTCTCCGTCCTCGCTCCTCGACCCTCGGCCCTGGCGCCCTCGGTCCGATGCGAGGGGGCCGAGGACCGATGGTACGGGGTGGGGGTATGCGACTCCCCTCGTGGGCCCCGGTGGCGAGGTCGGGACTCAGCCCCGCAGCTGTACGGCGAGCGAGGCGAGCCACGCGCCCGGGGTGAGCGGCGCCGGGGGCTCGACCTCCACGCCGAGCGTCACCAGCGCCAGGGCCAGGCCGTCCTCGTCGAGGCCGAGGGCGAGGAGGTCGTGCAGCTCCCCCGTCAGCTGGGCGACGAGCCCGGTGTCGGTGCCCTCCAGATAGTCGGCGAGCGCGCCCCCGTGGTCGCCGAACTCCTCCGGCATGTCCTGCGAGAACCAGCCGCCGAACAGCTGCGCGAGCTCGGGGAAGCGGGCCCGCCACTCCCACGGCGTCGCGGGCGCGGCCGGCGGCGGCGCCTGGCCCTTCGCCATGCTCTCGTCGAGCCGGTCGGCAAGACCCGTGAGCCAGTCCCGGACCTCCTCGGGCGCCAGCCCCGTGTCGGGCAGCCGGTAGTACTCGCCGAGGCGCAGTCGCAGCCGCCCCGGCGGGTTGTCGGCGTACACGCGCAACTGCTCGGCCGCGACGGCGACGGCCCAGGGCCGGGTGCGCCAGGTCTGACGCAGATAGCCGGCCATCGCCTCGGGGGCGTGCGGGCCGAGGCCCAGGTGCGCGCGGACGACCTGGTCGAGCTCGCCGTACTTGCGGTCGTGCTCGGCGGGGTTCAGGGACACGGAGGCCTCTACAGGTCGACGGGCAGGGCGGAGTGCACGGTGAAGGGGTACGCGCCGGGCTCGCCGGAGCCGGTCCGGCGGAGCACGACCCGGGCGGCGCGCACCGGGACCGGCTCCTGGCCGGTCAGCGCCATCCCGGTGGTGAGCAGCGTGCCCACCGGATCGGGCCGCGAGGGCCAGGCGGCCTCGATGACGAGCCGCTGCCGGGTGGACTGGGCGAGCCAGCGGTGGATGACCTGCTCGTTGAGCGTGATCACCTGCTGGGTGGCCCACTGGGCGGTCGCCCGGTCGGGGAAGCTCGCGGCGCGGTCGGCACGGGCGGGGACGGCCGACTCGGTGGGCGCGGAGGGCGCGGGAGGTGGTGTCGTCATGTCAGGCACCGCCCCAGCCGCGAAGGGTGGCCCGCTGAGCGGCGGAGTAGTTGGCGTGCCCGGTCGAGACGACGGCGTGCAGCCACTTCTGCGCGGCCTCCAGGTCCTGCATCTGGCGGTCCCAGCGGTCGAGTTCGTCCACGAAGGCCTCGCGTGCCTCGCCCTGCCAGGCCAGGACGACCGGAACCGTCCGGTCGTACAGCGCGCCCAGGCGCTCGTTGAGCTGCTTCACGATGTCCTCGAGGTCGCCGGCCATCTCGCGCAGCGCGACCAGGTCGACGGTGATCGGTACGTCGTCGTTCACGTTTCCCCCTGCCTCACGGGTGTGGGGACACCCGTTCAGATGTCGTTGATCTTGCTGGTCGGCGCCGCTCCGGGGCCCGGGCCGCCCGGTCCCTCGCCGGACAGTCCGCGCACCTCGGCGTCGACGTCGACCCTCTTGCTCTCGGCCCGGAACTGCCGCAGGGTGTCCAGCTCCTGGCGTGTGAAGCCGTCCCGGCTCATCCGGACCGCCGCCGCCAGGACTCCCAGGATCTCCCGGACCCGGACGGCGTCCGCCCCGGCCTCGCGGTGCAGCTTCCGGTACGCCGTCGCCGCCTCGCTGCGCCAGCGCGCCTCGGCGCGGTCGACGATCGCGTCCATCCGGCGCACCTGCCCGTCGATGTGCGTCCGCATGGCGTCCAGGTCGTCCGCGAGACGCTTCAGGTCCTCGTCCGTCACGGCGAAGTTCGGGTCGGTGGGCATGGCGGCGGCTCCTTCCGGGGCGATGGGGTGGCGGGGTGGCGGGTCAGTGCTGCTCGGCGAAGTGGGCGTGGACGGCGTCGAGCAGCAGGCGGACACGTGCGTGGGTCACATGGGGCCTGGCGGTGGCGAAGGCGGCGTCCAGCTCGGCGGGCGTGCGGAACAGATACAGGAGTCGCTGCAACTCGCCCGCCAGGTGGGCGAGTTCCTGGCAGTCGGGATGCTCGCTGGTCAGGATCTCGTCCAGGGCCTCCTCCACGCTGTCGTACTCCCCCGACACCATCGACGAGATGAAGGCCGAGGTCAGCGAGAAGCGTGCGCTCGCCTCCCAGTCGGACAGCGGCAACTCCGTCAGGTCCGGGTACGAGAGCAACTGGCTGTCGCGGACGAGCTCGGCCAACGACCGAAGGAAGTCCGTCGGCGCATCGTCTCCGGCCGCCCGCGCCAGCCGCTCGCGGTACGCGGCGGGCCGGGTCTCGAACACCTCCGTGCCGACCTCGTCGGCCAGGAGGTCGAGCAGCGAGGCCAATGACTCCAGCGGCATCACATGGGCGATCGCCCGGGAATCCTGCAGGAGGCGGGACAGCCGCTGGAGTTCGTCCTCCAGCGGCGCGGCGCCCGGGTTGCGCGACGCGACGGCGATGCTCAGGAGGAGTCCCACCGCGCCCCGGGTGAGGAACTCGTGGTGTTTCGTGGTCACGTGGCGCATGTTACGGCGGGCACGGGAAGGCGGTGCGGACATAGAACGTCCCGGATTCCGGCGAGTAGGCGAGGATCAGCTTCACGCTGTGGACGTCCTTCGGCTGGGCGCCGAAGCCCTGAGCGGCGAAGTCGTCCTTCGAAACCGAGGATCCCGTCACGACGTCGTTCCCGTTGGTGTCCTTCACGGTGATGACGTCCAGCTGCGGCGAGGAGGCGGGACTGAACGTCCCGTTGATCACCTTCTGCTTCTGGTTGTTCATCCATTTCGTGATCGTGTCGATGTTGTCGGGGTCGTTGAGCGCGGCCTGGACGTTCCTCTGGGCGGCCGGCAGGTCCGCGAAGGCCGAGGCGTCGACGCCCTGGTCCCGTACGCGCATCCGCAGCTGGTCGGGGGTGAGGCCGACGTGCCGGTCGATCGCGTGGCCGTCCTTCCCCGGCTTGAGCGGGTCGGTCGGGGAGGCCTGATAGGGGTTGGTCTCCCATTCCATGGACGCGAGGTCGATCCCGAACCGGTTGTTCGGGTCCCGCGACTGCTCGTTGAGCGGGGTGATCGATCGGTTGAACTCGAAGAGCGAGCGCGCCCCGTACGCCTCCGCCCGTGCCGACTGCGACTGGAAGGTCGGCACCGCGCGAGAGGCCTCCTGCAGCGGTTCGAGCAGGCCCTTCACCTTCTCCGTCTGCGCCCGCAGCTCGGTCTCGTAGGCGTCGACGGCCCGGTTGACGGCGTCCGTGTCGATGCTGAGGAGCACCGCGGCGCCCAGGCCCTTCCACAGGTTCTTGAGGCGCTTGAGGAGGTTCTCGAAGAAATCCTTGGGGTCGGAGAGGTCGAGGAGCGCCAGGGCGTCCTTGAAGGCCTTGTACAGGATCCTTCGCAGCTCGGTGCGGATCTTCTCCGCGGCCTCCGCGTACGAGCGGATGGCCTGGGCGAGGATCTGGGCCGTCGTGCTGAGGACACCGAACACCGGGAGGCTGGTACCCATACCGGTCGGCGGCTCGTGCCCCCACTCGTATCCGGCCGTGTTCTTTCCCCAGGCCTTCGTGCCCCACAGGGACGACACGAACTGCAGCATCGCCCCGTGCCAGTCGTCGTTGGTGTGGTCCGTGATGGCGTCGACGGTGCCGCTGAGCTGCCCCTGGATGATGCCGAGGCCCGTCTGGTACGGCAGCCAGGCCTGCGACAGCTCGTTGACCCTGAGGTAGTTCGGGAGCGGCAGGAGCTCCAGCGCGCGGCCGGTGCGCAGCGCTTCCTCGATCACGCTGCGCATCAGGGATCCGGGGATGTCGCCGTCGTCGAAGACGTCGGCGAAGTCGTCGACCGGGTTGCCGTCGCGGACGCCGAACGGCGGCGGGACCTTGTACACCGGCGGCGCGGAGATGACCTGCGGCGGCGGCTGCGGCGCGAAGGGCGGACTGAGCGGGTGGGTGGCCGCGTCCGCCTGCCGGAAGTTGTTGGCCGTGGTGGTGAAGCCGACCGATGCGCCGCCGATGGCGACCACGGCCTTTCCGTGGGTCTCGATGAGCAGGGCGACGACGGCGGCGTACTGGGTGGCGAACTCGACCGCGACGGTGCCGGATCCGCCGACCTTGGAGTAGCCGGCGTGAACGTCGAGGAACTGCGCGAGCGCCTTGTGGAACGACTCCTGCTCGACGGAGAGGGCCGTCGACACCTGGTACAGCTGGAGCGGCTGGACGTCGATGCCGCCGGGGCCCGTCCACGGAGTGGTCACGGGGGGCGGGGTCGCCGGAGGCAGCTGGGGCGCGGGGCCGGAGGGCGGCGTGGCCGGAGGGGTCGGCGGCGTGTTCGGAACCGGCGACGGTACCGCCTGGGAGCCGGGCGTGCCCGGAGGCTGGCCCTGCGGGGGCAGCTGCGTGGTGCCGGGTGTCGGTACCGTGTGGGGCGGCGGGGTGGAACCCGGGGGCGCCGTGCCGGTCGGGCTCGGGTGGGGCGTACTCACCGGCACGCCCAGCTGATGCCGCACCTACCGCAATCCGTGCACGACCGCGCGTACGCGCGTATGCCCCGTTCCCGTCCCATGAGTCCCCCCGACTCCGTCAGACTGGGGCCGAAATTAGCAGGACCTCACGCCAAATCCCATGACAGGCAGCAGAGTTGGCTGGAATACGCCAGACCGCACTCGCACACCGGGCGGGGCAGGTGATCAGCTCGGTACGGAGTGGGTACCGCGCGAGGTCCGTGCGCCGTGTCCGTGGTGTGCGTGCCGCCCTGGCGCTGTGATGAGCCAGAAAAGGCCGGCGCACAGGAAGGCCGCCGCCGCGAAGACCAGCGACTGGGTGACGGAGTCGTCCCGCGCTCCGGCGACGAGCGCGCCCGCCGCGGCCAGCGACAGGGCGACCGCCGGCAGCACACGGGGGTGCCGGGGGACACCCGGTGCGTCGGGGGTACGCAGGAACCGGGTCGCGAGGGCGTAGCAGGCGCATGCAAGGAGCGTGGAGCCCAGTACGTCGCTGGGCCGGTGGTGGTAGGTGGCCTGGACGGCGCCGGCGGTAACGGCGAGCCACAGCATGCCGACCGCGGTCACGTACGGGCGGACGCGGGGGGAGGCGATGAGGGTGGCGGCGAGGGCGAGCCCGGCGGGGACGGCCACGTGCCCACTGGGGAAGCTGGCCTCGGTGAGCGAGACATGCGCGTCCACCAGATCGGGGCGGGGCAGGACCAGCCTGGCCAGTTCCTTGGATCCGACCGTGCCGATGACGATCCCGAGCGCCGCGAGCCCCTGCCACCAGCGCCTCCGCACCACGGTGACGGCCACGATCACCGCGATGCCCACGAGCAGGGTGGGCATCGCGGTGTGCTCCAGGGGCGGCAGGGCCGCTGACTGGTAGGCGGCGCCGGACCAGCCGTATATCCACGCCGGTTCGGCGCCCTCTCCGCTGAGCAGGGCGTTCTCCGCACGTTGTCCGACCGGGGTGCAGACGGCGAGCAGGTAGAGCGCCAGGAACGCCAGGAGGCAGAGCGGCGCGGAGATCCGGAGGCCTGGCGTCCGGGCGGGGCGGGGTCCGGGGCCGGGCTCCCGTACCGCTCCGGTCGTCTCATCGGGGGTCCGGCCGGGGTTCGGGCCCGTGGACAGGGTGGTCGAGGGATCTTGCCGAGTCATCGTCTTCTCTGTCTTCGTGGGCGGGCAGCACAGTCACGCGCCGCTTCGGGCGCGGGTTCGGGCGTGAGGTGGGCCGGCGGGTCCGGCAGGGGTGAGTCGGCCCGGTCGGCCCACCGGGTCTCCGCTCCTATCCGAGGAGCACCCTGCTCTGCCGGCGTTGGGCGGTGATCGCCAGGACCGGGAGGGGAGCGACGAGAAGGACGAGAACGACGAGGTCCGGCAGGGACTCCATGAACCCGTTCGGCTGGGCGACGATCGCCTGGGTACGGATGAAGGCGAACGCGGCGACGGGAATCAGCCACCGACGGTCACCGGTGGCGGCCGTCGCCACCCACGCTCCGATCAGCGCGGCGACCTCGAGCGCGAACAGGCCGCGTTGGAAGGCCGGACTGACGGAGATGACGTGGAGGGACCCGGCCACGAACATGGCCAGTACGACGGGAAGCAGCCGACGGTACGAGTGACGCCGCAGCCGACCGGGACGGCAGGCCGTCAGCACGGCGCACGCGGCGCACAGTGCCCCGGAGAGCATGAGGTCCCGAGCGGTGATCGGGGCGCCGAGACCGTAGTAGCCGAGGCCCACCTTGCCTTCGTCGCCGAAGAACGTACTACTGCTGTACGTGGCACCCGCGAAGATCATCGCTGCCGCGGCCGGCAGGGCGATCCACGCCTTGCCGCGCAGCAGCGCGACCAGGCAGACCAGCGGAAGCAGCCCGTAGGGCAGGAGCCGTGTCCGGGTGTCGGGACCTTGGGCCCACGGGTACCAGCCGGAGAAGTCGAAGGCGATGGCGTGCCGGCCGGGATCGATGCGCAGGGCCCAGTGCCACACGTCCTGGAGGTACGGCACGAGGGCCAGCGCCGCGAGTACGAGAGCGGTGAGGTGGATGCCGTCCAGCCACCACGGCCGGGCCGCGTCGTCCACGACGGCGCGGGCGCGGGCCTGCGCCCCGGCACGCACCACGGCGACGACCTCCCTCGGCGGGGGCCAGGAACGGCCGGGGTACGCGTCGGAGAGGCAGTCCAGCAACTCCTTCCCCTGCCGGGAGCGGTAGGGCTCGGGGTAGGCGGCGAGCAGCAGGCGGTTCATGCCGGGGCCACCCCGACGTCCCGGGTGCGCCCGAGGACGACGGCCGCGGCCTGCCGCATCCGCAGCGCCTCCCGGCCGAGCGCCTGGGTGCCGTCCTCGGTGATCCGGTAGTAGCGCCGAGCCCGCCCGTCCACGATCTCCTCGTCACCGGGGACCACCAGCCCGGCCCGCTCCATACGGTCCAGAGCGCCGTAGAGCGTGCCGACGGCGATCCGGAGCCGCCCGTCGGTCGCCTGCTCGGCGGCCTTGATGATGCCGTAGCCGTGCAGCGGCCCGTCCATGAGCGCGGCGAGGATGAAGTACTGCGGTTCCGTCAGGGACGGGCTCTGTCGTGTCATGGACCGAGCATATATCGGGCCACGAAGTATATCGGCAGTCGGCCCTCCCTCCGGGTGCGGTGTGCACCGAGCGCGGGCGAGGCTGCCGGATGGGCGCCCGCCCCGCCCTCAGGGAGGGCGGGGCGGGGGCTGGGACGGGGGATCAGCAGGGACGGATGTGGTAGACGGGGGTCCAGGACGCGGTGCCCGAGCCCTTGGCCACGTGGGACCAGCGTTCGCTGCCGTCGTTGTTGTAGAAACGGGCACGGGTGCCGGAGGTCTGGTTGTTGTTGAAGGTTCCGTCGCCGATGCCGTTGAAGTCGTAGTACCCGCACCGGTAGTAGTCGTAGTTGACGCCGCGCCCGTCCGTGATGCACAGGTGGCCGTCGTTGCAGGCCCGGGGCGCGCTGGAGGCTGCCAGGTCGCGGGATTCGGGCTGCCCGGGTGCCGGGACCGTGGCGGTGCCGCCGGGGATGGCGAGGGTGTTCGCCGAGGTCTGGCGGGCCTGCGGATCCTGGGCGAGAACGGCGTCGACCCGCCGCTGGAGCTGCCCGGCCTGCTCGTCGGTGAGGCCGGCGGCGCGCGCCTGCGCGGAGTAGGTCTGCTGATCGGTCCGGGCGATCGCGGCCGAGGCGTGGGCGGACAGGACGGGACCTGCCATCAGGGCCAGGGCGGCGACCATCAGTCCTGCGGATCGACGGAACGGAACACGCTTCAAGGTCTTCTCCAAGCGTCGGCTCTGCACCTCATTCGAGGAGCAAGGCCACCCTGTCCACCACGACATCCTTTCAAAGGCCCTTGGCGAGGGTTCGCCACACACCGTGAGGAATGCGGACAGCCGAACGTGACGACGAGGGGGCTACCGCCCCAGCCGGCCCCCTGGAGCCCACCCGAGTCCGGCGGCCCCCTGCGCGTAGCTGTCACAGCATCGCCGATGCGCGGCCGGGAGGCCCTGGCCTCACCGGTGAGGGGTGACTGCGGCGTCGGGAATCCGCCAGAGATCGGTGCCCGTTCCTGCTGGACTGGTGGTCACGCTTTGCATGTGACGGCCGACTCGGGACGGGATTCATGTCCACAGCAACCACCGCTTCTGTCCACGCTCCCGCCACGCCGGATCGCTCGCCCTTCGTTTCCTGGCTGGCGGTGATCTCGGTGATGCTCGGGATCTTCTCGATCGTCACCACCGAGATTCTGCCGATCGGCCTGCTGACCTCGATCGGATCCGGTTTCGCCGTCTCGGACGGAATGGCTGGTCTCATGATGACCATGCCGGGATTCCTGGCCGCGATGTCGGCCCCCTTGGTCACGGTGGCCACAGGCCGTTTCGATCGGCGGGTCATGCTGGGTGTGTTCATCCTCTTGTTGGCGCTGGCCAATTTCCTGGCCGCCCTCGCGCCGGACTACTGGCTGGTCCTGATCTCCCGCGTCATCGTGGGGGTCACCATCGGCGGCTTCTGGTCCATCGGTGCCGGGATCGCCGGCCAGTTGGTGCCCGCCGAGTACACGGGGCGGGCGACCTCGGTGATCTTCTCCGCGGTACCGCTCGGCTCCGTCCTCGGGGTACCGCTGGGCACGCTCATCGGTGACATCGCCGGCTGGCGGACGGCGTTCCTGGTCATGGGCGGCTTCACACTGGCCGTCCTCACCCTGCTGCTCCTGGTCGTCCCGCCGCTCCCCTCCGCCCAGACGACGCGCCTCGACGTCCTCGGCGGCACGCTCCGGAGCGTCAACACCCGCTTCGCCCTGATGGTGACCTTCCTCGTCGTGCTCGCTCACTTCGGCACGTACACGTACGTCACCCCCTTTCTGGAACAGGTGACCCATGCGAGCCCGGCTCTCGTCACGGTCTTTCTACTCGTCTACGGAGCAGCGGGAATCGCCGGGAACTTCCTCGGCGGATCAACCGCGGGGCGCTGTCCACGAGCGACGTTCGCCGCAGCCGCCGCGTTCATCGCCGGTGCGACCCTGCTCCTCCCGGTCCTCGGCCGGTCGGACGCCGGAGCGGTGGCGCTGCTGATCGTCTGGGGCGTCGCGTACGGAGCCGTGCCTGTCTGCTCGCAGACCTTGTTCGCCAAGGCGTCGCCCGACTCCCCCGAGGCGTCCTCGGTCCTCTTCACCGCCTCCTTCCAGGCGACCATCTCCATCGGAGCCCTGGTCGGAGGAGCCGTCCTCGACCACTCCTCGCCCTCCACGGTCCTTGTGCTGGGAGGACTGGCAGCCGTCCTGGCCGTGGGGGTGTTCGGGTTCCACCGGGCGGGAAGGATCACCTGGCCCAAGGCTTCATAGCCACACCGTGTCAGGTACAGGCATCCCCTCGGTGACGGCGTGCCGACGTCCGTCGTGACCTTGCGGCGTGCGGCATCACCGACGGGATACCTGCTGGAGGTACGGCTCGGCGCCGTGTGAGGCGATGTCCTCCTCCGGCTGCGCCGAGACTGCGTTTTCGGGCGTTTCTCTTTTCGGAGGCACTCCCCTGTTCTCCCCCGCGCCGTCGCGCGCCGGTGGCGGTCGAAGGTGGTCCGGCGGCCCGGCGCGCATCGGCCGGGGAGTTCCGGTGGTGACGGCCGGTGGCCATGGGCGCTTCACAGCGGCGCTGAATCGTTGCTGCCGACGGACCGGCCCGCCTGCATCGTCATCCCGAATATGCCGGCGCTCTCCGACGTAAAGCACTTCTTCCTATCAATCACCGTTCGATGGCGCTCGCCGCGGGCTGGCCAAAAAGCATCACTGAGCAATGAACAGGCCCTCTCGGCCGCTGCTAGTGTTCTGTCCCTCATTCGGACGTGATGGAGATTCTCCGCATGGAAAACCGACCCGAGACGGGGTCACCTTCGGCGAAATCGTGGGCCATCGCAGCTTCCTCGCGCGAGGTGCTCCGGCATGTCGCCTATCCGATCCTGGCCCTCTCCGCGGCCTGGCTCTTCGCCTCGACGCTGCGCTACGGCTGGGACCGCGGGAAGGCCGTCCAGTTCTTCCTGGTCGGTGCCATTCTCTATCTCGCGGTACTGGAAAGGCTGATCCCCCATCGCTCCGACTGGCACCCCAGCGTGCGAGAACTCTGCTGGTACGCGGCCTACTTCGTGTTCACCATGGCGGGAGCCGTGCTCGCTCAGGCCGTCGTCGCGGTCGTCGTCGCGGCGGCTCCGGGAGGGGGGCTGGGGCTCGCGTTGTGGGAGCAGGTGCCCGTGGCCCTGCTGGCCTCCTCCCTCGCCGGCTACCTGGCGCACCGATTCGCGCACTCCAATCGGTGGCTGTGGAAGGTCCATGGAATTCACCATGTTCCACGGAAGGTCAATGTCGCCAACAACGGCGTCAATCACGTGCTGGATGTCGCGTTCAAACAGGGTGCCGTCCAATTGAGTCTCGGATTGCTGGGGTTCTCTCCCGACTGTCTCTTCGCGGTGGCACTCTTCACCATCGTTCAAGGCTATTTCGTGCACGCGAATGTGGATGTCCGTCTCGGGCCGTTCAACCACGTCCTGGCCAGCCCCGAACAGCATCGGCTGCATCACAGCGCCGACATCGACGAGGCCGGCCACTACGGCGTCGACCTGTCGGTCTGGGACCGCCTCTTCGGCAGCTTCACCTGGCGGCCTGACCGTGAGCCTGCCGTGGTGGGCGTCCAGGATCCGACCGCGTTCCCGGAGACCGGGGCGGTCCTCGCCGGGCTGCTGCATCCCTGGCGCCGCCCGACTCGCACCGCGTAGCCCCGTGCCGTACGGGCGTCGCCCGAAACCGACCCTCGCCTGGCCCGTACCGAGGCGCCATCACTTCCGGATTGGACCATGACCGACTCACCCAACGCCGCCTTCCGTGACAAGGTCGCCATCATCGGCATCGGCTGCCGTCTCCCCGGACACGCGGGTGACCACCGGGCCTTCTGGCGGAACCTGATCGAGGGGCGGGACTGCCTCGTCCCCACCCCGGCGGACCGGTACGACACCACCACGCTCGGCAGCCGTGACAGGGCCAAGCCGGGCCGGCTCATCGGTGGCCGGGGCGGCTACATCGACGGCTTCGACGAGTTCGACCCCCACTTCTTCGGCATCAGCCCGCGCGAGGCGGAGCACATGGACCCTCAGCAGCGGAAGCTGCTGGAGGTGTCCTGGGAGGCGCTGGAGGACGGCGGACAGAAGCCGGGCGAGCTGGCCGGACGGGACGTCGGGGTGTTCATCGGCGCCTTCACCCTGGACTACAAGATCCTGCAGTTCGCCGACCTCGGCTTCGAGACGCTGGCCGCTCACACCGCCACCGGCACCATGATGACGATGGTGTCGAACCGCATCTCGCACTGCCTCGACCTCCGCGGCCCCAGCCTCTCGATCGACACGGCGTGCAGTTCCTCCCTGGTCGCGGTCCACCTGGCCTGTCAGAGCCTGCTGCGCGGCGAGAGCGAACTGGCCCTGGCCGGAGGCACCCTGCTGCACCTGGCGCCGCAGTACACGATCGCCGAGACCAAGGGCGGCTTCCTCTCCCCCGACGGGCGCTCGCGTGCCTTCGACGCCTCCGCCGACGGCTACGTACGAGCCGAGGGCGTCGGCGTGGTGGCCCTCAAGCGCCTGTCGGACGCCCTGCGCGACGGCGACCCCGTCCACGCGGTGGTGATCGGCAGCGGCGTCAACCAGGACGGGCGCACCAACGGCATCACCGTGCCCAGCGCGGACGCCCAGGCCACGCTGATCCAGCGGGTGTGCGCCGAGGCGGGGGTCGCACCCGGCAGCCTCCAGTACGTCGAGGCGCACGGCACGTCGACGCCCGTCGGCGACCCGATCGAGGCCGAGGCACTCGGCCGGGTGCTGGCGATCGGCCGGGCGCCGGGGGCCCGCTGCTATGTCGGCTCGGTCAAGACCAACATCGGGCACACGGAGTCCGCGGCCGGAGTGGCCGGACTGATCAAGACGGCGCTCGCCCTCCGGCACCGCCGCATCCCGCCGCACCTCAACCTGGAACGCCCCAGCCCCGCCATCGACTTCGGCACACTGCCGTTCGAGATCCCGACCGCGGCGGTCGACTGGCCGGAGCACGAAGGTCCCGCCCGGGCGGGCGTCAACTCCTTCGGCTTCGGCGGCACCAACGCACACGTCCTGCTGGAGGAGGCGCCACCGGTCCGGCAAGGTGAGCGGAGTGCGGCTGGCCAGGCGCCGCCCCTCTCCGTGCTTCCGCTGAGTGCCCGCCACGCGGCCGGGCTCGCGGAACTCGCGGGCGGCATCCGTCGGGAACTCGCCACGGGGGTGTCGCTCACGGACCTCGGGCACACGCTCGCGCACCGCCGCCAGCGGTTCGAGGAGCAGCTGGCGATCGTCCACTCCTCCCGCGAGTCCCTGGACGAGGCGCTGGCCGCCTGCGAGCGCGGTGAGCCGCACCCCCGGGCGGTACGGGGCCGCCGGCGGGACGCCGGGCAGCGGCGGCTGGTCTGGGTGTTCACCGGCATGGGGCCGCAGTGGTGGGGCATGGGACGCCAACTGCTCGACGCGGAGCCGGTCTACCGGGAGGCTGTGGAGCGCTGCGACCGGGAGATCCGCCGCCAGGCAGGCTGGTCGCTGCTCGACGAACTGACCAGGCCCGAGTCGGAGTCCCGGATGGCCGAGACCTGGCTCGCCCAGCCGGCCAACTTCGCCGTCCAGACGGGTCTCGCGGCACTCTGGGAGCACTATGGGGTACGGCCCGACGCGGTGGTGGGACACAGCACCGGCGAGATCGCGGCCTTCCACCAGGCCGGGGTGTACGGGCTGGAGGACGCGGTCCGGGTGGCGCTGGGACGCAGCAGCCTCCAGCACCGGCTCGCCGGCACGGGCGCCATGCTGGCGGCGAACCTGCCCGAGGAGGAGGCCGAACGGCTCGTCCGCCCGTACCGGGACCGGGTGTCGGTGGCCGCCGTCAACAGCCCGGCCTCGGTGACGCTCTCCGGGGACGTGGACACCCTCCGCGAGCTCGCCGACCGGCTGGGGCGGGATCAGGTCTTCACCCGGTTCCTCGACGTCGAAGTGCCTTACCACAGCGTGCGGATGGACCCGATCCGAGACGAGCTGCACGAGGCGCTGGCCGGGATCCAACCGCGGCCGGCGAGGCTACCGCTGTACCTGACGGCCCGGGACGGACGCGCGCTCGGACCCGAACTGGACGCCGCCTACTGGTGGGAGAACGTCCGGCAGCCCGTGCGGTTCCGCTCCGCGATCGACCGGCTCGTCGACGACGGCCACACCCTGTTCCTGGAGCTCGGCCCCCACCCCGTCCTCGGCCACTCGATCCGGGAGTGTCTGGACGCCCGGGCCGCGGACGGGCTGACCCTGCCCTCGATCCGCCGCCGGGAGGACGAACCCGAGCGGTTCGCCCGCTCCCTGGCCGAACTCCACACCCTGGGCGTCGAGGTCGACTGGACGGTGCTCCAGCCCGAGGGGCGGCCCGTGCCGCTGCCCCGCTACCCGTGGCAGCGCGACCGGTACTGGGTCGAGCCCCGTCCGGTGGAGCAGATCCGCCTCGGCCTGCTCGACCACCCCCTGCTCGGCCGCCGTACCGCCTCGCTCCTGCCGACCTGGGAGAGCCGGCTGGACACCGAGCGCCTGCCGTACCTGGCCGACCACCGGATCGAGGGCAGTACGGTCTTCCCGGCCGCCGGTTACCTGGAGATGGCCGCCCAAGCGGTGCGCGCGATGACCGGCGGCGATCTCGCGACCCTGGCCGACGTGGAGTTCTCCCGGGCCCTGTTCCTGCCCGAGGGCGAGTCCGCCACCGTCCAGCTCTCCTTCTCCCCGGAGGGGGCCAGGTTCACCATCGCCTCCCCCGCGGACTCCGGAGCCGGAGCCGCGGACCCCACGGTGCACGCGAGCGGAGTCGTACGCACCGGCCAGCCGTGCCGGGTCGCGGAACCGCTGGACGCCGAGTCCGTCCGAGCCCGCGGTGAGCGCCGTCTCGACAGGGCCGAGTGCTACGGAGAACTGGCGGCGCTCGGCTATCACTACGGCCCGGCCTTCCAGGCCATCGACGAGGTGTGGACCGGGCCCGGCGAGGCGCTGGCCCTGATCCGCCCCACCCCGGAGATCGGCGCCGACGCGGCGGGCTGCCACGCGCATCCGGTGCTGCTTGACGCCTGCTTCCAGACCATGCTGACCGCGCTGTCGCCGGACGGCGGGCGTTCCGGTGGCATCCGCCTGCCCGTCGGGATCGAGGGGGTGCGCCTGGAACCGGTCGGGGACCGGCCGCTGTGGGCACACGCCACCGTCACCGAGGAGAACGGCGAGGAGCTGATCGGCGACCTCGCCCTGTACGCCGAGGACGGAACCCCGCTCGGCAGGATCACCGGCTTCCGCGCGGCGGCGGTGGATCGCGTGGCCTCCGCGGTGAAGCTGAGCACCATCGACGGCTGGCTGGCCGAGGTCGGCTGGGAGGAACTGACGTCGGAGGAGCCCGAACCGGAGGGGTCCGGAGGGGAGGCGCCCGTCGGCCCGTCGGGTACGCGGGCTCCCGACCTGCTGCTGTTCGCCGACGCGGGCGGCCTCGCCGACCGGCTGGCCGATCTGGTGCGGGCCCGTGGCGGGCAGTGCCTGCTCGTACGTCCCGGCCGCGCCTACCGGCCCGGCGAACCGTACGCGACCGTCCGGCCGGACTCGGCCGCCGATCTGCGGAGCCTGTTCGCGGATCTCGACCCGTCCGTCCGGACCGTGGTCCATCTGTGGAACCTCGACCTGCCGGCGCTCGACGCCGTCGCCGCCGGGGATCTCGCCGAGATCGGCACCATCGGCGCCTTCTCACTCGTCCCGCTCGCCCAGGTGCTGCCCGGGGCCCGACCGGACGGACGGCTGCACATCGTCACCCGGGGCACCCAGGCCGTGCGGCCGGGCGATCCGGTGGAGCCGTTCGGCGCATCCGCCTGGGGCATCGGCCGGGTCCTGTGGCAGCAGGAACTCATCTCCCATGCGGGTAAGTTGATCGATCTCGATCCGGCCGCAGGACCGGCCGCGAATCCGTCCGCCCAGTCGGCGGCGGAAGTCGAAGCCCTGCTGCGCGAGCTGGCGGCCGACGACGGCGAGGACGAGATCGCTCTGCGTGGCGCCCGCCGCCACGTCAGCCGGCTGCGTCCGCCCGCCGGTCTCACCCGCCCGCTGCCCCTGCGGCTGCGTACGGACGGCAGCTACCTGGTCACGGGCGCGTTCGGGGCGCTCGGGCGGCTGCTCTGCCGCACCCTGGTGCGGCGCGGGGCCCGGCGCCTGATCCTGCTCGGCCGTACCGCCGTGCCCGAGCGCGGCGCGTGGCACGGGCTCGATCCGCGGAGCCCCGACGGGCAGCGGGTCGCCTTCCTTCGCGAGCTCGAGGCCCTGGGTGCCGAGGTGCTGGTCGCGGCGGTCGACGTGACCGACCAGGAGGCGATGGAACGCTGGCTGGCCGAGCGGAGGAGCGGCGGACTTCCTCCGGTACGGGGCGTGTTCCACCTCGCCGGGCAGGTACGGGACGTCCTGCTGCCGTCGCTGGACCGGGCGGCCTTCGACGCCGGCTACGGGCCGAAGGTGCACGGCGGGTACCTCCTGCACCGGCTGCTGCGGGAGGAGCCGGTGGAGCACTTCGTCCTGTTCGCCTCGGTCGCTTCGCTGCTGACCACGGCCGGCCAGGTCAACTACGCCGCCGGCAACGCCTTCCTGGACGCGCTCGCCCACCACCGTCGCGCGCGGGGCCTGCCCGCGCTCAGCCTGGACTGGGGGCCCTGGGCCACCGGCATGATCGAGGAACTCGGGCTGGTCGCCCACTACCGGGACGCCCGGGGGATGAGCTCGCTCGCCCCGGACACCGGGATGGCGGTCCTGGAGCGGGTGATCGGGCAGGACCGGGCCCAGCTGCTTGTCGCCACCGTGGTGGACTGGCCGGTGTTCCTCTCCTGGTACCCCACGCCGCCGCGGCTGGTATCCGGCCTCGCGTCCGCCGCCGCGCGGGCCACCCCCGCCGGGCAGGGCGGCAGTCTGCTCGACACCTTCCGCGGCTCCGACCCGACGGCTCGCGCGCGGCTGGTCGCCGAGCGCTTCGCCGCGCTGGCCGCGGGCGTGCTCCGGGTGGGGCCTGAGCTGATCGACGCGGACAGCCGGCTCGGCTCGCTCGGTCTCGACTCGCTGCTCGCGATGGAGCTGAGGGCCCGGGTCCACACCGAGCTGGGTGTCTCCCTGCCGGTGGTGGCCCTGCTCAGCAACGGGCCGGTCGGTGAACTGACCGACCGGCTCCTCGAAGGACTGGCCGAGCTGGTGTCGGCCGACGGGGCGCCGCAGGAGACGGCGGTGGAGCTGTTCACCGACGAGCGCTGTCACCCGCTCACCCACAACCAGCAGGCCCTGTGGTTCCTGCGGCAGCTCAACCCGGACGGCTTCGCCTACAACATCGGCGGCGCGGTGGAAGTCCGCGCCGAACTGGACCCGGAGCTGCTGTTCGAGGCGTTCCGCACCCTGATCGGGCGGCACCCGAGCCTGCGGGCGAGCATCACCACCGAGTCGGGCCGGCCCGTGCAGCGCATCCGGAGCGACGTCCGCGCCGACACCGGCCTGTTCGACGTCGAGGGCCGGCCCTGGGAGGAGATCCGCGCGCTGCTGGTCGGGGAGTACCGCAGGCCGTACGACCTGGAGCGCGATCCCCTGGTCCGGCTGCGGCTGTTCCGGCGTGGGCCGGACCGCTGGGTCATCATGAAGGCCGTCCACCACATCGTCTCGGACGCGATCTCCACCTTCACGTTCATCGAGGAGCTGTTCGAGGTCTACCACGGGCTGCGTACGGGCCGGCCCGTGGAGCTCGCCGCGGTGCCGGCCCGCTATCTCGACTTCCTCAACCGGCAGAACCGCTTCCTCGCCGGGCCGGAGGCGCGGCGGATGCTGGACTACTGGCGCGGTCATCTGCCGGAGGAGGTGCCGGTTCTCGACCTGCCCACCGACCGGCCGCGCCCGCCGGTGCAGACCGACAACGGCGCCTCCGAGTTCTTCCGGCTGGACGAGGAGCTGAGCGCCCGGGTGCACGCGCTGGCCCGCGAGCACAACGTCACCGTGTACGTGGTGCTGCTGACCGCGTACTACCTGCTGCTGCACCGGTGGTCGGGGCAGGACGAGATCGTGGTCGGCAGCCCCGTCACCGGCCGTACCGAGGAGGAGTTCGCCTCCGTCTACGGCTACTTCGTCAATCCGCTGCCCCTCCACGTCAGCCTGACCGGCGAGCCGACGGTGCCCGAACTGCTGTCACGGGTGCGTGACACCGTCCTCGGCGGGCTGGACAACCAGGAGTACCCCTTCGTGCTGCTGGTCGAGCAGCTGGGACTGCAGCACGACCCGAGCCGCTCGGCGGTCTTCCAGGCGATGTTCATCCTGCTCACCCACAAGGTGGCCACGGAACGCTTCGGCTATGAACTGAAGTACATCGAACTCCCCGAGGAGGAGGGCCAGTTCGATGTCACCCTGTCCGCCTACGAGGACCGTTCGGACGGCCGCTTCCACTGCGTCCTCAAGTACAACACCGACCTGTTCGACGCGGAGACGGTCCGGCGGATGGCCGGGCACTACCGCAACCTCCTCGACGGGCTCACCCGCGCACCGGCCGAGCGCCCGGCCGGCCGGCTGCCGATGCTCGGCGCCGGGGAACGGGAGCGGATCCTCACGGAGTTCAGCGGCGGCGCCCGGAGGATCGACCACGACGTCCCGGTGCACGAACTGATCGGCAAGATCGCCGCCCAGTACCCGGAGGCGGTCGCCGTGTCCGTGCCCGGCGGGCGGCGTCTGGGCTACCGGGAGCTGGAGCACCGCTCCCGGCGCATGGCGGCCTCGCTGCGCGAACTCGGCGTCGGCGAGGGGACGGTGGTGGCGCTGTGCCTGGCCAAGTCCCCGGAGCTGGTGATCGCCCTGGTGGCGGTGCTCCGGGCCGGTGGCGCGTACCTGCCGCTGGATCCGGACCACCCGGCCGAGCGGCTGGCCGAGCTGATGACCCACGCCGGTGCCCGGCTCGTCGTGACCGATCAGCTCCCGGACGGTGTGTCCCGGCTGCCCGGCAGGCCGGTGACCCTCGACGAGCTGGACCGGCCCGCGGCCGACACCCGGCCGGAGCCCGCCGTGGGCCTCGACCAGGCCGCGTACGTGATCCACACCTCCGGTTCCACCGGCCGCCCCAAGGCCGTCCAGGTCAGCCACCGCAACCTCGCCTCGGTGTTCGCGGCCTGGCAGTCGGAGTACCGGCTGGACACCGAGGCCCGGGTCCACCTGCAGATGGCGGGCGTCTCCTTCGACGTCTTCACCGGAGACGTGGTCCGGGCCCTGTGCTCCGGCGGCACCCTGGTCCTGGTCGACCGCGACCTGCTGTTCGACACCGCGCGGCTGTACCGGACCATGCGGTCCGAGGGCGTCGACTGCGGCGAGTTCGTCCCGTCCGTGGCGCGCGGCCTGCTGGCGTACTGCGAGCGGGAGGGGCTGAGCCTGGACTTCATGAGGCTGCTGATCGTCGGCTCGGACGCGTGGAAGGCGGGCGAACACCAGCGGCTCATCGCCGTCTGCGGTCCGGCGACGCGGGTGGTGAACTCCTACGGTCTCACCGAGGGGACCATCGACAGCGCCTGCTTCGAGGGTCCGGCCGGGCACCTGGAGGCGGGCCGGATGGTGCCGATCGGCCGGCCGCTGCCCAACAGCGAGGTGTACGTCCTCGACCGGCACGGCGAACCCGTACCGCCGGGCGTGGCGGGCGAGTTGTGGATCGGCGGCGCCGGGGTCGCCACCGGGTATCTCGGCGAACCGGAGCGGACGGCCGAACGGTTCGTCACCCTCACCCCGGACCTCGAACCCGTGCGGCTGTACCGGACGGGTGACCTCGGTCACTGGGACACCGACGGTGTGCTGCACCTCCTCGGCCGGGCCGACGGCCAGGTCAAGGTCCGCGGCCACCGGATCGAGACCGGCGAGATCGAGGCCCGGCTGGCCGGCCGCCCCGAGCTCGCCCAGGTGTGCGTCACGGTGCGGCGGGACGAGAGCGGCGAGAACCTGCTGTGTGCCTACTGCGTACCCGCGGAGGGCGCCGGGCTCGACGCACGGGAGCTGCGCCGCCACCTCGCGGAGCAGCTGCCCACATACCTGATCCCCGCGCACTTCACCGAACTGCCGGCCCTGCCGCTCACCGCGAACGGCAAGGTCGACCTCGCCGCGCTTCCGGAACCCCGCGCCGAGGCCGGACCGGACCGGCACGAGCCACCGGTGACGCTCTACGAGCAGCGGATGGCCGCGCACTGGCAGGCCCTGCTCGGGCTCGGACAGCCCGGTCTGCGGGACGACTTCTTCGAGGCGGGCGGCAGCTCGATCAAGCTGATCGAGCTGATCCACCACCTCCGGACCGAGTTCAACGCCGCCGTCCCGGTCGGCCGGCTGTTCCGGACCAGCACCCTGCACGGCATGGCCCGCACCCTGGAGGACGTCGTCACCGGACGGCTCCCCGGCGCCGAGCCGTACCTGTGGTTCAACCCCGGCGTGGACCGGACCGGGACGGTCTTCTGCCTGCCACCGGCGGGTGGCCACGGGCTGGTCTACCGGCAGCTCGCGGCCCTGATCCCCGACCACCGCTTCGCCGCGTTCAACTACCTCTCCGGCACGGACAAGGCCGCCCGCTACGCGGATCTGGCCGAGGAGCTGCACCCGGACGGGCCGTACACCCTGTTCGGCTACTCGCTCGGCGGCAACCTCGCCTTCGAGATCGCCGAGGAGCTGGAGCGGCGGGGCCGGACGGTGAGCACCGTGGTCATCATGGACTCGTACCGGATCACCGAGGCCGTCACCCTCGGAGAGGAGCACCTGTCCGAGTTCGAGCAGGAGCTGGCCGGGCACCTGCACCGGCACACCGGGTCCGAGATCGTCGCCCGGGAGACCCTCGAACAGGCCCGGGAGTACCTCGCCCACTGCGGTGCGCATCCCGCCCTGGGTGTGCTCCGGGCCCCGATCGTGGTGATCTCCGACCAGGACAAGATGCGCCACTTCGCGGCGGGCGAGCCCGGCAGCTGGCACAGCGCCTCCACCGGCGGCTGCACGCTGCTCCAGGGCCACGGGCGGCACGCCGAGATGCTCGACGGCACGTTCCTCGACCGCAACGCCGAGCTGGCCCGCACCCTGCTGGCGGGGGGTGCCCCGCATGGCGGCGCGTGACACCGGCCCCCGGTGGAGCGCCCGGCCCCCCGGCGGACGGCCGCGCGTCATCATCATCGGCGCGGGCATGTCGGGCCTGGCCGCCGGCTGCTACGCGCAGATGAGCGGGCTGGAGAGCCGCGTCTTCGAGAAGCACGTCCTGCCCGGCGGCTGCTGTACCGCCTGGGCCCGGCAGGGCTACCTCTTCGACTACTGCATCGACTGGCTGATCGGCACCGCGCCCGGCACCGGGGCGAACGACGTCTGGCGCGAGCTCGGGGCGCTGGACGGCAAGCGGATCACCTCGTTCGACCAGTTCAACCGGGTCGTCGACGAGCACGGCAGATCCGTCACCTTCTACAACGACCCCGACCGGCTCCAGCGCCACCTGCTGGAGGTCTCGCCCGCCGACGCCCGGCTGATCCGCTCGTTCTGCCGGGACCTCCGGCGCTTCGCCGCCCTCGACCCACGCTGGGAGCTGAAGCCGCCGCCGCTGAAGTCGGCGGCGGAGAAGGCCGGGACGCTGCTCGGCATCCTGCCCGCGTTCCGTCTGTACTGGCGCACCGCGGCCACCCCCATGCGCCGCTTCGCGGACCGCTTCGAGGACCCGCTGCTGCGCCGGGCCTTCCCGAACATGTTCCTGCAGGAACTCACCGGCTTCCCGCTGCTCCCCTACCTCTTCACCATGTCCTGCGCGTACAACGGCAACGCGGGCTTCCCGGAAGGCGGTTCGCTCGGGCTGGCCCGCTCGGTCGAGGAGCGCTACACCGGCCTCGGCGGGCACGTCGGCTACCGCTCCCGGGTGGAACGCATCCTCGTCGAGGATGGGCGCGCCGTCGGCGTACGGCTCCGCGACGGGCAGGAGCACTTCGCCGACCATGTGATCGCCGCCTGCGACGGCCCGACGGTTCTGGACCGGCTGCTTGACGGGCGGTGGACCAGCCCGCGTACCGACCGCCTCTACGGCGAGCTGCTGGACACTCCGGACAACCTGTACCCGGCGGTGGTCTCCGCGTTCGTCGGCCTGGACGGCCCCCTGCCCGCCGGTGAGCCGCACAGCACCACCTACCTGCTCGACGCGGAGCAGGGCGCCGCTCTGCCGGGCAGCCTGCAGCACAGCCTGGTGGTCCAGCAGCGTTCGGGGTACAGCACCGGCTTCGCGCCGGAGGGGAAGTCGGTGCTGCACTGCACCTACTTCACGGACCACCGGTCCTGGCAGGAGCTGCGCGGTGCCGACCGGCGGGCGTACCGGGCACGCAAACAGCAGGTCGTCGACTTCCTCCGCCGGTTCCTGGCCGAACGGCACCCGGGCATCGACGAGCGGATCGAGCTCGTCGACGTGGCCACCCCGGCCACCACGGAGCGCTACACCGGCAACACCTACGGGAGCATCCTGGCGTGGAAGGCGTTCTCCGAGGCCGACGACGTGTCGACCGCGCTGGTCAACCGGGACCGGATGCGGCTGCCGGGCCTGAGCGGATTCTCGATGGCCGGGCAGTGGACCGGCATGGGCGGCCTGATCCGGGCGGCCACCAGCGGGCGGTACGCCGTCCAGTACCTCTGCGCCGAGCTCGGCCAGGAGTTCCGGGCCTGGCCGAGCGAGGGGACCGAACCCTGGCATCCCGGGAAGCTGGGCCGACTGCCGCAACTCGAACCACGACGGACTGCCCGGAAGGCGGAGGTGGCCGAATGACCAGAAGGACCATGCTGATCGTCGGCGGTGGTCTCGGCGGCCTGTCCACCGGCTGCTACGCCCAGATGAACGGTTACCGCAGCAGGGTGCTGGAGATGCACGAGATCCCCGGTGGTTCCTGCACCGCCTGGGACCGGGGCGACTTCACCCTCGACTGCTGCGTCAGCTGGCTGCTCGGCAGCGGCCCCGGCAACGAGATGCACCAGATCTGGCTGGAGCTCGGCGCCCTCCAGGGCAAGCGGATGCGCAACTTCGACGTCTTCAACACCGTGCGCGGCCGGGACGGCCGGGCGGTCCACTTCTACTCCGACCCGGACCGCCTGGAAGCCCATCTGCTCGCCCTCTCGCCCGCCGACGCCCGCCCGATCAGGGACTTCTGCGCCGGGCTGCGCACCTTCCGGCGCGCCCTGGCCCGTTACCCCTTCCTCACCCCGGTCGGGCTGATGGGCCGGCTGGAACGGTGGCGGATGCTGGCCTCGCTCATCCCGTACTTCAACGTGATCCGACGCTCCATCACCGTCCTGATGCGGGACTACTCCCAGCGGTTCCAGGACCCGCTGCTGCGGGAGGCGTTCAACTTCATCCTGTACGAGAGGCACCCCAACTTCCCGGTCCTGCCGTTCTACTTCCAGCTCGCCGCGCACGCCGGCCAGTCCGCCGGCGTGCCCGAGGGCGGCTCGCTCGGCCTGGCCCGTTCGGTCGAGCAGCGCTACCGGGGACTCGGCGGAGAGGTCACGTACAACGCCAAGGTGGTGGAGATCCTGGTCGAGGAGGACCGGGCGGCCGGCGTCCGGCTCAGCGACGGGACCGAGCTCAGGGCCGACATCGTGGTCTCCGCCTGCGACGGCCGCACCACCCTCATGGAGCTGCTCAAGGGCCGGTACCTCACCGACACGTACCGCGAGCTCTACACCAGGACCATCACCGAGCCGGACATGGTCTTCCCCGGCTACCTCACCGTCTTCCTCGGGCTGCGCCGCGCCTTCCCGGAGGGCGAGCCCTGCACCACGCACCTGCTGGACGAGGCCTTCGCGGCCCGGCTCACCGGGATCCGCCACCCCAGCATCAACGTCCAGTTCCGCAGCCGCCACTACCCCGAGCTGTCGCCCCCGGGCACCTCGGTCGTGTACGCCACGTACTTCTGCGACATCGCGCCCTGGCGGGAGCTGAGCACCGGCCCGGAACAGGCCACGCGGCTGCGCCGGGGCGAGGAGCTGCACACCCTGCCGGTCGGCCGTGGGCGCGCGTACCAGCGGGCCAAGCGGCAGGTGCGGGACGCGATCACCGACTTCCTCGAAGAGCGCCACCCGGGCCTGCGGGACGCCATCGCGGTGCGGGACGTCTCGACCCCCCTCACCCAGGTCCGCTACACCGGCAACTACGACGGCACGGTGCTCGGCTGGCAGCCCTTCGTGACGAGCGGCGAGACCGTGGAGCAGGAGGTCAAGCGCCACGGGCCGGGTCTGCCCGGCCTCGCCGACTTCTACCTCTCCGGTGTCTGGGCCACCACCGGCGGCCTGATCAGGGCTGCCGCGTCCGGACGGCACGTCATGCAGTTCGTCTGCCGCGACGACGGCCGGCCGTTCACCGCCACCGTCGACCACAGCGCCCCCCTTCCCGTCCAACTCATCGACCCGGCAGGAGCAACCCCTTGAAGACCGAGAAGTGGATCGTCAGCGAGCACAACGACGGTGTCCCGGACGTGGACCGGATGTACGTGAAGGTGGTGGAGGACCTCGACACCGAGCTGGCCGAGGACGAGATGCTCCTGCGCACCCGGTACGTCTCCGTCGACCCGTACCTCCAGGGCATCGCCCTGGACACGCCGGTCGGCGACCACATGGGCGCCGACTCGGTCATGGAGGTGCTGGCGGCCGGGCCGCGTGCCAGGTTCGCCGTCGGTGACCTGGTCCAGGGCTTCGGTGGCTGGCGGACGCACCTGGTCAGCAACGGTGCCCCCGCGCTGTGGCAGACCGGGACCTTCCCGATGGTCTTCCCCGGCTACCGCCGGCTGGACCCCGCCCACTACGACGACGCGCTGCCGCTGAGCACCGCGCTCGGCGTCCTGGGCGGTGCGGGCATGACCGCCTGGGGCACCCTCAACAGGTTCATGACCATCCGGCCCGACGACACGCTGGTGATCAGCGGCGCGTCCGGCGCGATCGGCACGCTGGTCGGCCAGTTGGCCAAGCGTGCCGGGGCGCGGGTGGTCGGCACCACCGGTTCGCCGGAGAAGGCGGCCCGGCTGACCGCGCTCGGCTTCGACGCGGTGGTCGCCTTCCGGCACGGCGGGGACGCCGCCCAACTGCGCGAGGACCTCGCCAAGGCGGCCCCCGGCGGGGTCGACAAGTACTTCGACAACCTCGGCGGGGTCATCACCGACACCGTGTTCCCCATGCTCAACGTGGACGGCCAGGTCGCGGTCTGCTGGCAGTGGGCCAGCCAGGTCGGCGGCGAGTGGTCCGGTCCGCGCCTGCTGCCGTACATCATGTTCCCCCGCACCACGATCCGGGGGATCTTCGCGCTGGAGTGGTTCACCGACGAGAACTGGGCCGCCCTGCACGCCGACCTCGGCCCGCTGGTCCGCGGCGGGGAGGTCCGCTACCAGCAGACCGTGCACCGGGGCTTCGACAGCATCCCGGCCGCCTACCGCAGCCTGTACACCGACCGGGCCGGGTCCTTCGGCAAGGTGCTGGTCGAGCTGTGAACCGCGGGTACACCCGGTCCTTCACCGAGGGCCCGAGCCCGGCCGACGCACACGCGCCGAGCCTGCCGTACCCCGACGGCTGGTTCGCGGTGGCCTTCTCCTCGGAACTGGTGCCGGGCACCGTGCTGACCCGGCCGCTCCAGGGCGAGGACGTGGTGCTCTACCGGCTGCGGGACGGCGGTGTCCGGGCGGTCCGCCCGTACTGTCCGCACCTGGGGGCCCACCTCGGACTCGGCTCGGTGGAGGGGGACGATCTGCTCTGCCCCTTCCACCGCTTCGCCTTCGGCCCCGACGGCTCCTGTGTGCGTACCGGGTACGGCACGCCACCGCCGCCGTCGTCCGACCTGACGCTGCTGCCGGTGTGCGAGGTCAACGACGCCGTCTTCGTCTGGCGGCACCATGACGGGCGGTCACCGGACTGGGAGCTCCCGGCCTGGCACACCCTCGGCTCGCGGGCCCCCCGTCTCGCCACGTGGGAGATGGCGGGCCACAGCCAGGACGTGGTCGAGAACGCGGTGGACACCGGGCATTTCACCCCCCTGCACGGCTGGGGCGAGTCCGAGGTCGCCGAGCCCGCCGCGTTCGAGGGACGGAGCTTCCGGGTGTCGGTCCGCTCCCGCGAGCGGGTGCCGCTGCTGGGCGAGAGCCCTCTGGAGGTGACGTTGGAGGGTTGCGGCATCAGCCGCGTCCACGTGTGCACCGCCCTCCCGAGGTTCGGGGTGCGCACCTGTGCCATGTACGCGGCCACGATGATCACGCCTGCGGTGTTCCAGCTCCGGCAGGCGAGTTGGCTCGACCTGGCCGAGCCTGGCGCGCTTCCGGCGCCGGTGGCCCGCTGGCTGAGCCGCTCGGCGGCGCGCCTTCTGGCCGGGGTGATGTTCCGGGGAAACTGCGAGTTCGTCGCCCAGGACTTCCCGGTGTGGGCGACCAAGCGCTACCAGTCCCCGCCCCGGCTGGCCCGGGGCGACGGTCCGATCGGCCCGTTCCGGCACTGGGCCCGCCAGTTCTATCCGGCGGACCCGCTGCGGGCACACGTGCCGTCGTCGGTCCGCCCGGCGGAGGGGAGCAGGACGACCTGAGGGGTGATCGGGCGCGTCGGCGAAGGCGGTCGGGGCCCGGACCAGTGAGCTGGTCGTCAGGGTGGTCGCGGCGACGGTGACCGCCGGCCGGGCGTCCACCACCTCGGGGCGCTCCGGCCCCGGCGGGCGGCGAGTCCTACCGAGCCCGCCCCAGCCGCTCCCGCAGGCCCGGCAGGAACCGCCGGATCTGCCGGTCCTCGACGTCGTCGTACGCCGTGCGATGGAAGTCGACGGCTTCCGATGTCAGCTCCCAGCCCTTCGTTTCCGCCGCGCGGGGAAGCTTGGTGCCGAGGAGGAACTCCTCGTCCCGGGTCCAGTAGTGGTGGACGCGCATGCCGCCGCGCCCGGGGGCCGGGTCGGCCGGAACGGTGACGTAGGCGCTGCCGGGCAGCAGCTCGCAGCGGTGAATCCCCGCCTGGGCGACCCGGTGCGGTTTGACGATCGACTTCCCAGGATTCGGGCGTGCCGCCATGCGCCGGCACATGCGCTCGGTGAGCAGTTCCCCGGTACCCAGCCGCCGCACGCCCGATGTTCCGAACATGCGCCATTCCACGTGCACCGCTCCCGCCTCCTCGTGGTCCGCGAGGAATTCGATGACGGTGGGGGCGACGGTCGGTACGAGGAACTCGTCGACGTCGACGAGGGCCAGCCAGCGCACGGCTCCGCGGAGTTCCCTGCACAGCCCGCCCAGGACCACGTGCTGGTACTGGTTCCACCGGCGCCCCGCGTACGTCGGCGGGCACGGCTTCTCGATGACCTGGACGACGCCTTCGTCGACGTACGGCTTCACCACGTCCCGGTAGTCGTCGTCGCTGCGGTCGTCGACGAGGAAGAAGCGCTGAACGCCCATCAGCCGGTGGAACTCGATCCACTCCCTCAGGAACCTGGCTTCGTTCCGGAAGGTACATCCGATGGCGAGGTCCAGCGGAAAGCGCCGTTCGGGTGTCACACCCTCGTCTGGACCCCCATTTCGTTGACTGTGATTCAGGTCACTGCTAGGAAGGCTTTCCCTCAACATAGTCCCCTTCGTCACACCTTGACGTGACAAGTCAGGAGTACACCATGTGTGAGAACACCGACATGACTCAGCCACGCAAAGAGATCGTGGTGGAGGTGTTCGAAGGAGCCGACACGCCGCGAGTGGAGCTGAACGACGGCGACCGGGTCGCCATCGAGCTCCGCCGCCGCACCGGGCAGACCGACACCTCGGATGCGGCCGGCGAGGGCGACGCCGGCGACGAGAAGGCGCCGGAACCCGAGGAGGTCATGTCCATCTCCCTCCAGACCGTCGACATCGAGCTGGACAACCAGAGCTTCGGCATGATCACGGCCTGCACGGGATGCGCGTCCAACATCGGCGGGCCGAGTTGCTGAGCGACGCCGCTCGGGACTGATTCCCATGGACACGGAGAAGCGAGGGCTGGCCACCGTCCTCGGCAGCCCGGACGTCGCCTCCTTCCTCCGCACGAGCTGGGAGCGCGAAGCGCTGCTGCTCCGCGGGGCCGCCGCTCCGCTGGTCGGGCGGCTGTTCACGATCGAGGACTTCGAACGGCTGGCCTGCGGCGGAGGCGCCGATCTCAGCGTCGTGCGGGAAGGCCGGGCACGGCCGGTCGTCCCCCACCACTCCGACCGGTCTCCGGGGCGGGACGTCCTGACCGCCTACCGCTCCGGCGCCACGCTGCTGCTCTCCCTCCTGGCCCGCCGCTGCTCCCCGGTCGGCGAGCTGTGCCGCGGCATCGAGCTCGACCTGCTGGAGCTCGGCGTGCTCCCCGCCGAACCGGTGAGTGCCAACGCGTACCTCACTCCGCCGCGCGCACAGGGCTTCGATCGCCACCACGACGACCATGCGGTGCTCGTCGTCCAACTGCACGGCACCAAGCGGTGGGAGGTCTTCGCGCCCGGGTCGCGGCGCTCGGAAACGCTCGTCTCCGCGACATTGGAGCCGGGCGACGTCCTGTATGTCCCCCAGGACTTCCCCCACGTCGCACACACGACCGACGAGGCGTCGCTGCACCTCACGCTCGGCCTGCACACGCTGTCCTGGGCGGACGCCATGGCGGACATGCTGCGCGACCACGAGCCGTTCCGCCGCTCGGTCACCGGACCCACGGCCCTCGGTCCGGCGCTGCCCGACCTCCCGGACCTCGACGTCCCCGCCTTTCTGCGGGAACGCCGCGTACGGTGCGTCGTCGGACTCGATCCGCTGCCCGGTGGGCAGCTGGTGGCGGGCAGCGCAGCCACCGCGATCGCGCCGGACACCGTCGTGCGCAGAGTGCCACTGATGCCCAGCGAATCCGACAGCGACCGCGGGCTCGCGCGACTGACCTTCCCCGGCGGCACCCTGCGTCTCGACGGGCGGCTCCAGCCCGTCGTCGACCACGTATCGAAGGCGGAGTCCTTCACACCGAGCGAGCTGCCACGGGTCGGTCAGCACTACGACGCCGTCGAGCTGACCCGGATCCTCGTGCTGCACAACCTCTTCCGGCCGGTCGACAACACCGCCGGACCGGCATCGCCCGTGCTCACCGAGGCCCCTGCGGGAGGCCCGGACGCGGCCTCGGCTCCGGCCGCCGCGCCCACCCGGGCGGAAGATCCCGTCCTTCGGACCCGCGACCTGACCCTGGTCCGTGGCGGCGGCCCTTCGGCCGGCCATCACCTGGGCTGGATGCGCCTGCGGGAACGCCTCACCGCCACCGACTGCGACGACCTCGTCGCCGCCTGCCGCGATCTCCCGCTGACGGCACCGACCACCGTGGACGAGGCCGGGCATCCCGGCCACCGGCGAGCGGAGACCCGGCACGTACCGAAGGGGCCACGTACCGACTGGATCTACCGACTGGTCGATTCCGTGGCGCGGGAGGCCGCACGGACCGCCTACGGGTTCGATCTGTCAGGCATCACGCGCGCTCCGCAGTACGTCGAGTACCTCCCCGGCAACGGGCACTTCCACCGGCACAACGACTACAGCCACGACCAGGCCGACTCCCCCCGGAAGATCACCGTGATCGTCCAGCTGTCCGACGCCTCCTCGTACGAGGGCGGGGAATTGGAGATGTTCGGCGTCGACACCGAGGAACTGCCGCGCGAACGCGGCTCGGTGCTGGTCTTCCCGTCCCTGATCGACCACCGCGTCGCACCGGTCACCAAGGGGCTGCGTCGCGCTCTGGTGGCCTGGGTCGCGGGCCCCCGGCTGCGGTGATCCCGAGATCACCGCTCCGGCCGCCCTCCGTTCTCCGTTCCCTCCCCCATCCGGCCCCCGAGGAGCCACGATGAGCAGCAAGCAGACCCTGGTGACCCTTCGCGCCTGGCAGGGGGGACCCGCACTCTCGGGACCCGAGGACACACAGCCGTTCCCGCGGTTCGGCGCGCCGGACCGGGCTCCGTACGGCGCCGTCGGTCTGACGGACCCCCCGTCGCCCACCGTCGCCGCCCCCGCCCGGTACCCCGACCGCCGGTCCGCCGACGGCTCCCGCGCGGTCTACGACCTGCCCACGAAGGAGCCGGTCCCGTTCGTCTCCTCGCTCGCCCATCACCAGGTCGACGGCGCCCACCTCTGGATCGCCGTGGAGGACGGCAAGCTGCTGGTCGCCGACGACGTCGACCACGCGCTGCTCACTCTCCTCGTCGCCGGCACGACGCCCGCCGACGCCGCCCTCGAGCTGCACCGGTCCCACGGGCTCGCCCCGGACGCGGCGACGCAGGCGATGGCCAAGCTCGTCGCGCGGGTCGCACACGCCGGGATGGTGCGCGGGATCCGCGGCCACCACTCGGTCAAGCAGGTACGGCCGCACGTGTTCGCCCGCTTCCATCTGACCAACCGCTGCCAGCTCGAGTGCGTGCACTGCTACACCGGCTCCGGCCCGTTGCTGCCCAAGGACGGCGAACTGACCACCGAACGCTGGATCAGGCTGGTGGAGGACTTCGCGGCGAACGGCGGCGAGAAGCTGCTCCTCACCGGCGGCGAGGCGCTGCTGCACGAGGGCTGCATCCCGGTGATGCGGCGAAGCCACGAACTCGGGCTCGAGGTCACGCTGTTCTCCAACGGCATGGCCGTGCCCAAGCACCTCGGCGACATCGTGCGCTACGCCGACATCGTGCAGATCAGCGTGGACGGGCCCACCGCCGAGTCCCACGACGCGATCCGCGGCCCGCACTCCTTCCGCCGGGCCGTGCGCGCCATCCGTCTCCTGCTCGACGCCGGAGTGCAGACGCGGGTCAGCACGACCGTCATGGCCGCCAACTGGGCAGCTGTGAAAGCGGGACTCCCGGGCTTCACCGAGCAGTGGCGCGACACCGACCTGCGGTTCCGGATCAGCTACGGCGCCATGGCGCACGGCCGGGGTACGGACCTCGACCACGACCTGGACACCGACGAGGTGCGGGCGTGGGTGGACGCGCTGCTCGGCGAGCTGCGCGAGGAGGACGACAAGGTCCACGGGTCCAACATGGTGCAGAAGATCAGCGGTTGCGGATACGCCGAGCAGCTCGTGGTCGCCCCCGACGGGCTCGTGTACCCCTGCCACCTGATGTCCGGTGCGCTCGGCCACGTCGACCAGCTGCCGCTCGGCGACATCACGACGTACCTGGGGCGCACGGCCGCGGCCTTCGGGGTCGACAACCGGGAGGGCTGCCGCTCCTGCGACCTGCGCAACCTGTGCGGCGGGACCTGCCGCGTGGAGGACGAGAAGCACACCGGCAGCAGACTGGTGACCACCTGCACGCCCGAGGAGAAGCAGCGCAGGCGGCGCTTCCTCGTCCAGCGCTACCGGCCGATCCCCCACCCCGCGCCGCCGGCCGGTTCCGAGCCGGGGCGGGAGGACGCGTGACGCTCGCCGAACTGCTCCGCCCGACGGACGCGGCGGCCTTCGTCGACTCGGTACGGAGTCGGGAGCCGCGCCTGTTCCCCGGCGGCGCCTCGAGTGCCCCGCCGCTCGACATGGACGGCTTCGAGGCCATGCTCGGTGCCCTGCACCACGCGCACGAGGGCGTGCTGCACCTGGCCCGCGGCGGAGACCGGCGCCCCTTGCCGCCGACGCTCGTCGACGCGGACGGCATGCTCGACCTGCGACAGGTCCGGCGGTTGTTCGAGGACGGCGAGACGCTCTATCTGACCAAGGCGCACCGGCTCTCGCCGGCTCTCGCCGACCTGTGCCGCGGCATCGAACTCGACCTGGCCGAGCATGGCGTCGCGCTCCGCGCGCCGGCCGGTGCCCATGTGTTCGCCACACCGGCCGCGGCGCAGGGGTTCGCGCCGCACCGCGACGACCACGGGAGCCTGGTCGTGCAGCTCGACGGGCACAAGATCTGGCGGGTGGAGGAGGGCAACGGCCCGCAGCAGCCGTGCGGGGTCCCGGCGCGGGAGTGGGCGCGGATCCCGCAGCGGGAGTTCGCGCTGGAGCCGGGGGACGTACTGTACGTGCCCGAGTACCGCGGGCACGCGGCCCGGACCGGGACCGCGTCGTCCCTGCACCTGACGATCAGGCTCTTCCCGCTGCGCTGGCGGGACGTCCTCGACGAGGTCGTGGCGGGCCTGCCCGGTCTGGACGCGCCGGTCCCGCATGCCCGAACGGCCGACGCCGACGCGCTCGCCGCCGGGCTGGCCGATCTGCTCGGCTCCCCGGGCATCCGTACGGCGCTGCCGGGCATGCTCGGCGGGCTGTCCGCCCGGCGCGCCGCCCGCCGGGCGGTCCTCGCGGACGGCGGGCTCGGCGAGCGCGGCGGCCTGGAGGGGATCGGCGAGAAGACGTGGCTGGTGCGCGCACGGGGCACGGACTGCCGCGTGACCGCGGACGACGTCTCCGCGACGATCCACTTCCCGGGCGGCGCGGTCCGCGGCCCGGTCGGTGTGCTGGCCGCGTTCGAGCACGTGGCCGGGGCGCGCGTGCTGCGTGCCGTCGACCTGCCCGGCGCCCTCGCCCCGCGCGCCGCGGTCGATGTCGTCCGGAAGCTCGTGTCCGAGGGGCTGCTTCGCCGCTCGCGACCGGGCGAGATCGATGGGCTCGTACGGTGAGCACACGGCCGGTCGTGTTCCTGGGGCCTTCGATGCCTCTCGCCGAGGCCCGGCTGCTCCTCGATGCCGACTACCGCCGACCGGTCCGGCGCGGCGACCTCGACGCGTTCCCCTCCGGGCAGGTCGTCGGGATCGTCGACGGCGTCTTCGAGCAGTCCCTCGCCGTCAGCCCGGCAGAGGTGCGCCGGGCCGTCGACCGGGGCGTCGTCGTGTACGGCGGCGGCAGCATGGGCGCGTTGCGCGCGGCCGAGGTTCCCGGTGTCATCGGCATCGGGCTGGTCCACGCCTGGTACCGCGACGGCGTCGTCAGCCGCGACGACGAGGTCGCGCTGCTGTTCGACGCGGAGACCGCCGCTCCTCTGACCGTGCCCATGGTGAACGTCCGCTACGCGGTCGACCGACTGCACCGCGGCGGCACCATCGACCGCCCCACCGCCGACCGTCTGCTCGCGGCCGCGCTGGAGCTGCCGTACAAGGCGCGCACCCACCGCCGCGTCGTCCGCTCCGCCGGGCTGCTCGATCGCGCCGACGGCGACGACCTCGTCGCCATGCTGGCGGGGCACGACCTCAAGCACCGGGATGCCCAGTCGGTCCTTGAGGCGGTGGGTGCGGCCCGGGTGGCGCCCGTGTCCGGTGAGGGGCCCCGCGCGAACGTGGGGCGCCCGGTCGCCGAGCCCGCCGCCACCGGTACGGCTCTGATCTGGGAGAGCGGCGACCGGGTCGACGACGACGAACTGTTCGCCTTCCTCACGTACACGGGGCGGCTCGAACCGCTGGGCCGTGCCGCCCATCCCGTACCGCCCGAGCTGCTGCCGGCGGTCGACGCCGAGGCCGCCCGGGCCACGTTCCGGTCCGCCGTGCGCCGCTGGGGGTGGCTGAGCACGGAGGAGGCCCGGGTCACGCTCGCGGACCTCGGCATCGACCTGTCGACCCTCAACCGCCGTGCCGAGGCCGAGGCCGTGGCCGATGCCGGGCTGACGGCGTGGGCCAGGGTCGATCGCGAGGTGTTCCGGCGATCGGTGCGCGCCGCACTGTTCCTGCACGACGCCTCGCTCAAGCGGGAGGTGATGCGGTGCGGTGCGCTGCGCCTGTTCGCCGGGCAGGATCCCCGCCCGGCGGGAGCCGAGGAACTCGCCGAGGCGTGGCAGGTGCTCTGCAAGGCGAACCTGGCCGTCGACCGGGAGGCCCTGCGGCAGCGGTGGGCGCGGTGGGGGCACGACGACCGCGCCGCCCAGGACGCCTTCGCCGAGGGGCTCGCGCGGGCTCGGCGCAACGTCCGGACACTGGCCGCGACGATGGCCGGCGGGGCCCTGCCCGCCGCCGCCCGCCCGGTACCGCACCCTGTCCTGCGGCTGCGCGGTCGGCCGAAGCCTCCGGGGGAGCGACGCTTCTGCACCTCTCTGAGGCAGGCGCGCGACCACGCGGAGAGGCTGGCGAAGACCATCGGGATCACCCGGATCGGGATGGTCGGCGAGCTCGGGGACATCGGCGGCGTTCAGATCGCGCAGGCCGCCCGGCCCGACGGCCGCTGGTCCAGCACGTACGGAAGCGGCAAGGGGCTCACCGAGGACGGTGCGTACGTCGGCAGCGTCATGGAGGAATTGGAGAAGTGGGCGCAGGAACGCTGGGTGCCGCGCGCCGACGACCTCGTCGAGGGCAGCTACCGCGAGCTGGGCGGCGAAGCCGTCGACCCGGCGGGACTGGCCTTGCCGTACGACAGCGGGTACACCCCCGAGCTGCCGCTGACCTGGGTGCGCTGCCCGGACCTCCTCACCGCCGGGACGGTCCTCGTCCCGCTCGACCTGCTGCGGCTCGAACGCGGCCGGGGCGATGTCTGCTTCAGTCCGCGCGGGGCACGGAAGGTCATCGCGACCAACGGTCTGGGGTCGGGATTCTCCCTCGAGGAGGCGTTGCTGCACGGGCTGTGCGAGTACGTGGAGCGCCATGCCCAGCGCCTCGCGGAGGTCGCCCTGGTGAACCCCGGTGGGACGGGGGCGCCGCCGTTCCGGTTCGTGGACCCCGACACCGCTCCGGACCGGGCGCGCGAGGCTGCGGAGCGGCTGCGCCGGGCCGGGCACGTGGTCCGGGTCCTCGACATCACGTCCGAGGTCAAGGTCCCCACGTTCATGGTGACGGTGTGGCGCGGCCTGGACCGTGCGGAGGGCTACGGCACCCATCCTGATCCCGGGACGGCGGTCGAGATGGCCCTGCTGGAGGCCGCCCAGTCGATCGCCTGCTCGGTGGCGGGAGGTCGCGAGGACCTCACGATCAGGGCCCGCAGCCTCGGTCGGCACGAACGGCCGCGTCCCATCGCGCACGAGGACGCCTGGTTCTGGCTCGACCCGGACATCATCACGGCCCCGCTCCCACGAGGGTTCACCGGTGACGACGTGCTCGACGACCTGCGGTGGACTCTGCGGCGGGTGGCCGACGCCGGTGTCGCCCACGTTCCCGTGCTCGACCTGTCCCGCCCGGAGAGCGCGCCCGGCCACGTCGTGCGGGTGATCGTCCCCGGTCTGGAGAGCAACAATCCGTTTGCGACCGGAGAGCGCGCCCGGCTGACGCTCCTGCGCGACCTGCTGCCCCGCTGGTCCTGAATTCCGACCGGAGAACGCCATGACGACGACAGAAATCGACCTGCCGGAGGCCGACTCGGCGGTCCGCGCCATCGGCGAGCGCGGCTACCTGCTGGTGGAGAACCTGCTGCCCGAACCGGCCGTCGACCGGATGCGGGAATCCCTCGAACGGCTGCTGTACGAGGAGAAGCAGCGCAATCTGCACCCCAGTGGACACCAGCGGGTCCTGCATCTTCCGGCGAAGGATCCCGTGTTCCTCGACGCCCTGGTCCACCCCTTCGTCCTCGCCGTGTGGCGGCGCTATCTCGGCGAGGACCTGATCTGCTCGACGTTCAGCGCGAACACGCTCTGGCCCGGCGCCGTCGAGCAGTACTGGCACGCCGACCACCCCTACTGGACGCTGACCCCGCCGTGGCCCGCCATCCCGCTCGCCGGGCAATGCATCTGGTTCCTGGACGACTTCACGGTGGAGAACGGCGCCACCGCCGGCATTCCCGGTTCGCACCGGGCGGACCGGCTGCCGGACATGGGGGAGTCGTGGTGCGACGAGGGTGAGATCCTCGCCGGTCCGCGCGGGAGCGTGATCTTCGCCGACGGCGCCTGGTGGCACACGTCCCGCCCCAACCGCTCCACGGAGTTGAGGTCCGCCCTGCTCATCACCTACACGCACACCTTCTGCGTGCCCCAGGAGGACATGCGCGCGCAACTGGCCGCTCTCACCGACCCGTCCGACCTCGTGGTCGAGCTGCTCGGGGGCAAGCAGTACCAGTCCCGCCGCGACTTCCCGTACTGACCACCCGAGGCCGGACCCGCGAGGCCCTCACCCCACATGGTCCCCAGAAATGATCAAGGGGCCGTTTCAGATTGCTCTGAAACGGCCCCTGACCTGCGACTCTTTCGAGTCGGGACGACAGGATTTGAACCTGCGACCCCTTGAGCCCCAGGAGTGAGGATCAGGGGGATGGTCCTGACATAACGCACTAATTCTGAGTGCGAGTTGCGCGTGAGCACCCAGCACGTTCGCTGCCGCGCACACCCTGTGGTCCCCAACCGGTCCCCCATTCCCTTGCGCCAGGTCGTGTCCGGAAAGTCACGGGAGCCAGAGCTGGAGGCAGGCGAGGGTGACCATGGCTTGGTAGCGCCGGGCTCGTCTGTCGCGTAGGCCAAGCTGCCCGCCACCGCCGCGGCGGGCAGCCGAGCCGGCCGAGGGAGAAGTCGCATTGATCGACTGCGGCCTCCCATGACAAGGTGTTCGCACTTGCATTCTGCGAACAGACTTGCGCACGGGGGAACTTCGATCATGGCTGTCACAGTGCGGGACTGGGCTGACACGCTGCTGGACCTGGTGGGGGTGAACTGGCCCAACGTGGACGAGGACGCCTACAGCGAAATGGCTGACGCCCTGCGGGAGTTCGCGGGCGACCTCGCCGACGACGGTCAGCTCGCCAACAACCACATGGAGCGTTTGCTGTCGTCGGGTCACGGTGAGGCGATCGACGCGCTGAACGAGCACTGGGGCAAGGTCAAGGGCAAACACCTGAAGGACATGGTCTCCGCAGCCCGCACGATCGCGGGCGCGCTGGACATGGCGGCGGGCGCGATCGAGGCCATGAAGTGGAAGGCGGTCGCGGAGCTCGGCGTCCTGGCCGGTCAGACGGGGCTGGCGATGGCGCTGATACCGGTGACCGGTGGCCTGTCAGCGCTGCTGGGTGCCGGCGCGATCGCGTTCACGAAGAAGCAGCTGCTGAAGCTCATCACGGGCGCGATGGAAGAGGCGGTCGGTCACATCGTCGGGGTGATGACCGAACCGGCCGTGGCGGCACTGGAGAACATGGCCGCCGATCTGGTGGTCCAGGTCAGCATGGACGCCTTGGGCGTCCAGAACGGTGTGAACCTCGACCAGACGAAGCAGGCCGGCAAGGACGGCTTCAACGAGGGTGTCCAGGGCGCGAAGGAGGGTTTGAACCTCGCCTCCGCCGGAGGTGGTGGTGGCGGTCGCCCCGGGGGCAAGGGCTTCCACATCGAGCACGACGAGCACGACAACGCCAGTACGAAGCTGAACGGCGTGAGCGTCGGTATCCACGGCAAGACCACCGGCAAGCTCACCAAGGCCAAGTCGGCTCAGGGCCGCAACAAGGGCCGCGACGACATCGCCGACGCCCTGGACCCCGTCATCGAGAAGGCCATGGGCGCCCTGGTGAAGTCCGCCAAGACCATGGGCGACCACGTCGGCGAAACCCTGCCCAAGGCCGTCAAGCGGATCTCCACCGACCACAAGAACAACGACGACGACGACATCCGCGCACGCCTCGCCAAGGAGAGGAAACCGGACGAGGACCGGGGCAAGGACCGGAAGAACACGGTCAACGACGGGCCGAACAGCAAGCACAGCGGCTCCGACCGGACCCGAACCGCTGCGGGGCGCGCGCGACGAGCCGCGTCGCCACGCCATCTCCCTCGACAAGACGGTGTGCGAGAACGACCCGGTCGACGTCGTGACCGGCGAGATGACCCTGCCGCAGACGGACCTGTCGCTGCCCGGCGTCCTGCCGCTGGTGCTGCGCCGCACCCATCTGTCGGAGTACCGCCACGGCCAGTGGTTCGGCCGCAGCTGGGCCTCCAGCCTGGACGAGCGGCTCGAACTCGACCCGCTCGGCACGGGCGCGGTCTGGGCCCGCGAGGACGGCTCCCTGCTCGTCTACCCGGAGCTGCCGCGCCCCGGCGGTGAGCCCGTGCTGCCCGTGGAGGGCGATCGGCTGCCCCTCGTCCACGGTGGGCAGCACGAGGACGAGACCGTGTACACGGTCAGCGACCCGCACTCCAGCCTGACCCGTACCTTCACCGGCAGCCCCTACCTCTCGTCGATCGGCTATTGGCTCGCCGAGATCCGCGACCGCAACGACAACCGCGTCGTCTTCTCCCGCCGCCCCGACGGCTCTCCCACCGCCGTCACCCACACCGGCGGATACACCGTCCAGGTCAGCAGCGAGGCGCAGCGCGTCACCGGCCTGGCGCTGCGCGGCCCCGAAGGTCCGGTCACGCTGCTGACGTACGGCTACGACGAGCGCGGCAACCTCGACGCGGTCACCAACTCCTCCGGTCTGGCCCTGAGGTTCGGCTACGACGAGGACGACCGGATCACATCCTGGACCGACCGCAACGACTCCACGTTCCGGTACGCGTACGACGATGCGGGCCGCGTCGTCCGCACCATCGGCCCGGACGGCTTCCTCTCCTCCACCTTCACGTACGACCCGGAGAGTCGGGTGACGCGCTACACCGACTCCACCGGCGCCACCACGGTCCACCACTTCAACGAGCACCTCCAGGTCGTCGCGACGACCGACCCGCTCGGCAACACCGTCCATCAGAGCTGGGACCGCCACGACAACCTGCTCAGCCGTACGGACGCCCTGGGCCACACCACCCGTCTCGACTGGGACGAGCGCGGGAACCTGACCGCCGTGCGCAACCCCGACGGGACCGCGCTCTCCTGCGTCTACAACGACCTCGATCTGCCGCTGACCACCGTGCTTCCGGACGGCGTGGAGCTGCGCCAGGAGTACGACGCGCGGGGCAACCGCATCCGGTCGACCGACGAGCACGGCGCCACGACCACGTTCGTGTACGACGGGTCGGGCGCGCCCGTGGCGGTGACGGACACCCTGGGCCACACCACGACCTTCGACCGTGATCCGCACGGTCTGCCCCTGGCGTTCACCGATCCCCTGGGCGCCGTCACGCGCTACCGGCGCGACGCCTTCGGGCGGACCGTCGCCGTGGAGGGGCCCCTCGGGAACACGATCTCCTTCGAGTGGACGACCGAAGGTCTGCTCGCCCGACGGGTCGAGGCCGACGGGTCGGGGCAGAGTTGGACGTACGACGGGGAGGGCAACTGCCTGACCCACACCGACGCGCTGGGCGGCGTCGCACGGTTCACGTACACGCACTTCGACCTCATGCGCTCGCGTACCGCTCCGGACGGCGTGCGCCACGAGTTCGTGCACGACACCGAGCGGCGTCTCACCCAGGTGGTCAACCCCCAGGGAATGACCTGGAACTACTCCTACGACGCGGCGGGCCGGCTGGCCGGCGAGACCGACTTCGACGGCCGCTCCGTCGGGTACACGTACGACGCGGTGGGCCGCACGACCAGCCGTACCAATGCGCTGGGTCAGCAGGTCCGTTACGAGCACGACGCTCTCGGGCGGATCCTCCGGAAGGACGCCGACGGGCAGGTCACGGCCTTCGACTACGACCTGTGCGGTCGGCTCGTCGCGGCCACCGCTCCCGGTGTCACCCTGTCCATGACCCGGGACGAGTGGGGTCGGCCGACCGCGGAGTCCGTCAACGGGCGGACCCTTACGCACGCGTACGACGCCCTGGGCCGCCGTACAAGTCGCACCACGCCCGTCGGGGTGACGAGCCAGTGGGCGTTCGACGCGGCAGGCAACCGCACCCGCCTGACCACGGCTGGGCGCACGATCGACTTCGGCTACGACGCGGCCGGACGCGAGACCACCCGGGACTTCGGAGGCGCGTTCACCCTCGCGCACGCCTACGACGAGCTGGGCCGTCTGACGACCCAGTCGGTACGGGACGCGGCCGGCCGGAGCCTCCACCGCCGCGACTACGGCTACCGCGCCGACCACACCCTCACGTACACGGACGACCAGCACACCGGACGGCGTACCTTCGACCTGGATGCCGTCGGCCGGGTCACGGCGGTCCACGCGGAGGGCTGGAGCGAGCGGTACGCCTACGACGAGGCGGGCAACCAGACCGAGGCCGACTGGCCCCGTTCCCACCCCGGTCATGAGGCGACGGGCGCGCGTTCCTACACCGGCACCCGGGTCGAACACGCCGGCCGGGTGCGCTACGAGCACGACGGCCAGGGTCGGGTCACCCTGCGCCGGAAGGCGCACCTCTCCGGCAAGGTGGAGAGCTGGCGCTACACCTGGGACGCCGAGGACCGGCTCGTGGGGGCCGTCACCCCGGACGGGACGCGCTGGCGCTACCTCTACGACCCGTTCGGGCGGCGGGTCGCCAAACAGCGGCTGGACGACGCGGACGAGGTGGTCGAGCGTACCGACTTCGCCTGGGACGGCCTGCTCCTGTGCGAGCAGGTGACCACCTCGGCCGAGCTGCCCCGTCCAGTCGCCCTCACCTGGGACCACCAGGGGACACGTCCCGTCGCCCAGACCGAGCACCTCGCCGGTCAGGACGAGGTCGACCGCCGCTTTTTCGCGATCGTCACCGATCTCGTGGGCACACCGAGGGAACTGCTCGACGAGAACGGCGAAACGGCCTGGCGTACCCGCACCACCCTGTGGGGCACGACGACCTGGGCGGCGGACAGCGTCGCCTACACCCCGCTGCGATTCCCGGGCCAGTACTTCGACCCGGAGACGGGCCTCAACTACAACCACTTCCGGCACTACGACCCCGAGGTGGCGCGCTACCTCACCTCCGACCCGCTGGGACTGGCCCCGGCCGCGAACCCCTTCACGTACGTCCACAACCCGCACACCTGGACGGACCACCTGGGCCTAGCCCCGGAGTGCCCGACCTTCCCGATCTACCGGACGCCCAAGCACAAGGACAAGGAGTACGAGAAGGAGCACGGCCCGAACCCCGCGAACCACCAGCCGGGCGTGGACATGGGCGGCGGCTACCTCACCGACGGAAAGATCTACTTCGGTGAGCGGGACGTGGCCGCCGAGTATTGGAGCCCGAACGGCGGCGTCAACTTCGCGAATGGCATGGTGCGGTACGACATGCACCCGGACTTCCTGAAGGAGTTCACCAGTTCCGATTACATGAAGGTGTACGACACGAAGGGGAAGGACGGGGCGCCCCGCATCGAGTGGACGATTCCGGTGGACAAGCTCGACCGGTTCAACGAGCTGGTGATGAAGCGGACATGGATTCCGTATGGTGAGAAGGGGTGATGACGTGGTCAGGAATCACGAAGAGTTCGACGTGGTGATCAAGGTGGTGACCATGGTGGGGTCGTTCGTGACGATCGAAACCGCGGAAGGCGGGGACGGGTTCATCGACCAGGCCAAGCACCCCTCGTGGTGGTCGGAGGAGGCGCCGCCCCCGGCCGAGGGCGACCGGCTCCACGTGGTGGTCCTGGACGCTTCCAGGACCCCGCCGCGGCTGAGCGCGCTGGAGGATGACATCGAGATCGGGCGCCGGCTCCGCGGCGACGGCTGACCGGCATCCGGGAGTCAGCCGTCGGCTGCGAACCGTACCCGGACCGTGAGGCCGCCGCCCTCGTTGGCGGTGGCCTCCGCCGTCGCGCCGTGGGCGCGGGCGACCGAATCGACGATCGAGAGGCCGAGGCCCGCGCCGTCGCCGGGGGCGTGGGTGCGTTCCGTCAGCCGGCGGAAGGGTTCGAAGAGCAGCGGGACCGTCTCGGGCGGGACCTCGGGGCCGGTGTTCGTGACCTCGATGCCGATGTCCGGCCCCGTGCGGACCTCCACACGGCCGTCGGGGACGTTGTGGCGTACGGCGTTCACGACCAGGTTCTGGACCAGACGGTCGAGTAGTACCGCGTCGCCGTCGACCATCAGCGGGCGGGCCCGTACCGAGACCGTCACCCCGCGCTCCGCCGCCTCGCCCGCCAGTACGTCCACCGCCTCGCGGACCACCTCCTGCACCGCCACCGGCCGCCTACCTTCGCGTCGAACGAGCCGGCCCGGTATCTGCGCAATGCCTCCCCGGATGAGCAGGTCCACCGGAAAACCGGTCAGGCCTGTGCCGACCGATACCGTGGCGGTCTCTGCAGGATTCCTTCTCCGCCTCCTGAAGGCGATTGCTACGTGCACCAGCGTTGGCCGCGGCCGTGTCTACCAGCGTTGTGGCTGCAGGGACACCCAATCCCACCAGATCGGCGCTCGCTGTCCCCACCTGCTCACCGACGGCACGCACGGGACCTGGACCTTCACCGTCGACGTCCCCGCCCCGGACCACCGCCGGGCAACGGTGCGTTCGGGCGGCTCTCCCAGCCAGGACACCAGGGCTCAACGGCTTCACCAAGCCCGCACGCGACTTCGCCGAGAAGCACAACATGACCTGGGAGAGACAGCCATGCAGCCACCAGCGCTCCTTGACCGAGTCAAGGAGCGCTTCGCCCTGGTGACGTGCGCTGGCCCTCAAGTGGTCCCCAAAAACGAGTCAGGGGCCGTTTCAGATTGCTCTGAAACGGCCCCTGATCTGCGACTCTTTCGAGTCGGGACGACAGGATTTGAACCTGCGACCCCTTGACCCCCAGGAGTAGGGGTCAAGGGTATTTTCTGGATATAGCGGACTTAGTCCGGGCGCATACGGTACACATGCCGGCCTGTCGTGCACCAGCGCGTACATCGTGTGGTCCCCAACTGGTCCCCAGACTCGCTGCACTGGCGACCAGGCTCCTGACTGAACAGTCCTCCCCGCGCTTGCGAGGCTGGCGGCCCGTCAGTCCCCCTCACCCAGTATCTGAAGACGAGGCCTTGCGCTTGGCATCGGTAAAGCGGCCCGTCGCTCTGGCGCGAGGGAGCGCTGGTGCCTGTTGTCTTCCAACGAGCAACCGCCTTCGTCGTGAAAGGCCGAGGGAGCTCCGGAGGCCGTCCGGTGCGGGCACCACTGTCGGCGCCGCCAGGTACGGTGACGTGGCACGCGACCGTGCACGAGGCGGGGTCGCGGAGTCGTCCGGCGGGCGGGACAGGGGGAACCGGTGGCACCGAGGCCGGGTGGTGAGACGGACAAGTTCGGCAACCGCTACGAAGGCGCCTGGACGATTAGGCACACCTTGTACGTCCTCCTGGGGCACGGCGATTCGCTCACCCTTGAGCCGAACGGAATCCTCGGCGAAGGTACCGAGTTCGCGTACCGTCACGGCGGGCGCACCGAGGTGCACCAGGTCAAGCGTCAGAACCGCAACGCCAATGGCTGGAACGTCGCGGCCCTGGACGCGAAGGGGATCTGGCGGCACCTCCGCACCCACGCCGAAGCGGGGCACGACTTCCATTTCGTCTCGATGGTGCCGGCCCGGCCGCTCCAGGAACTCTGCGACCGCGCCCGTCGGTCCGACGACTTCTCCTCCTTCGTCCGTGACTGGCTGACGGACGAACTCCGTGCCCCCTTCGACGAACTCGCGGCTCCCCGGATCTACGGCGCACCGGAATCGGCGTGGCGCATGCTCCGCGCCCTGTGGGTGGAGTGGCCTGATGAGCGCGACGTGGTTGCCGTGAATACAGCCCTCGCCGAACAGGCCCTGACCGGGGCTCCCGGCCGCCTCGCAGCACTAGCCTTGGGCGACCTTCTCCTCAACTCCCTGGGAACCTGCCTCGACGCGGCATTCTTCGCAGACCGACTCCCGCAGTACGGGCTGCGGCGCGTGATGCCGTCGGAGGACAACGCTGCGGCAGCGTCGGTGGGTGGAGCTGCGCAGGCCGCCCCCGTCCACCTTGGCCGTCGGACCCCCTCCGCCCTCTCGGGACTGCCCGCCCCGTCCGGCACGTTCACCGGCAGGGAGACCACCGTGAACGGGCTGCTTTCGGTGCTGGACCCGGGTGCCGTCGGCGAGGGACCGTCGGTCCACGTCGTCGCCGGACTCCCCGGCGTCGGAAAGACCGAATTGGTGCGGCAGGTTGCCCATCGTGCCTATGCACGGGACGGATGGTTCGACGGTGTCCTCGCCGTCGAACTCTACGGATACGACCCCGCTCGCCGTCAGGGTCCCGACGAGGCGCTCGCCTCCATGCTGCGGGGGTTGGGCGTCGACCACGAGCACATCCCCGTGTCTCTCGAGGACCGTGCGCGACTGTACCGATCGGCGCTACAGGACCTGGCCAACCAGGGACGACGCACTCTGATCGTCCTCGACGACGCCGTGGACAGCGAGCAGGTACGCCTCCTCCTACCGGGTGACGCGCGCACCCCCGTGTTGATCACCTCTCGACACACGCTGTCCGACCTGGACGCCCGCCTGCACGACCTAACGGTCCTCGATCCCGTGGACTCCGTCGACCTGCTACGCCTCGTTCTGCGAGCGAGCCGGGGTGAGGAGGACACGCGGATCGATGATGCCCCGGCGAGGGCCGAGGTAATCGCCCGGCAGTGCGGGCACCTGCCACTGGCGCTGCGGATCGTCGCCGCCCTCTTGGCAGACCAGCCGGCCCGGCCGCTGTCCTCGATGGCCCAGGCTCTGGACGACGAGCATCGCCGCCTGCGCCGGTTGAGTCGGGGGAACCTCGCGGTACGAGCCGCCTTCGAACTGTCCTACCGACACCTGCCGCAGGACCAGGCACGGCTCTTCCGGCTCTTCGCGCTCAACCCCGGCCCCGACGTCTCCACCGAGTCCGCCGCCCGGCTCTGCGATGTCGACCCGGACACGGCCGAGGAGCTCCTGGAGGCCCTGGGGCGCGGACATCTGGTGCAGAGTACGGCCACCTACGGCCGATGGCGCATGCACGACCTGATCCGTCTTTACGCGGGCGAGACCGGGCGGACAGAGCATACTGCCGAAAGTCGGTCCGCCGCCTTGGAGCGGCTGCTACGCCACTACGCGGACTGTCTGGACGAGGCGCACGGCCACCTCTCCCCAGGTCAGTCTCTGGCGCCTAGGTTCTCTGACCGGACCGCCGCACTCTCCTGGCTGGACGAGGAACGGGCGAACCTCGTCGCGGTCCTCACCACCACACCCGGCACTCACAACCCCTACGTCATCCTGGCGATGGCGGGACGTATCGGCGATTACCTCAAACTGCGTCACGGTTTCGCCGAGTTGGCGGCTGTGTACGACAGCGCACTGGAGCACTGCTCCAAGAACGACCCTGCCGCCTTCCGTGCCGCGTTCCTCGACGCACGGGCATGCGCCCTCAGAGGACTGAGCCGGTTCCCCGAAGCCGTCACCGCACACGAAGAAGCCCTCCGTATCTACACAGCGGAGGGGTCCCTTCTAGGCGAAGCGGAAGTACTGACCAATCTCGGACGCACCCTGCACGAGATGCGTGACATCGAGCGGGCCGTTCCCTTGTTGCAAAGGGCCGTTGTCCTCCAGAGCAAGGCGGGAAATCTCCAGGGTGAGGCCGCCGCGCTCAACAACCTCGGACGCTCGCTGGTCGAGTTGGGCCGCTACGAGGAAGCGGTGAGCGCGTACCAGCGAGACATCGAGATCTGCCGTCTCGTTGGTGACTGGCACGGTGAGGCGGTCACCCAGAACAATCTCGGCCTGGCACTCAGAGAACTGGGACGGGCCGGTGAGGCCGCGGCCGCCCACGCGGCTGCACGCGACGCCTTCCATCGGGCCGATGACCGTCATGGAGTCGTCATGGCCCTCACCAATCTGAGCACGGCGCTGCGTGCGGGGGGACTCGGTGACGGGTCAGATGTACTCGAGGAGGCGCTCACCCTCTGCCGCGACCTCGGGGACAAGCGCGGCGAAGGCCTCGCCCTGAACAATCTCGCGACCATCCGACTTCAGACGGGTGAACCGACCGAGGCCGCCCGTCTGCTGACGAAAGCGAGCGACCTACTGAAGGAGGTCGGCGACGCCCACACGCAGGCAAAGGCGCTGATGAACCTCAGCAAGGCGTGGGCGACGCTCGAGCAGCCAGACCGGGCCACCGAGGCAATCCGTGAGGCAATCACGCTCTTCCGGATGGCCCGCGACCGCCATGGGGAGGGAAGGGCACTCTTCCTTCTCTCGTCGGCCGTGTGGGCCACGGACCCGAAGGAGGCCATCTCGCTCTGTACAGCTGCGGTCGCCGCACTCGGCGAGACCGAAGACGAGGCGCTGGCCGAACAGGCGACGGCACTCGTGACCACGATGCGAGACTCCATCGACGGCGGCGGACTCCCTGCGGATACCCGGGCCCATTTCTCCGCGTGACGCTGCCGGGCGCAGATCTCGAAGTCGTCAAGCGGAAACGGCTCGAAGGCCCGGCGGATCTCGCTGCGCACGGACTTCCCGTACTTGTCGTGCAGGTCGTGCAGGTCGTGGGTCATCGCGCTGAAGAGGAGTCCAGCCCCTACCCGTAGACCTGCCAGGGTTCGCCGGCTGAAAGGTTCACCCCGGCATCGATCTGGCTCTCGGTCCGGCGACGGCCGCGCGAGTTGCGAACGCGATGATATTTCGGAGCCGGTAGCCGCCTGGGCTCTCTCAACACTGCCGACCCTTGAATCTACGACATAGCCAAATCGGCCGCTTCAGAGATAGCAATCTCGCCGTCTAACACCGCGTTCATCGCGGACTGGAATCGGCCTAGCCCTAGATCTCTAGCCGGTCACAAAAAGACCGAACGGCGTCGCGAGTCGACTGAGGAAACCCAGGAACGCCCATGATGGAGAATTGGGCGCACCACAGGATTCCCTGAAGTCGAAGGAAGCCACTTTTTGCGATCATTTGGAACGACTTTGCTGGATGCCTCCCGTGCGCCTTCTCCATCCGCTCGACAGCTACAGCAACATCCTCGACACCACCGGAAAACCCATTACCCTGATTCGCAATTCGCATTCTCCCCACATCGGCAGAAAATACAGCTGCGCCCGCTTCAGGGTACCCGGCAAATCCAGGGTGGAACCAACCCATATGACAGTCGGATTTCAATTCCGCCTTCCAAACATCCTCTACCCCTACCCAAATATCTCTCTCGGCCCACTTGCCCAAACTCGCGAGGTCTGCGATGCAGAGTTCCGGAATGGTATCGATCAGCGAGAACTCTGCCGCCGCCACAAGCAGCTGACTGGCCGACTGATCGACTGATCTCTCCCCAGTCTTTACTGGCCTCGAAAATTCCTCCTCGCAGAACTGGTCAATTTCTTCACACGCCTCCGAATCAAATCGGAAGCTGGTGAAGCTTTCGAGCACATGTCGAACTTCCGACTCCGCGACGCCATCCATTTCTCCTAGCCCTACTTCCTGGCCAGCATGTCGGAAACGACACAAGAAAGCCCGTATGTGAGAGACAAGAGCGCGGTGTTCAAGATAATCCCCGCGGCCAGTTCAGCCCGACTTCCCACAAGACCTGACGAGGTGACAATGAAGAGAATGATTCCTACCACCATGCTCACACCAAGAGAGACCAGGCCAACTTTCATCGAAAGCGAAGGCTCTTCGGTTCTGAGCGACGCGAAAATTAGGCCGATCAATACGCCAACGACAGTAACAATGAAGCGAGCGCCGCCCGCCACTGTCTCGGTCGTACCCTCCCTGCGCGGCGACCCATCTGATTGACCGGCAAGATAGATCCTGTGCCAACCAATGTATGCACCGTAATAGGTAAGGGTGATCACGGCGAAGCATCCTGTAGCCCATCGCAAGGAAGAAGAGAATTGGTTCGACATGATCATGCCGAACGCCATCCATGACGCGCTGATCCAGATCCACCAGAAGAGGTGCTGCAGAAAGCCGAGCTTTTGATTCAGAAGGAGTTGGTCAACCGAGGTACCCATATTGATCAGAAACTCAAAGGGTTCTCGTCCAGGACGTAGCGGACATGCGGGCCGCCGAAGTAGCCGCGGACGATGTGTGGTTGACGCTGGCGTC